>NZ_JBMPOW010000004.1:0-351301 GCF_049340205.1 Undibacterium sp. Ji49W | reverse complement strand
GTGGGGTGTTTAATGGAGTGGCCGGGATCAACGAGAACTTTACCGGTACGGCGGCAACGCTTGCGGGTACGACTGTGAATGGCAATGCGGGTGATACGGATGCCATTACTTTGAGTGGCGCTGTCAATCTCACAGGCGCAGGTAATCGAGTGAATGGCGGCGGTATTGGCGGCACCATTTCCAATATCAAGATATTAAATTTGGGAAATGGCAGCAATAACATCGAATTTGCCAATGCAACATCGGGAATTACAACGCTTAACGGCGGTACTGGTGATGACACTGTAAATTTCGTCAATACGGGGACTACATTTATTGCCGGTACGGTCAATTTGGGTAATGGTAATAACATCTTGTACACAGATCATGATACCTACACAGGAACTTACACAGCAGGTTCCGGTACGAATGATCAACTCACATTGCAGAGTGGTACGAATATTTCTGGTGCCACGGTGTCCGGTTTTGAAAATTTGAATCTAAACTTCGCTGATGTGACGATGACAGTGGCGCAATATAATTCATTCACTACAATCAATGGTTCAGGAACAGAGCAAATCACGTTCAGCACAGCGGGAACTATCAATGGAAATACAACGATTGAAAACTATGTCCTTGCTAATGGCAATAATTTTTTTTCTGGCACTACAGGATTAGTATCTGTAACAGGTGGTACGGGAAATGACAATATGTCTGTTCCCAATTCCGCAATAACTGGGGCTACCAGAATTGACGGTGGCCTTGGCTTTGATGGTCTGACCATTCTTAACGGCTTGGGAGCGGCTTTAGACATCAGCACATTGGTAAGCAATGTTGAAGCAATTGGCTTTTATGTGGGTGCCAATCCTGCCTGGACATTTATCAATGAAAATGGTGTGGGTGTTTCATTAAACGTTATTCGTTCAAGTAATAGCGATTTAAATAACGTCACCCTGGGCAGTGGTGGTCAGGTACTCAATATGGTCGGAACAGCTACTGGTAATACAACAATTACTGGTGGTTCTGGCAAAGATACAATCAATCTCTCTGCCAGTGTTGCCGGTAATGAAGCGATTGTTACTGGCTCAGTGATCTCTGCCATCGATACGGTAGTCAATTTTAAAGTCGCAGGTATTGACGTGTTCAAGACAGGCACGGCCGCAACGACATTGAATGCATTGAATATCGCAACCGCAGATACGGCAACATTTGCCGCTGCTATTGCAACGGCGGCTACTGCTGCCGGCGCGGCCCTGGCATCCAATACCCAGGCTTACCTGGTTACGGTAAGTGCCGGTACTGCAGCCGGTATTTATGCCTTCCAGAACATTGGTGGCACAACCGGTACGGTGGATGCGACTGACTTTATCATTAAAATTGTCGGTGCAGGCACCATTCTGGTGGGTGACTTTGTTGCGTAAATTCTGAAGCTTGAAACGAGGCTGAAAAATTGGTAGATCCTTCACAGGATCTGCCAGGTATTTTCCTCGGACCATCAATATCATCCTTATCGTTACTACCTGGGATATCTATGCTTACCATGCTCAAACGCTTGCTGGCGGTAACTGTTTTCTTTTTATGTTCCGGTACCTTAGTACAGGCTCAGGAGCTAACCCACCTGGGTGTTCCTGCCGCGCGCATGATTGCCATCAACGGTAATATGTCATTCTGGGGCGGTGCTTTGCCACAATGGAGTGTATGGCAGGTCGGTCAGTTGGCGCCGACAACTACAAATTCTTATTCGGTACCCGTCGGCTATTCGCTGGTGATACTTGAAATCGAAACCATGCAAAATCCATTGGCGCTTGCAGGAAATGCCAGGCTGTACTTGAGCCCGCCTGGGCAAGCAGGTACGGGTATAGTCACGTTGCTGCATGTACCCCTTGAAGCAAGTACCGGCTATCCGATGAAAACGCAATTGCTGTCGGCTGGTGTACGTATACCCGGTGGCTATGGCATGTTCTGGGGCGCATATGTTCCCCAGAATGGTGGCAACGCCACCTTGAACTGGATCATGCGTGGTTACCTCGTCAAAGAGTGATTTTTGATGCAATACATATCTTCATCAAGAAAAACGAACTGGCAAGCCTGGTAATAACGCAGCCATTTCGTTTTTCTGAATAATCTGCTTCTTGCATCATTTCCCCACAGTCGATCTGTCCCACACTGCCATACATGCTTTGTGCCATGCCTTTGCATGCCTGGGCTGGCAAGTTGCGCGTGGACGTTTCATGTTATTCCTACCAATACATAATAGGTGATAGTATGAAACGACAGGTATTGCTTATCCATGCGGTAGTACTGCTTGCAGCAGATGATCAAAAAACTGGGGCGGCAGGTAAAGTGCTGACACAGACGACAAAAAACTCATCGTAACGGCATCTTAATGAAAAATGATATCTTCATCATACTAATATGGCCTTGACGCCGCAGATTTCGTATTTTCTGAAACGATGGCGCCGGTTAATGCTGACGTTTTCTCAGGCATTAGGTATGGTGCTTTGCCTGATGACGGGTCTGGGTCTTTCATGCACTGAGGCAGCGAATTCAGTAAATGTAGCAAATCCAGTACTGTTATCAGGGAACAGCAATCGCTGGCAGCCTTTGAGTGACAAGGTATTTCAAAACCTGACAACCGACAATGGTTTACCTGCCATCGTCATACAGGCTATTGCCGAAGATACCCAGGGTTTCATCTGGTTTGGAACGCAGGGTGGACTGGCACGCTGGGATGGTTATCGATTCAAGGTTTATCAGCAAAATTTAAAAGATGTAAATGCGCTGCCAGAAAGTTCCATTCTGTCCCTGCATGTAGACCATTCCGGTCGCTTGTGGGCAGGGACAAATGGCGGAGGACTGGTACGTTACGATACGGCTCGTGATCGTTTTGTCCGCGTACCTGTGGGCAAGAATGGTACAGGCGATGGAACTATTTACGACATCGCCGACGATGGCGGGGCAGGATTATGGATTGCAACTTCAAATGGCGTTGATCATTACTCGCCAGATACAGGCCAGGTATCACATGTACGCCATGTGGAGAGTGACGCAGGAAGTTTGCCCAGTAATGTGATTCGTACCGTATTGCGCGACAAAAGTGAGACCTTATGGATAGGCACGCAAAAAGGATTGAGTTATCTTGATGGGAAAACCAAAAAATTGAGCCACATGGGTTTTTCTGCCGTGCTTGCTGAAAGCCCCAATATCAGATATCTGGAACAAAGCAGCGATGGACTTATCTGGGTTGGCACGGCGAATCACGGGGTCTATCTCATCGATCCCCTGGCCGGTAATCCCATATCGATCAAAGCTGCCGGTTACCGTGGCGATGAATTACGTAACGACACCGTCACTTTCATTAAGGAAGTAGCGCCTGGGCAGATGTGGGTAGGCACCGTCAACCACGGCATTGTTGTGCTGGATAAACAGACCATGCTGGCGCAACGCCTGATACATGATACAGCCGCCGCCAGTAGTTTAATTGACGACACGCCCGAATCGATTTTGCAAGACCGTGCCGGCACTATCTGGGTAGGTACCGACGACGGCGTAAGTCGCCACAATGTCAGACAGTCAGCCATCCTGGCGATGAATGGTGGTATTGGCGCAGTCAATCGCATCAAGGATAAGAACGTCACTTCTGTATTTGCGATGAACGATGGCAGGGTCTGGCTGGGCTTGAAAAATAACGGCATTCATATTATTGACCCCGATGCAGCAAGCGTAAGCTGGTTAAAACCGGATGTGCGACAAGCGGGCAATCCACCTCCGGACTCTGTATTTACGGCTTTCACTGAGCCCGTCAATCAAACCATCTACATTGGTTCACAACGCGGTTTGTATCGTGCCAATGCAGATGGTAAGCAGATGCAGCAAGCGCACTTTGCGCCACTTGATGCTGTCATGCCTGTCAATGCCATCAGTCAGGAAGGCAACCTGCTTTGGGTGGGGGCCGAAGACGGTTTGTGGCGCATAGACTTGTCAGGTGATTTGCGTATCACCAGTGGCAGAGCGAAAAAAGTCATCAATGATGGCCCGGTCGAAGCGCTGGCCCTTGATGCAGATAATATGTTATGGGTAGGTATGCGTGGCAGTGGCCTGTACCGGATTGACCGGACGACCCTCGCGCATACCCATTTTCTGGCAGATAAAGCCAATCCTGCGGGCTTGTCATCCAATATTGTAACCACCATACTGGTTGATGCACGCAAGCGTCTCTGGGTAGGTACCATGGGCGGGGGCATTAATGTCAGTGTGGTCAGTGTGGCCAATGTGTTGTCGACTACCGGCAGCAAACTGGAATTCCGGCAATTGCAATCGATACACGGCATGCCCAGCGATTTGGTGGATACGCTGATCGAAGACCACCGGGGGCAGATCTGGGGCAGTACCGATGGTGGTATCGTGGTGATCGACCCGCTGGATTTCAAGATCAAATCGCTGCAACGTGCCGACGGTGTGGCAAGCTCAACTTATTGGGCACATTCTGGTGCGGTCACATCACGTGGTGAAGTATTGTTTGGCAGTGCTGGTGGCCTGACTATCGTGAACCCCGAACTGATCAAGCAATGGGATTATGATCCACAATTGGTGATTACCCATATTGAAGCAGGTGGAAAAGTTGTTCAGCCTCCGCCATTGCCTGATACGAATTTCAAGAATCCAGTTCAGATTAAACCAGACAGTAACAATATTGCCGTAGAGTTTTCTGCACTGGATTATTCAACGCCAGCCCGTAACAGGTATGCGTATCAACTGGAAGCTTATGACACATCCTGGCTGGAGGTTGATTCAAATCACCGCATCGCCAGTTATACCAATTTGCCGCCAGGCGACTATCGTTTGCGTATCAGGGCGACCAATCGTGAAGGGCGCTGGGCAAAGCAGGAAATATCTCTGCCCATTCGTGTGTTCCCTGCCTGGTATCAAAGCTGGTGGTTTGTGTTGTTGGCAATGCTTGCCGTTGCCGTGGGAATCTTCATGCTGATACAGAAGAAGACCAGTAATTTGCTGCGTCGACAGCGTCAATTGGAAGTGCAGGTCTTGTTACGCACGGCTGACCTGAATATCAAACAGAGTGAGTTGAGTGTCGCCAATAGCGAATTGCTGGAAGCTAATACGCATTTGAGTATCGCTAATACCCAGCTCGCCCGGACCAATGACACTATGCGCCTTCTTGGTGAAATTGGCAGAGGCATCACTGCCATTCTGGACGTGCAATTACTGTATCAGTCATTTCATCAGCATGTGGCAGATTTACTGGATAGCAGCCGTTTCTCCATCTATAGAAAAGACAGTGTCACGGGCGAGTTTCAATTGGTGTTCGGGATTGAACGGAAAATCAATACGGATGACCTGCATCAGTTTCTTTTTGTTGAAGCGTCGTGTGTGTCAAAGGTCGCCGGCAGTGGTGAGGATTTGCTCATGGATGCCTCGCCAGATTTGCAGATGGCAGGCATACCTGTTTATTTGCAAACAGCCTATCTGGTGCCATTGTTTGCTTCAAATGCGATACAGGGCGTTGCCTGTCTGTATTCGGACAGGGCACATGCCTATGGTGAACGTGAAAAGTTGATGTTTTCCACCATTTGTTCTTTTGCCTCCGTTGCGCTGGATAACGCGGAAGCGCACCAGCAACTGGCACATGCGATTGATACTTTGAAAGACGCGCAGCAGCAACTGATCTTTCAGGAAAAAATGACCGCTTTGGGAACTCTGACTGCCGGGGTAGCGCACGAATTCAATAATGCAGTTAATTTTTCACATGTCGGTGCGCAGAACCTGGAACATGATCTGCAACGGTTTTATATCATGCTATTGAACATGGCCGGGAATGATGCAGATCAGACTGTGATCGAACAGTTTCGCGATAGCTTCACTGGCTTGCAGATGCATGTGAAGAGCGTACTGGATGGTACCCGTCAAATCAGACAGGTGGTACAGGATCTGTTGACTTTCAGTCGGGTTGATGTGTCGCTGCGCAAGCCGGTATTGATTGTCAATAATTTGTTGACGTCAATCAAACTGCTGCATAGCCAGACTCAGGATGCGATGGAGATTCAATGTGAGCTGGATGCGAATCCAATGATAGATTGTGCTCCCGGTCAACTGAACCAGGTATTCATGAACCTGATTCTGAATGCCTATCACGCGGTAAGAGAAAAACAGATTCAGACAAATAGTGATGTTGCTGGTCTTCTTGCGATACGCAGTTCGCTCGACGTCAATTGCTTGTTGATTGATTTTGAAGACAATGGAACAGGCATCAAGGCGGAACACATGGAACGTATTTTTGAACCCTTCTTTACCACCAGAGAAGAGGGCGTAGGCCTGGGGCTGTCAACATCGTACAGCATCATACGCGCGCATGGCGGTGATATCACCGTGCGGTCAGAATATGGAAACGGTAGTTGTTTCACCATTCGTCTGCCCGTCAAAGCGCAACCGAATTAAAACGGATTGCATCCGCAGCAGCGAATGCAAAGCCTTATCGTAAAACTACAGTACAGTCAAAACCGGCGATGATGTATTCGCTATTCGTTTGCTTGTTTAGTCTTCGTTTGTGCCGTGATCTGGTCCATAGACCAGCCGCCACCCAATGCCCTGACCAATTGTACCGTTGCCCGCCTGTGTTTGGTATTGAGATCCAAAGTACTGCGCTGAGCCTGAAGATAGGCAGTTTGTGCCACGATCACTTCAATCTGGTTGATCACACCCTGCTGGTAACGCTTGCTCGCCAGTTCCAGCGCACGCTGGGCCGATGCGGCTGCCAGGCTATCGGCTTTTGCTGCTTCGCCATATTGGACCAGTAATGCGAGTTGGTCTTCAACCTGCTGGAAGGCAGACAGTACGACGGCACGATAACGCTGCCCGTTTTCATCCAGCACAGCTTCAGCATCAGCGATCTGTGCTTTGCGGCGTCCACCGTCCAGCAGGTTGAGGGCAAGTGTTGGCCCCAGTACCCAGTACAGATTGGGCATTTCTACAAATTTTGCCAGATCGCTGCTTTGCAAGCCTGCAGACGCGTTCAAGTTCAGCGTTGGGAAAAATGCAGTTTTTGCCATGCCCAGTCTGGCTGCCGCCGCTGTCACACGCAATTGCGCCGCCGCGATATCTGGCCTGCGTTGCAGCAGTGTAGACGGTACGCCAATCGGTATCAGTGGCGTCGTCACGGAGACGGCCTTTGGTGTGATGGAAAAATTCGATGCATTGGCACCTGTCAGTGCAGCTATTGCATGTTCAAGCACCGCTCGCTGCCCCTGTACCTGCTGCATTTGTGAACGTGTTGATTCCAGTTGAACCTGGGCGCGCGCTACATCCAGACCAGATGCAATGCCATTTTGGTGGCGCCGCTCTATCATTTCTACGTTGCGGGCATAGGCCGCGACTGTTTCGCGTAATAGCCTTGATTCTTCATCCATACCACGCAAGGCAATCAGTGTATCTGCCAGTTGTACCTGCAAGGACAGTTTTGCCGCTGCAAGGTCTGCCTGGGCGGCCTGTTCCTGGGCGACACCGGCATTGACTTGCTGACGCACACGACCCCAGAGGTCAACTTCATAAGCAAAGTCGAGACCGAAGGTGGCGCTATTATATTCATTCGGCGAATTAGGCCCCAGGACACGCAGTGGCCGACGTTCTGACTGCCGGTTACGTTGGACGTTGGCAGAAGTGCCCAAGCTAGGGGATTGTGCAGCCAGCAACACATCCGTTGCCGCACGTGCCTGTTGATAGCGTGCGAGGGCAGTTGCCAGGTCAGGGCTATTTTGTAACAACTGTTCTTCCAGCGCATTCAGTTCAGCATCCTGGAAAATGCTCCACCAGGCCTGGCTGGGCAAGCTCACATCAGTTTCTGCGGTGCTCCATGCGCCTTTAGCTTCCTTGAAGGTAGCTGCAACTGTCACGCCACCCGGCTGTGCCACCGGGACCTGACTGCAGCCTGCGCACCATAGGGCGAGTGCCGCTGCGACATATCGTTTCACGGTGTCCCTTTCTGCTTGTTCTGAGGGTTCTGACTGCTGGCGGCAATACGCACCAGATCGCCGTTTGCCAGCCCGTCCGGAGGACTTTCGACGATACGGTCCTTGCGGTCAATTCCAGCGGCCAATTCAATGACATTGCCCATATCACGTGCCACCGTGACCTGCTTCAGCACTACGCGGTTATCGCTATTGACGGTAGCGACCTGCACGCCATTCTTGCCTATCATCAGCGCACCTGGTGGCACACTTACATTTTCTACAGAGCTTGCGGCAGCAAAGCTGACTGTGGCAAAGCCGCCTGGTAACAATTCTCCGCTTTCGTTGTTGACGGAAAGCTGTATCAACATCGTGCCCGAACCGGGGCTGATGGCTTGCGCCAGCGATTCGACTTTTGCTGCATAACTGCGACCAGGGCGCTCTGGTACGCTGACCTGGGCGACACTACCGCTACGAATGACGGCCAACTGACGTTGCGGCACGCTGACATAGACACGCAGGCGACGCACGTCTGAAATCACAAACAATTCACTGCCTGGTGCACCACCGACATTGATCAGTGCACCGATGTCAGTATTGCGCGCAGTGACCACGCCATCAAAGGGGGCTACCAGGCGAGTATAAGCTTGTAGTGATTGCACCCGATCCACGTTCGCCTGCAAGGCTTTGACTACCGATTGTCTGGCCGTCAGGTCACCGGTTTTTTCATCAACTTCTTGCCTGGATACCGCATCTGAACTCAGCAATGCCTGCCAGCGTTGCGCGGTGCTGTTTGACAGTGCCAGGTTGCTTTGGGCCGTGGCCAGTTCCGCCTTTGCTTGTAGCAGTTGCTGGTCCAGATCCGGCGTTTCTATTTGTGCCAGCAATTGCCCTGCCTTGACCTTGCTGCCTATATCAACAGTCCAGTTTTTCAGGTAACCGCTGACGCGCGCATAGATGGGGGCACGGGCCCATGGCTCGATACGGGCCGGTAATTCAAGCTGGGCAGTATTGACATTTGATGCTGATAGCAATGACACCGTCGGAATATTGCGCTCACCCGTGCTTTGCTTCAGTTGTTCAGCCTGTGAGCGGCGACTGATAAGACCGGTGATGACGACAATAATGGCGACGGCAGTCAGGGTCAGGCCGAACAATTTTTGCCGGGAACGCAAGAAATCAGTTTTCATTTATGGATACTCCTAAAGCAGGTTGCGGCAGTGCATATGTGCGGCGGCGGGCTTGCCAGTCATGTACAAGGCTGAAGACGACGGGGACGAATACCAGAGTGGCCAGGGTTGCAAAGAGCAGGCCGCCAATGACGGCCCTGCCCAGCGGAGCATTCTGCTCGCCACCTTCACCCAGCCCCAGCGCCATGGGCAGCATACCTATAATCATGGCGAGCGCAGTCATCAATACCGGACGGAAGCGCACGAATCCGGCTTCCAGGGCCGCGCTGGAGGCATCGCCCAGTTCTGCCAGTCTTTCCCTGGCGAAGCTGATGACCAACACACTGTTGGCCGTGGCCACCCCCATACACATGATGGCACCCGTCAGTGCAGGTACAGACAGGGTCGTATGAGTGGCAAACAACATCCAGATAATACCCGCCAGTGCAGAAGGCAGGGCAGAGACGATGACAGCAGGATCAAGCCACGACTGGAAGTTCACCACGATCAGCAAATAAATCAGTAGCACGGCACCCAGCAGTCCAAACAGCAGGCCGGAAAAAGCCCGGTCCATGGTGTACGCCTGACCCAGTAATTGTACGGAGGCACCTTTGGGCAAATCTGCCGTGGTGTCGGCCAGGACGCGGCGGATATCTTCACTCACGGCACCGAGGTCACGGTCTTGAATGGCAGCGTGGATTTGTACCATGGGTTGTACATTGTACTGGCTGATGAGAGCACTACCGGTGCTGCGTTCAAAACTGGCCAGGCCACCCAGTGTAGTTGCATTTGTGGTGATGCCATTGCCAACCGGCAGATTGGCGAGAGCAGCGAGAGAATCCAGCTGGTATTGCGGTGTCTGCATGACGATAGGGTAACTGACGCCATTGACCGGATTCAGCCAGTAGGTCGGTGCTACCTGGCTGCTGCCGGCAAGATTGACCACCAGACTGTTGGTGACATCACGCGTGGTCAGACCCAGCAGTTGCGCCTGGGTGCGGTCAACATCCACATTGAAAACAGGCGCCTTGTTGGATTGCTGTATGCGCGCATCTGCCACACCAGGAATGGCACGTATGCGTTTCAGTAGTTGCTGCGCATAGGCAAAGTTGGCCGTGATGTTGTTACCCCGGATCTGCACATCTATCGGCGCGGGTGCGCCGAAATTGAGAATCTGGCTAACGATATCGGCTGGTGGAAATGAAAACGTAGTGTCCGGAAATTCACGTGGCAGGATATCGCGCAACTGCCGGATGTATTCTGCGGTAGGGCGATGGCCTTCGCGCAATGCAATCTGAAAATCCCCGTCTTGCGGTCCCATCACCCCGGTGTTGTTGTAGGTAAGATTGATACTGCTTGGTGGCAAGCCGATATTGTCGACCAGTGTCGTGATTTCTTCAGCCGGTATCACGCGGCGTATTACCTTTTCAATACGGGCGAACCGGACGGCAGTTTCTTCCACCCGTGTACCGACAGGGACACGGGCATGCATCAATACCTGACCCGAATCGACTGAAGGGAAGAAATTGCTGCCGATAAAAGGTAATAACAGGAATGACAGTGCAGTCACTGCCAGGAAAGCAATGATGAAGATGGGGCGATGGCTGATCGCCGTTTTCAGCAAATTCTTGTAGCCTTCCCGCAGGTGTTCAAAACGTGCTTCAAAATTACGCTGGAATCGCAGCAGCGGATTACGTGTCTTCGGTAATGCATGTGCATCCGGGTGGTGGGTTGTATGTGCCCGCAGCAAATAATTTGCCATGGTCGGCACCAGAGTGCGTGACAGCAGGAAAGAACAGATCATTGCAAAAATCACCGCTTCGGCCATGGGCACGAACAGGAAGCGTGATACCCCTTCCAGGAAAAACATGGGGATGAAGACGATACAGATGCATAGCAATGAAACCAGGGCCGGTGTGACAATCTGCTGTGCACCGTCAAGTATGGCGGTTTCTACATCCTTGCCCTGTTCCAGATGCCAGTTGATGTTTTCTATGGTGACCGTGGCATCGTCCACCAGAATACCGACGGCCAGCGCCAGGCCGCCCAGCGTCATCAGATTCAAGGTTTCGCCAAAAGCTGCCAGCGCGATGATGGAACCAAGGATGGACAGTGGTATCGATATCGCGATGATGACCGTGGAACGCCAGCTACCCAGAAACAGCAGGATCATCACACTGGTCAGCGCGGCGGCGATGGCCCCTTCCAGCGCCACCCCGCGTATCGCTGCCCGCACAAACAGGGATTGGTCATTGATGGGCACCACCTTCAGTGCCTCTGGCCACGAGGGTTTAAGGGCGAGCAGTTTGGCCCGGATATTGTCGACAATCGCCAGTGTGGATGCCGAACCATTTTTCAGTACCGACATCAGCACAGAACGGCCACCGTCGACATGCACAATATTGGTTTGCGGGGCGTTACCGTCATGCACGTCCGCCACATCGCGCAAGTAAATGGTACTGCCATTCACTACTTTCACCGGCAGTCGCCCCAATTCTTCAATCACCGAGGGTGCGCTATTGAGTTGTATTGTGTATTCCAGGCTGCCTATTTTTTGCGTGCCTACGGGCACCAGGATGTTTTGGGCGGCAAGTGCCGCAGAGATATCCTGGGCAGACAGGCCGCGTGCCTGCAACGCAGCCGGTTTGATATCTATCTGTACCTGACGCTGTTTGCCGCCGTAAGGCAGGGGAATCGCCGAGCCTGGTACTGTGATCAATGGCGTACGTACGGTGTTCATGCCCAGATCAAACAGATTCTGTTCCGACAAGCCCTGGCCGGACAGCGCAAGTTGCAGAATCGGCACAGTGGCGGCGTTGTAGTTGAGGATCAGTGGTGGCGTGATACCGGCTGGCATCTGGCGCAATGCTACCTGTGCAATCGCCGTTACCTGGGCATTGGCAACGGCAATGTTGACGCCAGGTTGAAAGTAGATTTTGACGACACTGACACCGGAATAAGTATTTGCTTCTATGTGCTCAATATCGTTCACCGTTGTCGTCAGGCTACGCTGAAACAAGGTAGAGATACGGCCCGCCATCTGGTCAGGCGGCAAGCCAGTATATTGCCAGGCCACAGCGATGACCGGCATGCGTATCTCGGGAAAGATATCGGTAGGCGTACGCAATGCAGCCAGAGGACCAACTATCACCAGCACCAGGGCCATGACGACGAAAGTGTAAGGGCGTCGCAAGGCAACGCGGACGACATCAATCAACACTGTAGGGCTCCGGTGGACTGCGGCAGATAAGCCTTGGTGGAAGAAAAAAGCATGATCATGGAACGCATTTTACTTTCGCCTCTAAATGGGTGAAGTGGGTGCAATGGGTGCAATGGGTGTGAATGTAGACCAGAACTCGTCCCTGTTTATGGAATGAATTCCAGCTAGTCCGGGAAACTGCACAAAGGGTAAAAAATGGTGACGCAGCAATCTGCCCGGATAGCAGGCAAGGCACCTGGAACGACATGCAACAGGCTATTGATGCGATGGCTGGTCAGAATACTAGTGGGCTGTAACAGTTGAAAACAGAGTGCCTTCCGCTTGCGCGACGACCATGACTGCGTTGCAAATGCTCGCGATAGTTTACTATCGCTGTGCTTTGCGCCTTGCCCTGATCGCCGGGCAAGCGTCTTTCACTTCTGTTTCAACTGTTACAGTCCACTAGCAGGCAAGAATAATGCCCAGCTGCTACCAACATGCACCATACATAGAATAGTAAACAAACTGGGCATGCATGACTAGTGGGGATAATGCGCATAAGCTTATGAATTACATTCATGAATGACTGACAATAAAGCCATTTGCCCCGGTTGGCAGGCTGGTATTGAATCTTGATTCTTGCTTGCAAGCGCGGGTGAGCAACCTGTCACATTGTTGTCACCTGGCTGTTACATATTATTCATTTGCGCAAGGAAAAAAGCTGGTAAACCAGTCAAATGTGGTTCTTGAATACTGTTGCCATGCTCCGTGCAGGAAAGTTGTCTTTATTTTCATTTTATGGTTTTTTGAGCCGTACTTGCAGGCATTATCAGTCTGGCTACAAAATGCTATGTACGCCAGCGAACAGACTTTAAACCGACTCTGGTAGATTCTGATACGCATGGCATTTGGGTCTGGATAATGTTCCATACCGAAAAGGCTCTCTTTCAAATCTGGCGGAATATACCTATGGTGCCCATTCTTAGCTGGACTTCTACTCTGGAGAAATAAATGAAACAGCAAATAAAATTGATATTCGGTTTGTCCGGTCTGCTTCTGGCGGCTCATGCAAGTGCTCAGATCACGTTTTATGAAGGCGAGGGCTTTCGTGGGCGTACCTTCAATGCCAACGGACAACAGTCTAATTTACGCAACAGCGGCTTCAATGATCAGGCCTCGTCTGTGATTGTGACCAGCGGGCGCTGGGAAGTCTGTGATGATGCCAATTTCGGTGGCCGTTGCATGGTGTTGCGTAAAGGCAGCTACGATACCCTGTCAGGCATGGGTTTGAATAATCGTATTTCATCCGTGCGCCCTCTGCGAGGCAACGGTCGTTATGAAAATGAAGCACCAGCGCCCCTTGATACACCCAACTATGAATACCGTCGTCGTCCGAATGAAAGCATGTACGAAGCACCCGTCACATCGGTGCGCGCCGTGGTTGGTCCACCAAGTGAACGTTGCTGGATCGAACGTCAGCAAGTACAGGGCGAACGTAGTGAGCCGAACGTCGGTGGTGCCATTGCCGGTGCCTTGATAGGTGGCATTCTTGGTCATCAGGTTGGTGGTGGTACCGGCCGTGATCTGGCTACAGCAGGTGGTGCAGTAGCAGGTGGTGCACTGGGCTCCAATGTGGGACGCAATAATGGCAACAGTTACCAGCGTGACGTACGTCGTTGCGAAACTACCGCCAATAACAAACCCGAATACTGGGACGTTACTTATAATTACCGTGGCGTAGAGCACCGCGTGCAAATGAGTACGCCACCGGGATCCACCATTGCTGTCAATCGCAATGGCGATCCAAGATTGTAATTCTGGTGTTTGATTGCCAGTACCTCCATCGCTATTGATGGATTAGGACAAGGCCGTATGCTTTTGCCAGCATACGGCCTGTTTTTTTTATACCTTGAAATGATGCAAAATGCCAGCTCTTACAAGGCTGGCATTTTTCATCAATGATTCTTTATTCCCGACTAGTGGACTGTAACAGTTAAAACAGAAGTGAAAGACGTTTGCCCGGCGATCAGGGCAAGGCAAGGTTAACACTTATGCACAGCGATAGTGAACTATCGCGAGCATTTGCAACGCAGTCATGGTCGCCGCGCAAGCGGAAGGCACTCTGTTTTCAGCTGTTACAGTCCACTAGGGCTTGGTGGTATTGCGTACATAATCCAGTTCTACCTTGTGTTCCAGTTTATCGTCCAGCAAGGTCAGTGATAAATTCGCGATGGCGGCACCATCTACGTATAGCTTGCTTTGTCCGTATGTGGCATCTTGCAGTCTGATATGGATGTTGTAAGTCGTGTTCAGGTAGTGGTAACACATGCTGAAGTCTTTCCAGTCCGCCGGTACACAGGGAGTGAACGACAGATGGTTACCTTCCCGTCTGATCCCCAGCAGCGATTCCATGATGAAGGTGTACATCCAGCCGGCAGAGCCGGTGTACCAGGTCCAGCCACCCCGGCCGATATGCGGCTCTGCTGCATACACGTCGGCAGCCACGACATAGGGTTCTACCTTGTAGCGCGCTATGGTATCCACAGAATTGCCATGGTTAATTGGATTGATGATTTGAAAAGCATCCCAGGCACGCTCTGCATCTCCCATTTTGGCGAAGGCCATGGCCGTCCAGATTGCAGCATGGGTGTATTGCCCACCATTCTCGCGCACGCCAGGCACATATCCACGGATATAGCCGGGATTTTGGCCCGACTGGTCAAAGGCCGGCTGCAGCAATTGTATGATCTGGTCCTGACGACGCACCAGGCGCTGATCAACTGCCTGCATGGCGTGCAATGCCCGTTGGGGATCCGCCGCTTCGGACAGCACCGCCCAGCTTTGCGATATCGAGTCGATCTGGCATTCCACATTGTGTGCCGAACCCAGGGTGCTGCCGTCATCGAAATAGGCACGCCGGTACCAGTCACCATCCCAGGCATGTTCATCAATGTTTTTAGAAAGTTTTTTGGCCTGGTCTTTGCACAGTGCGGCAAAATCATGATCTTGCTGCAGGCGTGCGATGTCGGCAAAGCGCGTCAGTACCTGATGCAGGAAAAACGCCAGCCAGACACTTTCACCTTTGCCCAGGTGACCTACCTTGTCCATGCCGTCGTTCCAGTCACATGAACCAATCAGGGGCAGACCGTGGCTACCAAAGCGCAGTCCGTGCTGTATCGCCTTCACACAATGCGAATACAGACTGGCAGATTGCCCGGACCGGATCGGCAAATCGTAATAGGAATCTTCATCCTGATTGACGGCGCGCGCTTCGATGTAGAAAATCTGTTCGTTCAAAATACCACGATCACCGCTGGCGGTCACGTAGCGTGCCACTGCCAGTGGCAGCCACAGATAATCATCCGAGCAGTGGGTGCGTACTCCACGGTCTGAAGGTGGATGCCACCAGTGCTGTACATCACCCTCACTGAACTGATGGGCAGCGGACAGCAGTAATTGGTCCCTGGCCAGTTTTTGCTGCGTATGTACCAGCGCCATGCTGTCTTGCAACTGGTCACGGAAGCCAAATGCGCCACCTGACTGGTAATAGCCGCTACGTGCCCACAGACGGCAGGCAATGGTCTGGTACAGTAGCCAGCCATTGGCGAGCATGTTCAGGCCCTGGTCTGGCGTATTGACCTGCACTGTACCCAGCGTTTCGCGCCAGTACTGATGCACCTTGGCCAAAGCTTGCTCTGCGGCCACGATGCCGCGACGCTCGAGTATCAGTGGCGTGATATTCGTTTGCGAGGCATTGGCCATGCCCAGCATGAAGACCATGACTTTTTCTTGCCCGGCGCTTAGTTCAAAAGCAAGCTGCAAAGCCCCACAGGGATCAAGTCCGGCGCCTGTTTTACCGGACAGGCGTATTCTTTCCAGTGCCGCTGGCTGTTGCAGATGACCGTTTCGTCCTATGAATTCATTGCGGTCACCGGTATAACTACGGTTATTGCTGTCGATATCAAAAAAGGCGGTACGCCCCTGAAATTCGGTATTGTAGGGATTGCGTGCAACCAGGCAACCGCTGGCCGGGTCGATGCCTGTGACAATATGCATGACTGATTTGGGACGAAGATCGCCCATTACCCATTCTACATAGCCCGTGGCAGACAGATTCCTTTGTTCTTCCGAAAGATTCTGCACCCGCAGGATGCTGTATTTGATAGCACAATCAAGCGCAACAAAGACCGTCAGTTCTGTCCGCACAGCATCTTCCTCATGGGTGAAAATACTGTAACCAAAACCGTGGCGTGTCGTGTAATCGCCGCTGCCGCGACAAGGCAAGGCGGTGGGCGACCAGATAGCGCCGGTATCTTCGTCGCGCAGGTAGAAGGCTTCACCACTGCTGTCACAGACTGGGTCATTATTCCACGGTGTAAGACGAAATTCATGGGCATTTTCGGCCCAGGTATATGCCTGACCGCTTTCGGAGATGACGCTGCCAAAATGCGGGTTGGCCAGTATATTGACCCAGGGCGCTGGTGTAGTCCGGACTGCACTGGTAGTGATCACATATTCCCGGCCATCTTTAGAAAAACCACCGAGACCATTGTCTGCAATTAATTGCTCCTTCGCCGGACTCTGGACTGGCGCGGTTCGACTAATGTCATACGACGCAGATCTGGTTGGCACCAGCTTGGGAACCCTTACTTCCAGCAAATCACGGCGGTTCAACTGTTCTGCCAGTGTACCCCGGTTATCACTGAGGATGACGCGGGCAACGGATTGAAACAGGATCTTGTCTTCGTTGGAAATCTGTTCCACCAGACGCACAAAAATGCCGCCCGGTCTTTCTATGGCATGGGTACCGGTGACAGAAGAGATCAGGCCGATAATCTGATCCTGCAATGCCTGTCTGTAGTTGGCGTGATCTTCGTTCCAGATCACCAGATCCACCGCCAGCCCTTTTGCACGCCAATAGGCATGCGCCTGCACCAGTTGCCGCACCAGTTCTATATTGTCCTGGTGGTTGATTTGCAGCAGTACAATGGGCAGATCGCCCGAGATGGCATAACTCCACAAGCCCGACTGGCCGCGGTGGTTGCGTATCAATACGCTGGCCTCTGCACGTAACAGCGGGTTGACATAAATGACTGAATTGGCCAGCCTGCCATACAGTTGTGCATCGGTTTCGGTGGCATTCAATTGCCGCAAGACCACCTGGCTATGAGTCCACGACAGTTCTATCACACGGTCAGCCAGATGCTGATCCTGGTATTTTTCTATTAATGCCAGGCAGAGATCACGGTTTTCGGCAATGCCGGTGACCACATCAATGGTGACGATCTGTTCTGCTTCCAGGGTAATCTGGCAGCGGATGGCAACTACCGGATCCAGTACCGAACCTTGACTGCCTGATAGCCTGCCAATCCGCATTGCATCCGGTTTTTCCAGCGTGTTGCCACGACCTATAAATTTTGCACGATCGGTTTCATACGACAGTTTGTCCATTCCTGCTCCATGCAGCGCTATCAGATGGAACATGCTGGGCACTTTTTCATCAACCGAGCGCGGGCGGCGGGCACATACAATCGCATGCTGAGCCGGCAAAATCCTGGTTTCCACAAACAGTTTGCTGAACGCCGGGTGCATGGCATCTGCTGCGGCTGGTGCCAGTACCACTTCTGCATAGGTAGTGAAGTCTATGGTACGGCGACTGCGTGAACGGTTGGTAATGCGAGTGCGACGCAATTCGATGTCATCTTCCGGTGATACGACAATTTCGGTATGCATATCGAGATTGTTGTCACTGCGACGGAACTCAGCACGACCTTCGGAAAAAATAACTTCATAATTGGGTGATGCCACCAGGCACGGCTGAAAGGCAGTAGACCAGTAGCGTCCGCTTTCCACGTCTCTTACGTAGCAGAATGTGCCCCAGTGATCACGCGTGCTGTCTTCTGCCCAGCGGGTGACGGCAAGGTCATTCCAGCGGCTGTAGCTGCCGCCGGTATTACTGATCATCACGTGGTAGCGGCCATTCGATAAAAGCTGTACTTCGGGTGTTCTGGTATTGACGTGATGGAGTATTCGCAAAGGCATTTCCTGACCATTATGGCCAGTGCGAATGTCGGCCAGTTCCGTCGTATTCGAATACGTGGCAGTGGCTTTGGGCACTCTTTCGTGCAACAGCGACATGGTTGCCTGGAAAAAAGGATCTGACTCAAAGCGTTTTTGCATAGGACGGTCTAGCAGCAGATAAGCCAGCGACAAGAATCCCATACCCTGATGATGGGCCATGAAAGAACGGATTACCGTGTATGCCTGACCGCGTGGCAGACGTGAAGGCGTGTAATCTATCGCTTCAAAGAAACCGAATTTTCCTTCAAAACCCTGGGCCGACAACTGTTGCAGATTATTGCAGGCCTGTTCGGGCACCACCATCAGTGCCATCATTGATGCATAGGGGGCGATCACCAGATCATCACCAAGGCCGCGTTTGAAGCCCAGCCCGGGCACACCGAATGCGCGATACTGATAATTTAATTGTGCATCGAAAGTGTTATAACCCGATTCAGAAATACCCCAGGGAACATTGCGTTGCTCGCCATATTCTATCTGCCGTTGCACGACTGACCGATAGGTCTGGTCCAGCAGTGTATTCTGAAAATTAGGCATGACCAGCAGTGGCATCAGGTACTCAAACATCGAACCGCTCCAAGACAGCAGGATGGGTTCGCCGCCCGCGATGGTCAACTGTCTTCCCAGTGCAAACCAGCTTTCCTGTGGAATCTGGCCTTGAGCGATGGCGACAAATGTAGCCAGCCTGGCTTCTGATGCCAGCAGATCATAGCAACCTGCATCGCGCCGTCTTTCATGTACGTTGTAACCTATGGTCAGCAAGTGTGTGGTGGCGTCATACAGGAAGTCATACTCCATCCTGGCAAATTCACCTGTCTGTAGTATTAACTGCTGGATTTGCAGAATACGTGTGGCTGCACGCTGACTTGCTTCGCCAACCAACATGGCCAGGTTGCTATTTGCGTGTTCCATCTGTGTGCATTGATCGACGGCAAGACTGTCAGCTTCTAACGGTGATAGTGAATCGACCAGTTTTGCCAGTGTTTGCAAGCTGGGGATGACATCCAGTTCAGGATAGGCCTGCATCCATTTGGCAGGGTCCGGCAAGCTGACCCAGGGGGCCAGAAAGATAATTTCATCCAGTTGCGCGTGACATTGTCTGCTTAATGCAGATGCCCATATATGGACCGGAGCATCGCTGGCCAGATTCAAATGGCTGAAATACACGTCAGCATGGTAGGTCAATCTGCGCAGGCAGTCATGGATGACAGTCATGGAATGGGTCGAAGTCAGACACAGGATATCGATATCTATTGCAAATCCGCTTAGTTGATCTGGTATTTCACCGTTGAGTTCCTGTTTCAAAATCTGGAATGTGTCGCACAAACCGCAAAAAATATTGGCTTGACAGATGGGGGCATCGATCAGATCACGCAGCCCGGGTCGCAAGGTCAGCAAATGACCTGCAAGATTGCCGCTATCCACCGTGGAGATATACAGTGGCTGTAGCGGGCTCAAGGTTTTCGTGTCATACCAGTTATAAAAATGTCCCTGGAAGCGCTCCAGTTTGGCCAGACTGCCAAAGGTATTTTGCGTGCGCTGCAGCAACTGACCAACTGGTATATAGGCAAAATCATAGGCAACCAGGTTGGCCAGCAAAGACAATCCCATATTCGTTGGCGAGGTGCGGTGTGCAGTGACGGCAACAGGTTGAAATTGCACATTGTCGGGTGGCAGCCAGTTGTCTTCTGCGTCAACATATGTTTCAAAGAACAACCAGGTCTTGCGTGACAGCGCATGCAGAAAAGTGGTTTGCGACGGTGACAGATGCGCATCACTTCTGGTCTGGACGCGACTGATGCGATAAGCCAACAGCGGCGATCCTGTCCAAAGTAGCAGAAACGGCAAGGCGGCTGCCAGAGCGGCACTTCTTTCCCACATCAACCCGCCTAATATCAGCAGGGAGAGGGCAGGTGCCACCCACATGCGACGTATGTAACTCCATATATTGTTTTCGTTCTGGTGGTTGCTGATGATGGAAGGACGCCATTCCAGCAAACGGCGGCGACTAACCATGATCCGCCATTGCGTGCGGACAATCGCGTCGGCATTGTTCCATGCTTCAAAAGGCAGAAAGGCAAGATTTAGAAATGCCTGGATAAAATCCTGTCTGGTTGAGCGCACCAGGGAGAGCAAATGCTGGCGGAAGAAGGCGTCTTCCGGTTGTTGAAACAGATTCAGAAAAAAAGCACTAAGCGATGGTAATAACAGGAAACCGATCATTGCGGTATTCCACAGCCATGCATGGCTGATGGCACTCCAGCCTATGATGAGAAATGCGGTCAGTGCAATCGGCACCAAACTACGTCTCAAATTATCCAGCAGCTTCCAGCGTGAAAGTATGGATAGTGTATTGGTATGCCGCACTTTCCCCATGCCAGGAACTTTGGGCAGCAGCCATGAGGCGATCTGCCAGTCACCGCGTATCCAGCGATGCCTGCGCCTGGCATCGGCGAGATAAGACGATGGATATTCTTCATACAGTTGTACATCGCTTAGCAAACCGGCACGGGCATAACAGCCCTCCAGTAAATCATGGCTCAGAATACGATTTTCGGGCATGCGGTCTTTCAGCGCATGTTCAAAGATATCAATGTCGTAAATGCCTTTCCCTATAAAAGAACCTTCTTCGAACACATCCTGATATACATCGGAGACACTGCGTGTGTACGGATCGATACCTGCTTCACCGCTGCATAATAATTCATAGAAAGAGGCATCTTTTTCTGGCAGGCTGACCGCCACACGTGGTTGCAAAATGCCGTAACCTTCGACGACTCTTTTTTTAACTTCATCGTAGCTGGCGCGGTTCAGGGGATGTGCCATGGCAGCCGCGAATTTTCGGGCTGTATCGCGCGGCAATTCAGTATCGGTGTCCAGGGTGATGACATACTTCATGTGTTCCAGACCGATCGTGCTGCCAATGATGCAGGTAAAGGCCTGATCGCTGCCACCGCGCAGATAACCATTCAAGGCACCCAGTTTCCCACGTTTTCTCTCATATGCCATCCAGATTTTTTCTTGTGGATTCCATACTCTGGGCCTGTGCATGGCCAGAAAATGGTCACCGTTCGGGCGTGGATATTTGCGGTTCAATTCCGCTATATTCTGGCTTAGACGATCGATCAGGGTGGCATCTCCAGGCAGATGCTCCTGATCGGCATCCGTGAAGTCTGTCAGCAGGCAAAAACGCAGATTGGCATCGCTGTTGGCCAAAAAGCGTATTTCCATGGCATCACATAAATTGTCAATGCTCTGCGGGTCAATCAGCAGCGATGGCACAACCACCAGGGTACTGAATTCGACTGGTATCCCTTTTGAGAAATCCATGCGAGGCAAGGGCCGGGGCAAGGCAATCAGCGTCACTATCCAGTTCACCATACTCAGAGCGAACTGGCTGCTCGCCAGCAGGCTGACCAGGGTGAAGGCCACTAATATGTAGACGTTGGTCGCATACTGTCTGGCCAGGCCAAATAGCAGGCCTGCGGTCAGTAAACTTAGAATGGTGATGCTGCCTATGTAGATACTGAATGCAGATTTTCGCCCGGCATGTTGTATCAGTTCTGGCAAGGGCAAGTGGATGGCAGCAGAACGTTCCAGCTCTGCCACCCCTTTGCCAATCAGGAAGTAACCCACATGGGCACTGCGGTCAGCATGTCCTTTTTTAACTGCGTGTTCATGCGCATAACGGACGGCATTGCTGGCAATTTCTGATTCTGACAGGGTGCTGCGCTTGGCAATTTTTTCGACCGCATGCCGGTATAGATCACGAGTAGCGAAATCCATCTTGCCATAGATACCGGCTGGATCATCACGCAGGCAGCGATCGACGACACTCATGTTTTCTACAAATTCGCGCCAGTCCATCGCAGTAAGAAACCGCAGACTGCCTATGCTGTTACTGATGGATATCTGGTCTGCAGCCTGTTGTTGCGATTCCTGATGCACCAGCTGCTCTATGGTCTGCCCGGTTTCTGCCAGACGCTGTGACAGCCAGTTCAAGGGAAGGGACAGTGCAGGCCCCTGGCCTTGCAGACGTCTGACCATCTCGGCGACAAATGCGCTTTCCAAAGGTGGATGTGAACGCGACATGTCCGCCACCAGTAATATCAGGTTGCTGGGATCATTGTCGGCGGTTTCTGTCATTCTGCTTGCCCATGATGCGGCCAGATCTCGACTTTTGTGTGCATTGGTCAGACGCATGGCTACCCGGCGCAGATTTTCTATTAGTGCCAGGCGCAGCATGATGGGAATTGCCCATAGTTCCCCCAGCTTCATGACAGAAACCAATTGGTAGGCACTGATGAAGCGACTCAGGTTTTCCGGATCAACCCGACCATCACCATGTGAGATTGTTTCCAGTGCAATGTCATAAACACGTGGTCTGCCTGCTGCACTGCCGCGCAGCAGGCGTGGCAGTTCTTTGCTGTAATTTTTGGGAAGGTGACGTTTGGCTGTACGTATCTGTTCTTCGATCAGATAAAAATTGTCGAGCAACCACGCTGCTGCTGGTGTCACCTGCTGGCCATTCTTGACGGCTTCAGTCAGCAGGGTGCAGGTATTCGTAATGATGAGTTGATTGTCAGCCAGTCGTGACAGCAACTGATCTCTGCCGAATACTGAACTCAGTTTATGACTGTTGGCCAGTATGCGGCCATGTTGTTCCATTTGTAGGGCGCTGTACAGATCTGCACGCAAGGGTAATTCTGCCGCACCGGCAGTATTGTAAGAACCTAGTCGAATTTGCCCATTTTTCCAACTATTTTTCAAATAATGCAGGCTGGCGGAAAACATTTTTTGTGCTGATTTCAAGGCGCTCACTTCTTTCTGTTGTGCAGAAAATTCAGCCATACAGACGATGTCCGTTTTGTATGCGATATGCCTGTTCTTCCTGCTTGTTTGACATTGCAGACAGCCTGGATAAGAGAGCGAATCGAAGCCGCTCATGCTGTGTATGTGCGTCATCCGGATGCTATAGGTGGTGTCCGTTTATGTCAGTGCGCTACCGAACATTGCATGGCAGGAATGACACCATTCAGGAATGTGCGTCAGCGCACAGACCGGAGCATGGAGCAGGCCTATAACGATAACCTACAAGCACAGAACATCTGATTGTTACGTTGTAGTTAAGCCGATATTTAATGGAGAAAATGATGAATAAAAATTTCAAATACTGCATAGCTAGTGCATTCGCGATGACCGTATTGCTGGGTTGCAGCAGCATGAAGACACCTGCTACAGCAGAGGTGGCAGTTTCCAAAGAAGCGGTCGATAACGCAGCCGTGGCAGGGGGCGCTGAATTTGCACCTGCCGAGATGAATTCTGCACGTGAAAAACTGGCACTGGCAAACAAGGCCATGCAGGACAAAGACTACAAACTGGCGAGCGATCTTGCCGCTCAGGCACAGGCTGACGCCAAGCTGGCACAAGGCAAGGCAAATTCTGCCAAGGCCGAAAAGGCAGCGAATGCCTTGCAGGACGATATCCGTATCTTGCGGGAAGAGCTGAATCGCGCCAATAGCAATAAGTAATAAGCAGTTTGGCGAACAGTCTGACTACGCAAAACCACTATCGCAGTCTTTATTACCAATTACTCGGGAAACTATCATGAAGAAAATATTCTTGCCAGCGGCATTGCTGACCACTCTTGTACTCGCTGCCTGTAGCAGCATGCCAAAAACCACCAGCTTGCTGGAGCAGACTCGTATGGAGTATCAGGCAGCACAAAATAATCCGAATGTAAGCACCCTGGCACCATTGGAAATGAGCCAGGCAACTGTGGCGATGAATGACGCGAATACCGCCGCAAAGAATGATGAAAATTCGGAAAAAATCGATCGCCTGGCTTACCTGGCAAAACAGAAAATAGGACTGGCACAGGAACTGACCAAACAAAAAATGGCAGAAGCCAGCGCCGCTGCGGCAGCACAGACACGTGACCAGATACGTCTGGATCAACGAACCAGTGAAGCTAACCAGGCAAAACTTCAGGCAGATCAGGCAAAAGCACAGGCTGAGCAAGCCAGGTTGGCCGCACAAATCGCCCAGGCCGAGGCAAGTGAGGCACAAAAACGCATCATGGATGAACAGGCCAAAGCCAATGAGATACAAAACCGCAATGCAGCGCTGGAAGCACAGTTGGCAGAGTTGAAGGCTAAGACCACAGAGCGCGGCATCATCATCACCCTGGGTGACGTACTGTTTGGTATTGATCAGGCCAAATTGACGCCGGATGGCATGCGCACAACACAAAAACTGGCCGATGTCTTGCAAAGCAATATGCAAAGAACAGTACTGGTAGAAGGTTATACCGATAACACCGGTTCGAAGGCACATAACCAGGATTTGTCTGAACGACGCGCCGCTGCTGTGCGCAGTGCACTGGTATTGATGGGCGTGGCACGTGACCGTATTGCCATACGTGGTTATGGTGAGTCTTATCCTGCAGCAGAAAATGACACGGCACAAAATCGTCAGTTGAATCGCCGCGTTGAAATTGTCCTCTCGGACGCCAGCGGCAAGACAATTCCGCGCTAATAATTCTGCTCTAGCAATTCCGCGCCTTGTTGCATTTCCGGTATGCAGTTGCAACAAGGCCTTAATTTCATAATAGTCCGTAAGGAGGAATGATGACTAATTTTCGCCAAACCAAATATATCCTGCCTGCTATTTCTGTAAGCCTGTTATTGACGCTGATGGCGTGTAATAAAGGTGCCGATACCAATGGACCCAACGCCGCAACCACCATAGGCGTTGAAATTGACGACTCGGTGATTACTGCAAAGGTCAAAGCGGCCTTGTTGGCAGATGACACGGTTAAAAGTATGGATGTAAAAATAGGCACCCGCAAAGGTGAAGTGTTGCTGAGCGGGTTTGCAGACAACCGGGCTCAGATCGATCGCAGCGTGGTTGTGGCAATGACGGTCGAGGGAGTCAAAAAAGTCGACAACAAAATGAGTCTGAAAGAAGGTGTGCAGACTGTCGGCAACAAGATCGATGACAGTGTCATTACTGCTGGCGTCAAAGCTGCCTTGTTGGGCGATGCCCAGATGAAAAGTCTGGATGTATCGGTTGTCACTCGCAAGGGTGAGGTGCAGCTCAGCGGTTTTGTCGATAGTGATACCCAGTCTCAGCGTGCCTTGGATATTGCCAAAGGCGTGTCAGGCGTGACAGGTGTTGTCAATAATCTGGCGATCAAAAAATAAGAACGGCTGCCCGGCGCAATATGGCCGGGCAACGCCAGATAACTTGATAATCCATATGGACAGGATCAAAAATGATTAAGAAAAATGCGATGACGCCGGAACAGGAAAAGAAAATCCAGCCGCCACCAGTCCCGAATCCGCAGCACAAAGAAAAAAAAGAGAATGCCCTCGATGAAGCCCTGGATGAAAGTTTCCCTGCCAGTGATCCAGTAGCGGTGTCGATTACACCACCGCCCAAGAAAACCTGAGGTCATCCGTTTTTTTGTTTTCGGCATGCCGTTATGTCATCGAATGTGCCATCTGGCCTGGCATATTCCTTCAGTACTATAGCCAATATTCAAAGCGTCTTGCCAGCCATTCCTTCAATTTTGTAGTCACTGGTCGTTGCTGCCATTGCTCCATCTGTATTTCACGTGACAGTCGCAAGTCTTCATTGAATGCATTTTCCATCGACAGCGCAAATTCCGTATCAATGACAACGACATTGATTTCCTTGTTGTGCAAAAAACTGCGGGTATCGATATTGGTTGAGCCTACCGTTGACCATACCTGGTCAATAACGGCAGTTTTTGCATGCAGGACGGCAATCTGTAATTCATAAATCTTGATTCCAGCTTCTAGCATCTCGCTATAAAAGGATTGTCCCGCATGGAAGACCAGGCCGCTATCGGTGACGCCGGGCATAATAATTTTGACATCCACACCGCGCTTTGCTGCAGCGATCAATGCCTTCAGGATCTGGGCATCAGGAACGAAGTAGGCCGAAGTAATATGAATGGAGGTGCTGGCTTCCTGTATGGCCAGCATATATGCTTTGTAAATTGCCGGGTTGCCCTCAGGCTCGCTGGCCAGTACCCTTACCATCTTGTTGCCGCGGTTTTGCAAGGGGGGGAAATAGGATTTCTCGGGCAAAGGTGCATCGCCTGCATTGGTCCAGGTATCCAGGAATACCCACTGCAATGCAGCCACTGCCGGGCCTTCTATCTTGATATGGGTATCACGCCATCCTACCGCAGCCTGGTTTTTATTTTTTGAACGAAACAGAGAACTATTGGCATAACTGGCACTGATATTGACACCGCCTGTGAACGCCACTTCACCATCGACAATCAGGATTTTCCTGTGATCACGCCGGTTCGGTCTCCAGGGGCCGTTCAATTTGGTGGGATTGACGGGATTAAACGCCAGCATTTGTATACCTGCAGCCTGCATTTTATCGAAGAAGCTTTGTGGTGTGCCTATCGTACCCACGCTGTCATAGATGATGCTGACCTGTATGCCGGCTTGTTGCTGCGCTATCAGCAGGTCAGAAAATGCGGTTCCCAATTCATCCTGGTCAAAGATATAAGTTTCCAGATGAATATGGCTTTTTGCCTTTTTGATGGCTTCCATCATGGCAGCCATGGTTTGCGGGCCGTCGAACAGCAGCGTGACCTGATTGCCTGAGATCAGCGGACTGCCGGTGACTGCCTCTTCCAGCACGGCCTGGGCCGCCTGATCCGGGCTGAAATTCTTCCAGCGCTGGCGCATCAAGGCAACGGTTTTTTTGTCGCTTAATATGCCTTTTGCATTTTTTACTGTAGGGGCTGTTTTATTACTGCCAGCAGAATCAATAGCAGACGCATCCAGGTAATTAATTTCTGGCAATGTAGCGCAGGCGTTCAACAATAGCACCACTGCCAGTGGCGCAGCCAAGCGGATAGCCGTAGTTTGATGCGCCATGCCGTCTCCTCCTTCATAAAAGGAACAGGCACCTGTACCTGCGGCGCCTGTATATAGTCAAATGTGTCTTCGGTAGTGGAACTTCTTTCTGCCTGTCATATTTTTGTGTATGCGAAACGTATTTCGCCTTCATGGATCATTCTATACAAAAATGAGTTTCCACTCTTATCATCACGTATGTCAAGAAGGCCACATCAGTATATTTGGCCGCGTGTGACCGCTAGTGACCGCATGTGACGGAGAGGACATCAACGTGTCTTGATACCGGATTTGCTATACGCTGCGGCCATATCCTGTTGCAAGGTTTCTTTGGCTGCACGCAGACATGGGCCTACATCCTTTTTGTCCATGTGCTTGCAGGCGATCGAAGATTCCTGATATACGGCTTCGGCTTCTTTTTTCAGTGTCTTGAAATAGGCCGTGGGCGTCATTTCTTCCTGGTACCAGCGCGCAGGGTCGCCTTGCTGTGTCACGGCGTCATTCGGTTCGGCAGCGTGTGCCGAGCTAACCAGTATTGCAGTACTGAGCAGTGCCATCAAGGTCAGTACGCGTAATGCATTGATTTTTGTATTCGTTTCCATACTAGCTCCGTTATGTAAAAAAAATTAAAGCATCAAGTTATATCCGGCCTGTCAACAGCAGGACGATCAGTACGATGACGATAAGGCTGGTGGCACCGCTGGGACCATAACCCCATGATTTGCTATGTGGCCAGGCAGGAAACAGGCCGATCAGTACCAGTATCAGTACGACAAGAAGGATAGTGCTCATCAAGGTCTCCTTATTGACCACAAATAGTGATCAATAAAATTAAAAACTGCAATTAGTCATACTGAAAAGATGCGCTGTGCTTGTCCTGCCCACTAATTATTTGTCCTTCAATTGTGCTTTGAAGTAATGAAATGAATTTACAAACGCATCCCTGATTTTCTCGGTGCCATTGATCATGTCTTCCCAGGTTTCTTCGCTAGCCACTTTGATTTCGGCCAATTTGTCTTGAACCTGCTGCGATTGCCTGTGCAGTTTGATCATCTCTTCTGCATAGTGCGCCTGCGCTGCTGCCTTGGTATTCGCGACCTTGGTTTCTATTTCTGCCAGGTTGACATTCAATTCGTCAAGCTGGGTCTTGATGCTGGCTATGTAGGCTTCTCGTTTGGCTTTCATGATGGTTCACCTTCCTGTTGATTTCAGTCTTTCTTGATCTTTCTTGATACTAGACTGGGTTTACCTGTACATCTGGTCTGGATGGTTTTACATACGTGCATATTCACCGTGCTGCGTCTTCCACGCCAATGCACGATATTCGCCATTCGCGCTGCTGGTAGATTGCGGTGAATGACTGTGTTTTGTTTCCAGATCGCGCTCAAATTGTTGTAAGCGGACGTCGGAAATGCCCCAACCCAGCAATGCACCTATCAAGCCACCCAAAATGACTCCGAATACCGCACCTGTGGCAGCGGCCTCCAATGGTTGTGTGATGAGCAGATTGATTCCGGGTATGACAAAAGGGGATATCAATACAGCCAGCGTCGCGTTGATCATGCCCAGAGTACCACCTACTGCCATGCCCATGGAACTGCCTGTCGACATATTTGATGTCAGTTCACTTTCCAATGCCCAGGAGGCAGATGAATGGTTATTACCTGTTTTCAGCTTCATCGCGGCATTTTTTTTGATATCACCGCGTCTGGTGGCAGGACGATTGTGCAATGGATGTGATTTCATCAAATCATCAGACGTGTGATCGGCAGACTGCAGAGTTTCAATGCTTGTGGTCATGATCATTCCTCCGTTGGAGGGCGCCAGTCTGGCGTCCCTCTGTGCGACAACTTATTTTTTGATGATATCTTTGATGGCTTCTTGCGCATCACCTGAAGTTTTTTCAATTTTTCCTTCGACCTGCTTCAATTGGCCTTTTATTTCCTGTTCTTTGCTGCCTATCAATTTACCGGTGTTTTCTTGCACTTTACCGGCGATGTCTTTGGCTACGCCCTTGATTTGATCTTTGTTCATGAGATTTCCCCAGGTTGAGATGCTGCTGCGTATTCTCTGCGAGAAATGAATGGCAGCTGTTGAAAAATTAGTGCTGTAGCATGTAGTAAGACAGTTAAACAGATTCCTTTAAGCGCTTTGCAATCAGGCAGAAAAGAATCTCTGTTCGTCTTTCACATGTCACCTCACATGTACCAAGCTTATTGTTTTTCAATAGACGGTTCTGTGCGTTGCCGTACAAAACAATATTGACAGGGATTAAGTAAAACGATCCATTCCACGTTCGAATGCCTTACCGTACTAGAGGGTGCCGTCATATACCGTCTTCGCCACGGATTTCTTGCCGGAACAGTGTTGCGTGAGTTTCGGAAGTCCTGTTTGAAAAATTGTTTTTAAAGATTTTTAGAAATAAATAAATTTATGTTCGATACCGTACAGAAGTGAACCATGCCCCCATAGCACAATTTGGTATCGGACTTCTCCGACGCGATATTCATATCCGGTAATTGATGTTCGCTGGATATTCACTCTAAAGAGGAAAAAAATGAACAAAAAATTAGCTATGTTAATCGTGTGTTCGGCAGCATTCTCCAGTGCAGCCTGGTCTGCTACGTCAGAAAAATCTGCCACTTATACAGCAGCGAAAGATTCTGCCGCGACAGAATACAAACTCGCCAAAGCCAAGTGTGATGCCATTACCGGCAATCCTAAGGATGTGTGTATTGCAGAGGCCAAAGCTGCACGCGTACATACAGAGGCAAATGCCAAGGCAGAATACAAGAATACGCTGGCTGCGCGCACCAGCGCCGCCAAGGATATTGCCGATGCCGATTACGATGTAGCAAAAACCAAGTGCGGCAGCCTGACCGGCAACGACAAAGATGTATGCGTCAAACAAGCGAATGCAGACAAGATCGCTGCGGTTGCCAATGCCAAGGCCGATAAAAAAGTAGTTGAAGCACGTGTAGATGCCAACGACGACAAACGCAATGCTGAATACAAGGTTGCCATTGAGAAATGCGATGCCTTGGCTGGCGCAGGAAAAGACAATTGTGTTACAGCAGCAAAAACCAAATTCGGTAAGTAATTTTGATCTGAAGGACGGGTGGCCCCTGTCCCTCATTCTTTGTTGTTTTTTTATTTCCCCTCAATCATCCTGAAAGCTAAAAATGAAAATCACTCAACGCATCATCACATTGATATTCTCCGCTTCCTTGCTGGCTATCGCCGGTTGTGCTGCAACTCCTACTCGTGAGGGTACCGGTGAATATATCGATGACTCCGTTATCACCACCAAAGTCAAAGCTGAAATACTGAATGAACCTACTCTGAAATCAGCCGAGATCAATGTCGAAACCTTCAAGGGTACGGTGCAGCTCAGCGGCTTCGTCACTTCTAGCGCCAACATCGAAAAAGCGGTCAGTATTACCCGCAATGTCAAAGGTGTTCGTGCTGTCAAGAACGACATGCGCCTGAAATAAGCCATGAAAAAGATCCCGCTATGTCATAAGTAATAGGGGATTTTTTTGAGACAGAAAAGCAGCCATATGGCTGCTTTTCTGTTTTTTATTTACTCAGTTCAATTGTTACACTCAGATCACTCACTGTGCTTCAATTGCGATTTTGGATGCACTGACAATACTATCCAGCTCAGGTACTTGATGGTATTTTTTAAAGCGAACAGATCAGTCGCTGGCAGCATTTTTCGTAACACGAGCGCGCATGAATTAAATCTGTCATTACCTTAGATCGCATGGAATTACGTGGCATAGCGCACATACTTTTTTTCTGATAGCGTTTATTCTGTCCGGGATGGCATTTTATTTGCAGGTCTGAAATGCAGATGTCAGGTACGTCGCGTGATGAACAATATGCTACGCGTTGACAGATAGTGTGCAACTGGAGACGGAATAATGATGGATTTGAGATCTTCTTTTTTCATACTGAAATTGAGCAGCCTTACAGTACATCGGATAAAGCATTTTTTTCTGGAAAATAATCGGAAAAAAATTGATTGGGCCGCGTGTGATATTGCCTTCTAAAAATCATTTACTGGCCAGATTACCTTTAGCGGATCAAAAGGCATTGGCAAAAAAAATGCATACACATGCATTTGTGGTGGGTACCGTGTTGTACCGTCATGACGAAAAAATGGATACTGTCTATTTTCCGAATGACTGTCTGCTATCTTTGATGGCAGAGGTCAAAGAAGAACAGGTACTGGAAATAGCTTTGTTAGGACGGGAAGGGATGCTGGGTTATTCCGGGCTGGCAAACCATCAGCATTCTGGCTTGCGGGTGATCGTGCAGCAGTCAGGCAGTGCAGATTGTATCAGTGCAACCGAATTCGGACAGGTGCGGGAACATAGCAAGGCAGTACAGGAAATGTGTTTTTCTTATGGCGAAATGCTATACGCCGAAGCCAGTCAAATTGCGGTTTGCAGTCATTTTCATTTGCTGGAGGCGCGCCTCGCCAGGTCCTTATTAACCATGCGTGAACGGTTGCAGTCAGATCACTTTTTTATCACTCACGAATACCTGGCGCTGGCATTGGGGGTGCGGCGGGTTGGCGTGACCAAGGCAGCCAGTGTTTTGCAAAAGCGTGAACTGATTTCATACAGCCGTGGCAAGGTCAGTGTGCTAGATGCAGTTGGTTTGCAGGCGGTCTCCTGCGCTTGTTTTCAACGCATTATCGGACATGCCACTTCCAAATCTTTTACGCAAGGCCGGCGGTGACAGGGGCCTGTACAGGCGCTGTTGCCAGGTAAGATATTGCAGCAGTATCAGTGATCACGCGAAGAACAATGTGCAGTAACTAGAACTCATCCTTTTGATGAAATGAGTTATGAGTTCAACTTGTCTTTTGACATAAACCGGAGCTTGACGCATGAGATCGGATAACGAAATACAGCTGGATATCCTGTCAGGACTGGCATGGGAAACCAGCCTCACTGTTGCCGATTTTGACGTTGCCGTGAAAGACGGTGTGGTCACCCTCAGCGGCAAGGTAGCCAGTTTTGCCGAAAAGCGCTGTGCAGAGCTGGCGGTCATGCGTGTTTTCGATGTGGTCGCCTTGCATACGGCAGTGGAAGTACACCTGCCGATTGCTGATGCAAGAACGGATAAAGATATTGGACTGGCGCTGACACAATTGATACAGCTTACAGATTATCTTGATGAGGAAAAGATCAGTTTCATTGTCGAAAATGGTAACGTGACTGTCAGCGGTGAACTGGAATGGGAATTCCAGCAGAATGCATTGATGCATGGAGTAGCCGGTTTGACTGGTGTGCGTGGCTTGTGCAGTCAGCTAACAATCCAGCCCTGAAACCTACTCATTAAATGGGGGGCCAGAGCTGTTTTTTTTGAGTAGTCAGGGCTTTGTGGTTTTGCTAGCTATTCTCAGCGACTGTTAGCGATCAACTCCCGCAACTGGTCGTGAACACGGCTGATCACGGCATTCCAGTCACCGTGTTCAGCTTGCCTGAACAGGCGTATGGTTGGATACCATGGCGTATCTTCACGATGGCGCATCCAGCGCCAGTCGCTACCAATTCTTGGCAGCAACACCCAGCATGGCTTGCCAAGCGCACCGGCGATATGGGCGACAGCGGTATCGACACAAATCACCAGGTCCAGTTGATTGACGATGGCTGCTGTATCAGCAAAATCTTTGATATCCGTGCCCAGTGGCAGAATAGGCTGGTCGGCTGCCGGCTGCAGCGCTTCCGTTTCACCCTGGCCTTTTTGCAGACTGACAAAGCTGATATGCGACAACTGCCACAGGGGGGTCAGCGTTGCCAGACCCGGCAATGAGCGGTTCATGTCATTTTTATGCCCCTCGCTGCCTTTCCATACCAGGCCGACCTTGAAACCGGCATCCGGTATACGGCTTTGCCATTGCGCTGCCCTTTCAGGCAAGACCTTCAGATAAGGGAAGTTGGAAGGGATGCTCTCCAGTGTGGTTTTGAAATGAAAGGGCAGGCTGAGTGCAAAACACCAGTAATCATGTGCCGGCAAGGTATCACCATCGTTGAGGATGCGGTCTACGCCTTCGGCGGTTTCCAGTAATGCCTTTAGTGGCAGCTTGCAGAAGACGCTGATTTTGGCAGCGCCGCCTTGTTTCAACAATTTAACGTAACGGATAAACTGGATGTAATCACCGAAACCCTGCTCAGGCCAAATCACCAGCGATTTTCCGTGCAGTGATTCGCCCTTCCATTGAGGAAATGGAACATCCGGTTTCATGGTATTGGATTGTTGGGTGCGATTATCGTAACGATATTCGTGATAGGGCCAGGCTTCTGCATAATGGCCTTTGGCCAGTAACAACAGACCAAGATTGAATGTGGCATTGGTCATGTCAGGATTGAACTTCAGCGCCTGTTGATAACTTTCCTGCGCTTGATCCAGTTGTTCGCAGTCTTTCAATGCCATGCCAAGGTTGTTGTAGGCTTCCGCCATATCCGGTTTAAGCGCCAGCGCATGGCGGCAACTGGCTACGGCTTCGTCGAGCTGGCCAAGGGCGTGTAAGGCGTTACCCAGATTGTTATAGGCTGCAGCCAGTTCGGGGTTGATTGCCAGTGCCTGGCGGCAATGCTTGACTGCTTCATCGAGCTGCCCAATATCCCTGTAGACGATTGCCAGGTTGTTGAGTGTATCCGGTGAATCTGGCGCAATAGCCAGTGCCTGACGATAGCTGGCAATGGCGTCATTGTGTTGCCCCAGTTTATGCTGGACGTTACCAAGGTTATACAGTGCATCAGCAAAATTGGGTTGGATTCTTAAGGCTTGCCGACAGCTTTTCAATGCTGCATCGAATTCCCTGATTTCATGTGAGGCCGCACCGATATTATTGTGTATGTGTGCAAGATCCGGGTTCATTGCCAGTACCTTTTTCCAACTGGCAATAGCTTTTTCTGGCTGGTTTTGGGCGATGAAACTCAATGCCAGGTTTTCATGGGCTTCGATATTCTGATGGTGGATCGAAATCGAACGCTCAAAACTGTCTATTGCTTCGGCAAATTTTGCCTGGCTATGCAGTGCAGTACCCAGGCATAGATAAGCATGCGGCAAATCTGGATTGAGGGCGATGGCCTGTCTCAGCGTGACAATAGCCTGGTCCAGATCATTCATCTTGAACAGAGCATGGCCAAGATTGGTCAGGATGTCAGCATTGTCTGGCTGTATGCGCAGCGCATTTTTAAAATTTTCTGCAGCCGCAGCAAACTGATTGCTTTCATAGTTGATGTTTCCCAGATAATAGTGCAGTTCAAGAGACTGCGGGCTGATGACAAGTGCCTTGATGATGACCTGCCTGGCTTCTTCCATCTGGCCAGTCTGGAATAACAGGAAACATAGTTCCCGGTAGGCGAGTTCAAAATCCGGTGTCAGTTCAATCACCTTCTCATAGCTGGCTTTGGCCAACTCCGCTTTTCCTTGCGCTTGATACAGGCTACCCAAAAAATAATGGGCGTCAGAGATGGATGGGTCCAGACTCAGTGCCTTTTGCAGATGCGGTTCTGCTTCTTCCATGCGGCCTTGCTCTTTAATCACAAAGCCCAGATTACCATGGGCCTTTGCCAGGCCAGGATCAAGTGTAATCGCCTGACGATAGCTGGCCTCGGCCTCAGCAAGCTTGCCCTCGGCAAGATAAAGATCACCTTGCTTTTTGTGCTCGGGCGCGTTTTTTTCTGGCATCGCTGAAGGCTGGCTGACAGGTCTTTGTACCGGCAATGGCGCCGGTTCAGAAGCTGCTTTCTTGCCGGAAAAAAGTTGTTTGATCTTGTTGAGCATCGTCTTTGTCTATCTATGCAAGATTAAAGTTTGGTGAGGTTGGGGTGTCTTTGTTGCGGTATGTTATTTTCCGCTTTCCCACTATCCTGGATAAGGGACTCAAGCACTTTGATGAACAGTATAACCTGCGTTTTTGCTGTTTTGCTTTCTGGAAAGCTGGTAAGATTGTATTTGATGCGGGAAACAGGACGCATGCGGCTCAGATCAGCAAATCAGCATTCATGCTTGTGTGACTGGTGGGGTCGGTTGGGTAGCGCGGTAGGGGGCAGGAAATATATTCTGGCCTCCTGGCGTTGTCAGGAGCTATTCTGGTCATGGCGACACCTGCGGGTGTCGCCACTGAGCTTGCAGGATTTATTTCGCTCCGTCGTTCTTCATCGCTTCCAGCTTGTCGTAACCGACAGCGGCAGACGCCGCCTTGATTGCAGCCATATCGACATTCTGGCCACGGGTTTCGACGATGAAGCGGCCCGCTACCAGCAAGCTGTATTCACCGGACGAGCCATCTTTTTGAAATCTTTCATGGGTGGGACGACCATTGATCTTCCCCATTTTTTCGTAACCGCCATCGGTTTCCTTATCCTGTTCCATCATGCCCCAGGCAAACATGGCACCGAACATTTTGCTGCCGCCGGTATCGGTGACTGTCACCTGAATCTGACGGTTATTGTCATCGGTATAGCGCGCATCGGCTTTGGAAATCTTGAATTCGCCCATGGCCGATTTTTCACCTTCCAGGCTGCTGCGCTTCAGGCCGCCGACGGCGTCAGGAAGTAGTGCTTTCAACTTATCCTTGTCCACCACTTCAGCCTGGCTGCCAGCACCCATGACGGTACCCAGGGCTTCTGCTGCTGCTTTTGCTTCAGCTTGTGGGTCGCCAGATTTTTTTGCGGCTTCCATCTTCTTGTTGGCCTCTTCCATTTGCTTGCCCATTTTTTCCAATTCGCCCAAAGCACCTTTGGCTTCTTCGGATTTCATCGAGTGCATTGCTCCTGCGCCGAACAGCGAGGCACCGCCTACCGCACCAACCACGGTAGATATCACCACCATCAGGACAATGGAACAGATCACCGATACGGCGGTATAAGCAGCCGCTTTTTCTTTGGGTGCTTTCATCAACACAGGCAAACCGAGGTACAAGACATAAAAGCTGTAGAGCGCGGCGATGATACCCAGCATGCCCAGCGAAGGAATGATGTTCAGTATTCCCGCCACCCAGGCCGGTGTAAATGCATAGGCGGTGACCTTCAACGCCTGCATGGGATTTTTTTCACCACCGAAATTCGGCGCAAGCGCGTTGATGATGAGTGAGATCAGATAAGTAGCGACCAAGCCCAGCACAAAACCCAATACCAGCGTCGTAATGCCGAGCAGGATAGGTGTACGTACGGTGCCGACAAAAGGCAGGCTCATACCGATGAAAGTCATGCCGATGAAACTGGCTACAGCGGGGATGGCAGATAGTGGGGCGATATAGTGTTGATAGAGACTCGCCGTAGTGGTGTTTTCTTCCGCAATGACTGGCCATTCTGTTTGTGGGGTCAGCGTGATGTTTTTCGCACGTTCAATCAGGTTCATGGATTTTCCTTCAATAAGTAGGGTAAGGCGCAAGTACTTGTAACGGAAAACAATAAAGCGAAAGGGATGCTACTTAGCTTTTGACTAACTGGCAAAGTTTATTACAGATTTTTGCAAGTTAGTCATTAAATCAGAGTATTTTGTGGCAGTTATCAGTATTTAGACGTGAAATGCCGGTAATAAATCATCGATAATGCCAAAGTGATAGCATTTATTTGCTGCGATTCAGCCGTTTTACGCATGAATTTTTCTCGATTTATGTTGGATACTGCTCAGATATCAATCTGTCCCAAGCGAGGGAAAAATCGTATGCCGGTTTTGCTTACCAGTTCCTGATAGCTGATGGGTTTGCTGGCTCGGGCGGTGTCTGAATTTTCTATCCAGTGAGCCCAGGCACGTCCTGCAATCGGGTCATACACAAGTTTGAACAGGTATTTTGGCACCCAAACCTTGTTCGGCCCCACTGTGGCCGGGCGGGCGTCATACACCGGGCCGGTGATGACATAGACATCGCCCTGCGCACGTGCAATGTACTGGCGTGTCCCTTTTTCTATGGATGCCCATGTCTTGCGATTATTGACCGGTGCCTGCGGCACCATATTCGCCAGCGAGAAGCTTTGCGCCATGGCTGCTGTGCCAGCCATATCTCCGGCTGGTGCCATGTGGCCGCGATCAAAGCCTGAGCCTTTGTAGTCGTCCAGTTCTGCACGGTCCGCGCGCGGCAGGCGGGCATCGGCAAAAAAATGGTTCGTTCTTTCATTGTCTTTGGCCAGCTTGATGGTCTGGCGATTCAATTTTTCAGCGACGTAGACGGGGGTGCGGCTTTTGCCGGAATGCAGCACGGCAAATGAAGAAGAACACAGTGCGCGGGTGCGCCATTCTGATTGACGTGGCAGGTCGGGGATTTGCCCTTGGGCAAAAAAATGACGGCATTCAGAAAATTCCGATGCCGCAGAAACGTGAATGCCAATAAGGGATACAGCAAGACCAACAATGACTTGTTTGAGCATGGGTAAATATAAAGTGTAAGAAAAAAGACAGAGCAATGTCGCCGTCAGGCGCGTGTCATGACGGTTTTAGTGCGTGGGTTGAAGCAAATGAGGAATGGGGGAGTGAAGCTGCTGATGAAACAGACGCTAAGCTGGGTATGAAACAGATGAAGACCTTAATAATGCAAAAGGGGCTGCATTCTACACGGCATTTCCCTCAAGCAAGGCAGTTCATTTCTTTGACATGAAGCTGAATGGCATATTGGCAAGTGGTATTGTTGTGACGGTAACAAATTGAAACGTCTTTTTTTAAAGAAACATGGCATATTGTTATTGATTGCCATGCAAGTTATGTCGGCGTTCACGTGCGCCTTATTTGTATTTAATTTGTATTTAATTTGTACTTATTCTTGCAGCAAATCTTCACCCTCTTTTAGAAGTGTCATGTCTGCTCAGCTTTTCCTTACGGTCGTAAAAAACAAAGTTATCACTCTGGATAAACGCTGGTTAGTGCTGTGCCTTTTGCTTATGGTCAGCCTGATTTATTGGCTGGATGAATATACCGGGCAACTGACTTTTTTTGCGCCTTTCTATATTTTTCCGGTGGCGATGAGTGCCAGTTTGCTGTCACGCCGGTGGACTATTTTCTTTGTCAGTTTATGCAGTCTGGCGCGGGTACAGGTATTCAGTCAAAGCTTTCCCGTTGGTAGTTTTGCCTTGATGGTCTTTGATATTGCCCAGAGTTTTTTGCTGTTTTCTACTGTCGCAATACTGGCCATTGCCATCCAGAGAATAAGTCGGCGCCAGTCCAGGTATGCAGATTTCCTGGAAACTCATTTGCGGCATTTGCGTCGACAAAAACGCATCAAGGCCAGTATCAGGCGCGCCTTGCCAGAGGATGCAGATGAAATCGTCGAGGTTGCTGTCTGCGGTGCCAGGAGTGGTGGCCTGTCGGAAGAATTATCCAATACGGTGTTGCAAAAGACGCTGGCCAAGGCATTCAGGCAAGGCATTGTTGAGGGGCAAACGATCAGGGATGTCTGGATAGGTGGAAAGCAAAAAGTTTCCGTCGAATTCTGGGTATCCATCATCAACGGGCGGGTTGCCGGTTTTTTCATGCTGTATGGCCTGGACAGCATGAATGGATCAGAGCGCGAACTGCATGCCATGGTGGTGAAAGACGATTATCTGGGGCTGGGTATAGGCTCGGCCATGACGGACTTTTTCTGCATGCATTTTAAAAATCGCCGCTTGTTTGCGGCCTGCAAGCCAGATTCCAAAATGATGAAAATGCTGACCCGTAGAGGGTTTGCGTTTTTCTGCTCTACGGATAACGAATACATCATCATCGAGCGGCTTAATTAGTGCTTAATTAGCGTCGGCAATTTGCGTGTTTTCTGTGGTTTGCCTGGGCTTACTGGTTCAATGTCGCCCAGCTTAGGCCAAATTTATGCAAATACTTTTTCAGTCGATCAGCATCATTCGGGTTGGCTTTCGCACTGCGCGAGGCAGCAAATAGTTTCCGACCTGCTTCTGATAGCGATTTGCTGTGCAGGCATATGCCCAGTACCGCTTTGAGCTGCAAGGCATCAAATAAATCCAGATTTGCGATTTGCGCTATGTCCAGATAGGCATGCAAATCAACTTCTGACGCAATACCAGCCCTGTCTCCGGAAAAGGACCACAGGCGTTGCAGGCGCTTGATTTCATCCTCGACGATGTCGTCATTGATACGTCCTGCGTCTGCCAGGGTTGCCATGCGGGTGATCGATGCCGACAAGTCGCGGAAGTTACCTGTCCATACCGCTTGCGCAGATGTGGCAAAGGCCATGTAGCGATCCCGGGCTTCTTTATTGAAGCGCACCATTTGTCCATATTCGCTACTGAACTGCGCCAACTGATAATCCATGTTCGGTGCGATATCTTCTGCGCGTTCACTCAGACCCGGCAATTCATAGGTCCATAAGTTAATGCGGGCAAACAGGTCTTCGCGAAAACGACCGGCTGCGACTTCCTTGCCCAGATCGCGGTTGGTACCGGCCACAAGCTGGAAATCGCTTTGTACTTCATGGTCACCGCCAACTGGCAAAAAACGCTTTTCTTCCACCGCTTTGAGCAGCATGGCCTGTTCATCCAGACCCAGTTCGCCGATTTCATCCAGAAATAACAGGCCCTTGTGAGCAGCGCGCAACAAGCCGGGGCGATCCGACATGGCACCGGTAAACGCCCCCTTGATATGGCCAAACAAGGTAGAGCCAGCACCATCACCGCGCAGGGTGGCGCAATTAACTTCGACAAATTTCCCTTCCAACTGGTGTCTGGCTTTCTTTAATTCAAATACCCGTTTTGCCAGAAATGATTTGCCGGCACCGGTTGGGCCCATCAACAGGATAGGCGCACGGGATTTGATGGCGACACGTTCAATCTCATCAATCATGGCATTGAAGCGCGCATTGCGGGTGGCAATGCCGGACTTCAAAAAAGCCACACCGTCTTCTTTTTCACGGGTAAAGCGCTGTGCGATCTGGTTGTAGCGTGACAGATCCAGGTCAATCAGGGCAATTTCACCGGTATTGCCCTTGATTTGCCGACGTGGTGGCGAAGTCTGCAATAGTTTGCCAGGCAGATAATTGGCCTCTGTCATCAGGAACAGGCAGATTTGCGCTACATGCGTGCCAGTGGTGATATGTATCCAGTATTCCTCAGTATCGGTATCGAAGCGGTATGACCTGGCAAAATCAAACAGGCTGGCATACACCTCTTCAAAATCCCATAGATCTTGAATCGCTAACTGATGCGTGCGTAATGCCGTGGTCGGCGATGTGGCGGCGATATCGTTTTTTAATTGTCCTATCAATCCATCATGCTGACCACTGTGCAACAACTCTATGCGGTCGATGACCATGTCGTCGCGCTGCGTCAGTGCCACTGTAGGTCGCCACTTTTCCCAGCGGCCACTGCCTTTGCCACTGTCCAGCTGGGTACCGATAAATCCAATCACGACCTTACTTTTGGGTTTCATATTTTGGATAAATATGTATCTAAAAAGATAATTATAGTTTATTTTCGAATAAAAAGAAAAATTCATGGAAATGGGTAATTTATAAAAATATCCATGTAAATCAATGATTTAAAGAAAATAAATGCAGATTTTTCAAAGCTGGCACGGCCATTGCAATACATGAAGGGAAGGGCATGCAGGCATGAAGGGAGTGCCACCACCGAAAACGATTAAGGACTGGGTGGTCTGGATAACACCAGATGTGGTCTAAGTGTTGTGATGAGCAAGGTTGCAGATGCAGGTTGCCGCTCCCCGTAAGGGTGTCAACTGGCGCGCGTTTCCAATCATCACAGCGGCCGGAAGTAATGCTCTGGTTGCCACGTTTTGCGGGTTCGAATCCCGTCGTGTCCACTAGGAGAAAGCTACAGGACTTACACAAAATTGTCCCAGCAAGGCTAACGCTTTTGGTAAGCCGCCCTTGCAGGGGCGGCTCGTTAGGTTGGCAGACAACGTGTTGTCTGAAACCCCAACTACACCGTAGCGACGAAGACAGTACGAACAGTACGGCTAGGAGCTGCAACGCAACTGGGGCAGTTTTGTGTAAGTCCTGAAAAAGAAGGGAAATGAAAATGGTTAATACTCAATTGTTCCAAACTTTAAAAACATCTCTGGCAAACACATTTTTGCCAGTGACGGATACAACAAATTTTTCAGGTGCACCTGCTTACAAGTTCACACCTGAACACAAACTGGCGCAATACGCAGCAACGGGTTGCCTGAATGCGACTTACTACGCAAGTGCAGAAGCGCAACTGGCAACCGTACTGGATTTGACAAAAGAAGTGTCACCACTGTTTGCCGCCCAGACTGCGATCTATTGCCGTGAACGTGGCTATATGAAAGACATGCCGGCCTTGCTGGTCGCTGCGCTGACCATGCGCAATGCAACTGAATTGCCACGCACCTTTAAACGGGTAATGAACAACGGCAAGATGTTGCGTAACTTTGTACAGATATTGCGTTCCGGTGCTATCGGTCGCAAGTCTTTGGGTTCACGTCCAAAGAAACTGGTACAAACTTGGTTGAACACAGCTAGCGAAAAAGAACTGCTGGCGGCAGCCGTAGGTACGACACCGTCTTTGGCTGATGTCGTAAAGATGGTGCATCCAAAACCAGTCGAAGCATGGCGTGAAGCTTTCTTTGCCTGGTTGATCGACAAGCCATACAAGACCGAAGCTTTGCCGCCCGTGGTGGCAGCGTTTGAAGCGTACAAGAAAGACCGCAGCCTGGCTTTGCCGGATGTGCCTTTCCAGATGCTGACAGCGATGGATCTGACAACGGAAGACTGGGCACAAATCGCCCGTCAGGCGGGTTGGCAGATGTTGCGTATGAATCTGAATACCTTTGCTCGTCATGGCGTGTATGAATTGCCAGGCATGGTTGACTTGATTGCCGACAAACTGCGTAATGCCGGGGCAATTGCCAAAGCCAAGGTGTTTCCTTATCAGTTGATGGCAGCATACAAGGCCGCCAATGAAGGCGTACCGTTGCCGATCAAGAATGCCTTGCAGGATGCGATGGAAATTGCCTTGAGTAATGTGCCAGAAGTTTTTGGCAAAGTCGTGGTCTGTGCTGACGTGTCCGGCTCCATGTCTTCACCAGTCAGCGGTCATCGTGGTTCTGCGACGACAGCAGTACGTTGCATAGACGTGGCAGCGTTGGTTGCGGCGGCCATGTTGCGCAAGAATCCATCCACGCTGGTATTACCATTTGAAAACCAGGTAGTGAAATGCGATTTGAATCCACGTGACAGCGTGATGACGAATGCGCAAAAACTGGCAGCAATCGGCGGTGGTGGCACCAATTGCAGCGCACCTTTGGTGCAGTTGAACAAAGAAAATGCCAAGGCCGACCTGGTAATTTTTGTATCCGACAATGAATCATGGATGGATGCCGGCCGTAGCCGTTCAACGGCAACCATGGTTGAATGGAATGCGTTTAAAAAACGTAATCCGCAAGCGAAACTGGTTTGTATAGACATAGCGCCGTATGGCACTAGTCAGGCAGCAGAAAGAGATGATGTATTGAATATCGGCGGTTTTTCTGATGCCGTCTTCAAGATCATCGCCTCATTCGCTGCCGGTCAGTTGAGTGCGGAGCATTGGGTAGGTGAAGTAAAAGCAATAGATATTTAAAGAACCTCTGGCAGAGCACATGCTGTAAAAGCTTCGCCAGACCAGGTAACAAACGTTTTTGAACACAACATGAATGCAAATGTGATTACATCTCGAAACTGTAAAATCACTTTTAATTTTTGTCATGTGGTGCTTCAAAGACCATTTGAACATGGTGTTGATTTTTAAATGCAGTACGAATGCGCAGGCGATTACATCCAAATCAATCGCAGGCAAACCTTGTCGTACAGTGTTTCTCAAGGCCGTAATTGAATGTCGCGGTACAGGTTTTGAATATGGCATGAATGCTGACGTGATTACATATGGAATGATTATCACGTTTAATCCTTGTCATGCCATATTCAATAAATATCGTTGCTGTAGTTTTTTGAATGCCGTGTGAATGCACATGTGACTACATTTGCAATGTTCACAGAAATTTTTGTCACTCGGCGATTCAAAGAAATTGAAGTAGTAAAGGTTTTGGACAGTGTAAGAATGCAGGCGTGACTACATTTTACGAAAATGAAACGGTCACTTCAGATATTTGTCTTGCGCTTGTTTAATATGGTTTACCCGAATGCAATCAGGATTACATAGGTATTAGAACTCATGTCGATTGATGAAGTGAGTTCTATTTGGTTCGACTCCAAACTGGGCCACACCGCAAGGATGGGTCAGAAGGTCCTGGTAACACTTGTCGGGGTTTGTTTTAATGAAATTGATCATGAAGTAAAGTTTTAGGCGAATGCTGATGAAACTACATCGCTAAGGACGAAGAGGTCGTGGGTTCGATCCCCATCACGGTGTCATTGATTCCGTGTAGCTCAGTGGTAGAGCGCTTGTGGGCAACCACAGACGTTTCATCAACCCTTGTCGCCACCCTGAATTTAAAAAGAAAAAGAGAAAATATGAAACACGAAGATTACGATGTAGTGCAATACGAAAATGGTCGTCCTATCAAAATGTGGACCAAAGGGGTTCCGGTTGAGGATGAAGCCAAAAAACAATTGGCGAATACTGCGCGTATGCCTTTCATCTACAAACATATTGCCGTGATGCCGGATGTGCATTTGGGTAAAGGGTCCACCATCGGTAGCGTGATTCCTACCCTCGGTGCAGTGATCCCTGCTGCGGTCGGTGTGGATATCGGTTGCGGAATGATGGCTGCCAAAACTACCTTGCATGCCAATGATTTGCCAGATAACCTGGGTCCTTTGCGTACAGCGATAGAAAAAGCCATACCGCATGGTATGTCGCCCAAGACCCGTAGCTTCAAAGGCCGCGATAAAGGTGCTTGGGAAAGCCCGCCAAGCGCAGTGGATACCGCCTGGGCGCAATTGAAAGAGGGTTTTGACGAAATTTGTTTGAAAACCCCGCGTTTGAAAAACACCAATAACTACCGTCACCTGGGAACTTTGGGTAGCGGTAACCACTTTGTTGAAGTATGTCTGGATGAAGCCAATGCTGTGTGGTTTATGCTGCATTCCGGGTCCCGTGGTGTAGGTAATGCAATCGGTAGCCATTTCATTGAAATGGCCAAGCAGGATATGCGTACCCATTTCATTAATCTGCCAGATCAGGATCTGGCTTATTTGCCGGAAGGTACCCAGCATTACAATGATTACATTGAAGCCGTGGGATGGGCGCAGAAATTTGCCCGCTTGAATCGTGAAGTGATGATGCAGAATTTGATTGCAGCAGTACGTACTGTGATCAGCAAGCCGTTTGAAACCCATGTAGAAGCGGTGAACTGTCACCATAACTATGTGCAGAAAGAACATCACTTCGGTAAAGATGTACTGGTAACCCGTAAAGGGGCAGTGTCTGCACGTGCTGGTGAACTGGGGATCATCCCTGGTTCCATGGGGGCAAAAAGCTTCATCGTGCGCGGTAAAGGGAATGAAGAAAGTTTTAACAGCTGTAGCCACGGTGCAGGTCGTACCATGAGCCGTACTGCAGCCAAGAAACTGTACACCGTCGCCGATCAGATCGCCGCAACCGAAGGGGTGGAATGCCGTAAAGATGCCAATGTGATTGATGAAATCCCTATGGCATATAAAGACATCGACGCCGTGATGCTGGCCCAAAGCGCATTGGTAGATGTGGTGCACGTATTGAAGCAGGTTGTGTGCGTTAAGGGTTGATTTGGCTTTTCAAGCCTTAGACCTCTCAACACAGAGACACAGAGCCACAGAGAAAAGCAGAGGAGGGCAAGGTCATTTTGTATTTTTGCAGACAATTTCAAGAAAAAAACATTCCCTTGAATTTGTCTGTGTCTCTGTGGTTAATGGTCTTGAACTTGATTTGAAAATAAAAATAATGAACAAAAAAATGATAGAGCTGGATGGCTCTTTGGGTGAAGGTGGCGGTCAGATTTTGCGCACTTCTCTCAGCCTGTCCATGATTACCGGTCAGCCTTTCCGTATCGTAAATATCCGTGCCGGACGTTCCAAACCTGGTCTTTTGCGCCAGCATCTGGTAGCGGTACAGGCTGCGGCTGCCGTCAGTGGCGCGCAGGTAACGGGTGCACAACTGGGTTCGACGACACTGGAATTTATTCCATCTACCATCCGTGGTGGTGACTACCAGTTTGCCATCGGCAGTGCCGGTAGCTGTACCCTGGTATTGCAGACCTTGGTGCCGGCCTTGCTGTATGCCGATGCAGCAAGCACTGTCAAGATTACGGGCGGTACCCATAACGATATGGCACCGCCTGCGCAGTTTTTGCAAAAGGCCTATGGCCGGGTGCTGGAAAAGATGGGTGCTGAAGTCAGTTTCGAGTTGAAACGTTATGGATTTTTTCCGGCAGGCGGAGGCGAAATTATTGCCAGCGTCACACCTTGTGCACAGTTGAAAAAGCTGGATATTCTGGAACGTGGCGAACGACTCAAAGGCTATGCCGAAAGTTTTATTGCCGGCGTACCGGCAGACGTAGCCAAGCGTGAGTTGCAATGTGTGGGCAGTGACATGGGCTGGTCACAAGATCGGTTGTTGATCCGTGGCCTGAGCAATGATCAGGGACCAGGCAATGTGTTGCTGATTACGCTCGAACATCAACATGTTACCGAGGTGTTTTGTGGATTCGGTGAAAAAGCAGTCAAGGCAGAAAACGTCGCCAAAAGAGCAGTGCAGGAACTGCGTGAATACGTCGCGTCCGGCGCCGCCGTGGGTGAGCATCTGGCAGATCAGATCATGCTGTTGTTTGCCCTGGCTGGTGGTGGCAGCTTTACGACCAGTCAAGTGTCCGGCCATGCAAAGACCAATGCTGGGGTAATCAGTAAATTTTTACCGGCACACACCGAATTCTCCGTTCAGGAAAAAGCTTTCCTGTGCAGTATGCGTTCGGTACTTTGATCGCATCATGAAAAAGCATAAAATGCAAAAAACATGATCTGAATTAATTGTATTGACACAGCGATTTCTTTTCATGCAGAATAGAAGTTGTTCGGGTTGCAGTAATTTTGCAATTCGATTTTTCATCAACCCCAATTCAAAGAAAGGAACGACCATGCCACGGAATACGGCTAATAACAATCAAGATTCTTAGCCCCGTGCGCGACGCTCGGGGTTAAGGCACAGCCTACCCGAGCCGGTCGTTTTTTTTCGAAAACCCCGGTGAGGAAACTCGTCGGGGTTTTTCATTTTCCAGACCTGTATGGCGGTTTGAGCAAGCAGCACTGTCATGGATTGATTTCATGACGGGGCGGGCTTTGCTCATCCCAAAGAAAGCCAGATCAGTATCTGCAAAATATTGCTTGATATAGCAATGAAAAAACACCGGCATCATAGAAAGAAAATGTATGCCTATAGCAAAAAGCCTGCACAAGGGACGTGTCCCTGTGCATATTTTTACGGACGATATTGATCACACTGCCTTGCAGCAGTTGCTCAATATCGCCAACCTGCCTATCGTCCACCCCCATGTGGCGGCCATGCCTGATGTGCATGCCGGCATAGGGGCAACGGTGGGAAGTGTGATACCAACCCGCTCGGCGATTATTCCTGCTGCAGTCGGTGTGGATATCGGTTGCGGCATGAATGCCGTGCGCACCACGTTGACGGCCAGCCAGTTGCCGGACAACCTGGCCAAACTGCGCAGTGCACTGGAAGCTTCCATTCCTGTCGGGTTTGAACAGCATGAATGGAACAAGGTACGTGGTTCTGCCCATGCCCGCGTTGGTCGGCCCCTGAACGACAGACTGGACAGGATAGTGGCCCGGCACAAGGGCATCATGAAAATGCAGCACAAGTTTGCCCAAACCTGGATCTGTCAGTTGGGTACACTGGGTGGTGGTAATCACTTCATCGAAATCTGTATCGATGAAGAACAGCGTGTCTGGATCATGTTGCATTCCGGTTCGCGCGGTATAGGAAATGTCATAGGACGCTATTTCATTTCCGCTGCAAAGAAGGACATGCAAAGACATCAGATACATTTGCCGGACAAGGATTTATCCTATTTCAGCGAAGGGTCTGAACTGTTTGATGATTATATCGAGGCAGTTGACTGGGCGCAGGATTACGCCCTCGTCAACCGCAGCGAAATGATGCGTCGTGCGCTGGATGTATTGGCGCAGCAGGTGACCAGCTTCAGGCTGGATGGCGAGGCAATCAATTGCCATCACAATTATGTGTCACAGGAAACCCATGCAAATGAAAAGCTGTTCATTACACGCAAGGGTGCCATTTCCGCCCGTGCGGGCGAGATGGGTATCATTCCTGGCAGCATGGGCGCACGCAGTTATATTGTCAGAGGCAAGGGTAATCCTGAATCCTTTTGCTCATGTTCACATGGTGCGGGACGAAGGATGAGCCGTTCTGAAGCCAAGCGCAAATTTAACCGCTTCGATCTGGCAGAACAAACTGCTGGTATAGAATGTCGCAAGGATGGTGGTGTGGTGGATGAAATTCCGGCAGCGTACAAAGACATCGACCAGGTCATGGCGCATCAGTATGATCTGGTGGAAGTGGTACATACGCTGCGCCAGGTCGTTTGTGTGAAAGGGTAGAAGATGAAAATCCGTATTAAATTACCCAAACCCAGGAACCCCCTGGCCGTACTGGCAAAGCAACGCCAGGCCGGTGCCCATGGCAGTTACCGCGTCGAACGTACCGAACGTCGGAAAGCAAAGCAGAGTCTGCATAAGGTATTGAGTGGACGCGCGAAAGATGTGGATGGTGACTGACAGGTTTGCCATATACTGATTTCGTATTGATTGAATCAGCCCTCTGTCTGAACAGGATAGAGGGCTTTTTCTTTTCGGCAATTTTTCTCATTGCAGCGACGGTATGCATAAAAGGAACAGTCTGCTTCAGTTTTTCATCGAAGGACTGAAAATCCTTTGCGGTCTGCCAGCGTAGCTCGGTAGAATCGGTGCATCAAAAATATAATAACGCTTCCAGGTAAGCGAAAATATCTCATGAACAAGCAATCACGCCTGCAGGCTATCGATTTATTGCGCGGCCTGGTCATCGTGCTGATGGCGCTGGACCATACCCGCGATTTTTTTGCCCCCACGGCTTTCGATCCCCTGAATTTGCAACTGGGTTATCCGGCATTGTTCTGGACGCGCTGGATCACGCATTTGTGCGCCCCCATTTTTGTCATGTTGGCCGGTATGTCGGCTTTTTTGCGCAGCCAGCACAGGGACAAGAAAGATATGTCACGTTACCTGTTAAGCCGTGGTGCCCTGATGATATTGCTGGAATGGACCTGGGTCAGCTTTAGCTGGCAATTTGGTTTTACGACATTCATTTTGCAAGTGATCTGGGCCATAGGTGTCGCGATGATGGCATTGGCCGGTTTGATCTGGCTGCCGCGCTGGGCTTTGATTACCTGTGCTGTTGCCCTGATCCTGCCGCATAACCTGCTGGATGCCTTGCATGGCAAGGACAGTGGCCTGCTCTTCATGGCCTGGCATCAGGGTGGGTACTACCCTTTGTGGGGAGATGTTGGTATCTATTTTGCCTATCCCCTCATGCCCTGGATAGGATTAATGGCTGGTGCATACGCTATGGGACCGGTCATGTTGTGGGATGCAGGGCGCAGACAACAATTTTTATTTACGGCAGCGATAGTCTTGTTGCTCAGCTTTGTCATTTTACGTAGTGGTAATTTTTATGGCGACCCGGATGCATGGGGTGTGCAAGGGAAAAATTTCTTGTATGACTTGATGTCCTTTGTGAAAGTGCATAAATATCCACCTTCCTTACTGTATCTGTGTATTACCCTCGGTATAGGGCTGGGCGCGCTGGGATTGCTGGAGCGTTATGTGCAACGCCCCTGGCCAACGCTGATGTTGTTTGGCAAGTCCCCCATGTTTTTTTACCTGGTGCACATTGCCCTTATCCATGCGCTGGGCTGGGTATATATGCAGGTACGCTATGGCCAGCAGATTGATTTTCGCAGCAAAGGCGTGGTCATCCACGACTATCAACCGTCTTTGTTAATCTGTTATGCAGCCTGGATAGTGGTACTGGTGTTGATGTGGGGGCTGACCAGATGGTGGAACAGGAATCGCCAGAATACAGGTACGGGCAGGTCTGCCGTATCTGTACATTGAAACTGTTTGTCAAAGGTGAATAGTTTTGGATTGCTGCATCAGGCTGTAGCACAAATATCACATAACATCGGTTTGGCAATACGCAAATAGTCGTCTGTGTTCAGGATGATGGAGGTATCCAGGCGACCTGCATTGAAGGCAATTTCTGTATAGCGTGCGACTAGCGACGGATCCATTACCAGTTGTATATCGTCAGAGAATACAAAAGGCGGTATCGCGCCTATCACGCAGCCAGTTTTTTCCATCGCCATTTCCGGGGCCGCAAAGCTGGTTTTTTTTACCTGTACGGCCGCGGCCAGCTTCTTGAAGTCTATCTTCTGGTCCCCGGGCAAGATCGCCAATATCAGATTGGCTGCCTGATCCTTGCTCTGGCACAGCATGGCTTTTGCACCCTGACCAACTTCAGTACCACGGATGGCTGCCACTTTTTCAGACTGGCCTTCGGCCGGGTGTTCCACCACACGGAAGCGGGCGTTATGGGTTTGCAACAAGGATTTCAATTGCTCGAACATGATGGTCTTTCGTCAGAACACAGGCAGGAAAAATGATCATTTCAGAATTTTAAAGTCACAGTGGCGTTGTGCATATAGCCGTTGTTTTATGGCTTGCAGTATTCCTGCATTGAACAGAAACCTGGTCATGCAGCCAGATGTTTCTGTCCCATGTCATCTGCCTGCAATGCCTCCACAATAATCTCCCGCAATCTTTGTATTGCGGCGTCGGGTTCTGCTTCCATGCGATGCAAGGTCAGGCCCAGCATCGGCAATTCAGGTAATGCCTGATTGTCGATAATGCGCAGATTAGCTGGCAGACCGATTTCTGTACGTACTGTGATTCCAAAGCCAGCAGCAGCAGCGGCCCAGATGCCGCTGAGGCTGGGGCTGCTAAAGGCCAGACGCCAGGGGATATGGGCTCGATCCAGCGCTGCGGTAGCGCAGCTGCGCATCAGGCAGGGTGCTTCAAAGGCGACCAGGGGCAAAGGCTCTTCAGGTGTATTTGTCGGTTGAAGAAGCGGATCTGCCGCGCCTATCCAGTGCATGGGATAGCTGCGCAAGTGCTCACTATGTGGAGTTGCCACACCGCCGTCCCAGGTCAGGGCCAGGTCCAGCTGGCCGCTTATCATCAGATCAAGCAGGCTGGTATTGCGGGCAATTTTGGCTTCTATCCTGACTTTGGGGTGGGCGCGGGCAAAACGGCCCAGCACATCGGTAAGTATGCGCTCACCAAAGTCTTCGGGCATGCCCAGCCTGATCCAGCCTTCGAGGTCTACGCCACGCACGGCTGCTGCGGCTTCATCATTCAATTCCAGCAGGCGGCGTCCATAAGCCAGCAGGGTTTCACCAGCTGCGGTGGGCAGCATGCCGCGCCCGGCTTTGCGCAAGATGGGGCTGCCAACCTGTTCTTCCAGTTTCTTGATCTGGGCACTGACTGCCGATGTGGATCGTCCCAGCCTGTCTGCGGCTTTGGCAAAGCTACCCAATTCTATGCCAGTCACGAAAGTGCGCATGACGTCCAGATCAAAGGTAATCTTGCTCATATAATAATCCTGTTTTTCTGAACTATTGATTTAAAATTATCTGATTTTCTGGATGAAGATAGTACGGTATCTTGATGTTGTCAATCAATCTTCAGGAGCCCGGCATGCAAGCAGCAAGTACTATCGCCCGTGAATTAATGGGCGACATCGCTCCCAAATTCGCGGAGCTGACTGACCAGGTCCTGTTTGATGATGTCTGGCGCAGACAGGGTTTGCCCAGCCGCGAACGCAGTCTGATCACCGTCGCCACATTGATCGCCTTAAACCGCAGCGAGCAATTACCCTTTCATCTTGGCCGCGCCATCGACAATGGCGTGACACACGCAGAACTGGTGGAAGTAATCACTCACCTTGCATTTTATGCCGGCTGGCCGTGTGCTGCATCTGCTGTTACGGCGCTGCGCCAGTTGTCTCCTGGACAATCTGCCTTAGCTGTCTCATCCACCCCATCTTCCACCAAGGAATAAATCATGCCCATGAGTCGCCTGTCTTTATTAAAGGGTAAATCGCCCGCTTATCTGCAAGCCTTGTCGGATGGCTTGCATCAAGCCTTGGTCGAGGCGTTTGAAGTGCCGCCCACGGACCGTTTTCAAATTATTCATCAGCACGAAGCGAATGAATTAATCTTTGACCGGCATTACCTGGGCGGCCCCAGATCGGATGATTTTGTGCTGATCCAGATCAATGTGGCGCGTGTGCGCAGCACAGCCGTCAGGCAGGCGTTTTACCAGCGACTGGTCAGCCTGCTGGCACAGTCGCCGGGCCTGCCGCCGCAAGATGTCATGGTCATCATCAGTACCAGCGCAGCAGAGGATTGGTCGTTCGGTGGCGGCGTGATGTACGACGGTGTGCCCGCATTCACCACGAGAACTTGAGGAACATGCACATGATCGCTATGCAATACAACTTTGTCCTGCCAGCGGACTACAACATGGATATTGTGCGTCAGCGTATCGCCAGCAAGGGGCATATGCTGGATAATTTCCCTGGTCTGATTTTTAAGGCCTATCTGCACGCCAGCAAACTAGGCACGAACCCGCCATCAGCACAGAATGTGTATGCACCGTTTTATCTGTGGGATAGCAGTGAAGGCATGAACAATTTCCTCTGCGGTGATGGCTTCGCGGCAGTCTCGCAAGCCTTTGGCTGGCCTGCTGTCAAACATTGGGCAGTATGGCATAGCCATGTGGATGACAAGGTCCGCAGTGCCAGGTTTGCGACACGTCAGGTCATACCCGTCGCAGCTTATAGCGCACTGGGTGCTCTGCGGGAAGCTGAAGTTGCCAGTGCCAAAACTGCCAGCCAGCAAGATGGCGCCTTGGCTGTGCTGACTGCATTTGATCCGGATGAATGGACGTTGGTACGTTTTACTTTATGGTCTGATACCAGCGCCGCCCAGACTGCGGGTTTGCCCGCAGATGCACAATGCTATGACGTGGGGCATGTGTCGGCACCGGGGAAATAGCGGTATTGACGTGATGTGAGGAATTGCAAGGTAATTGAAACTTCAGCGCAATGTGAATGGCATGGAGTCTCCTTACAGCGCGCGGTACATGGCCGGAGTGTCGCTTATTTTTTCGGTTCACTTTCCAGTACGGACGTAGACCACATCAGGCGCACTTTCTTGCCTTCTGCATCCACGATGAATTGCGCCTTGTCTACCCCGAAAAATCCTTTGGCTGGTGTATATTGATAACTGCCGCCGGCAAGCTGTTCCAGTTTGCCGTGCTCAGGTTTTTTCTCTACCAGTTTGACCTGGCAATCGGGGGCTTTCTTTTTATAGGCAGGTTCACGAAACCAGCCGGTAGAACGCAATTCATCACAAGCCACTTTGGCCACATCCCAGACTACAAATTTCTGCTTTGCATCCACTGCAATAAAACCCCCTATGGTCAGGGTCTTGGCAACATCTTTTTTATCTGCGGATTTGGCAATGATGGCAGGTGGCGATGCATGGGCGCCTGCGTCTTGCGGCATGTCGTAAAAAATCATCTATCGTCTTTCTGGTAATGGCAATCCCCGGGGGGAAACAGTGTCTGCAAGTATCGCATATAAGCTTTAATGCGCATACTTTGCCAGAACAGCCGATTTGTCAAGGCGACACTTGCGATGACAGTGGATTTTTCCAGTCTGGTATAAGATAAGGGGTTTTCCGCAGAACATTTGTGCTGGCGTCAGAGTGCCGGGCTAGCTCAGGCAAAATCTCATGAAAGATTGTTGGTATGTGTATCAATTTCACCCCCTCCACCAAAACAGGGCTCGGTTATTTTGACGTGAGCAGCAATCCGCTGGACGAATGGGAAGGCGAGACCTGGCAGGATTATGACGCGCCTTTCATCATGCACGATGCCAGGGGGCGGCGACAGGCATTGCTGGGTCAGTACAGCATGATACCCAAATCAAAGATAGCGCCTGGCGTGAAACGCTTTTCCACCATGAATGCACGTGCAGAAACCCTGGGCGCATTACGTAGTTATGCACCCTCATGGCAGACGGGTAAATTATGCCTGGTTCCCATGCAGCATTTCTTTGAACCCAACTACGAAAATGGTGTCGCCGAACGCTGGCGCATTGGCTTGAAAGATACAACAGATTTTGCTGTCGCCGGATTGTTCAAAGAATGGCCGGAAGCAGATGGCAGCGTCAGTTATTCTTTCACTCAGATCACCATCAATGCTGACGACCATCCCTTGATGAGCCGCTTCCACAAACCAGGTGAAGAAAAGCGTTCCCTCGTCATCGTGCCGCCGGAAGATTTTGACGAATGGCTGTCTTGCCGCGACCCCGAATTTGCCCGCGCCTTTCTGCGCCCTTATCCGGCTGAACACATGGTCACCGAAATAGCGCCGAAAGAAAAAGTAGCGAAAGCCACTAAGCCAAAAAATCCAACAATCATTGTGCCAAGAACGATGGATTTATTTGATTGAAAGCATCAACACTTTTGATGCGAGGTTTGTCAAACATGACAATATTGCTTAGTCAAATCTCTGCCGTTGATCAAGCCAACTCAGCCGCCAACTCGACAAACGCAGCCACCAGTGGCGACACTTCATCTTTACGTTGCGCCAGCAGCAGTGATGTGGTGGCACCAGTATCAGCGACGGGCCGGTAGCAGATGCCGTCGAAATGGATGGTGTAAAACGAGCCGGGCAGTATCGATATGCCACAACCCGCTGCGACCAGGCCGATGATGGTAGAGGCATCATTGGCTTCTTGCGTCACCCTGGGGGCAAAGCCAGCCGCATGGCACAGGCGCAAAATATGCGGATAAATACCGGTACCGGCGCTGGGTGGATACATGATGAAAGGCAGTTGCGCCAGCTCTTTCATCGGGACTTTTTTCTTTTTCGCCAGCGCGTGTGTGGTTGGCAACACCACCACCAGCGGGTCTTCACGCAGTGCCTTGAAGCGCAATGGTGAAGAAACGCCGCGTGCCAGTTCGCCGCCTTCAGGCGGGCGGATGAAGCCCACATCAAGGCCATGCTGACTAAGTGCTTCCAGCTGTTTATTCGTCGCCATTTCACGCAGCGTCAACGTGACATCCGGATATTGCTGGCGGTAGCCATTGATAACCGCAGCAAACAAGGGGGTGAAAGGGGTAGAGAACGTAAAGCCTATGCGCAGTTCGCCGGTCTCTCCGCGTTGGGCGCGGCGTGCTGTTTCACTGGCCTGTTCGGACAAGGCAAGTATATGTCGCGCATCCTGTAAAAACAGTTTGCCGGCTTCTGTCAGGCGTACCCAGCGTTTGCTGCGTTCAAACAACTGTGCACCGACATCAGCTTCCAGCATCTGTATGGCATGGCTTAAGGGCGGCTGACCTATATGCAGGCGTTCTGCCGCACGGGTGAAGTGCAATTCTTCCGCGACAGCGATGAAATACCTGAGATGGCGCAGTTCCATATTGTTATCTAAAAAAAGTATTACTAAGTACTTTAATATATATTGGACGCTATAAAAGCGCAAATATAAGATGGCGACTCCTTGATAGTCCAGGTACAGCATCATGACGGTCGCAAGCAGCAATAGCCCACAGCAGGTCAGCGAGATCAGCAAGGCCAGTGAGATCGGTGAGGTCGGTGAAATCAGGCAGGTCAATCGCATCGCTGCGGGTACACCCGCATTCAGTCGTATCAATCGTGCCATGGTGTTTGGCGGCTTTTCCACTTTTTCCTTGTTGTACAGCATGCAACCGCTGATGCCCTTGTTGGCTGTGCAATTCCATCTGACACCGGCCCAAAGTAGCTGGGCCCTGTCCATCTCCACATTGTCGCTGGCCTTGTCCTTGCTGATCAGTAGTGCCATCAGTGAACGCATAGGCCGCAAGCCCATGATGGTGACCGCGCTCGCCCTGGCTGCGATTGCCACACTCTTGTGCGCATTGACGGAAGATTTTTCGCAGTTGCTGGTCTTGCGCGGCTTGCTGGGTTTTGCCCTGGGTGGCATGCCTGCGGTAGCGGTGGCTTATCTTGGTGAGGAAATAGAAGCCACCTCCATGGGACTGGCCGTCGGCCTGTACATTGCAGGTAGTGCCATGGGCGGTATGGTGGGGCGCTTGTTGACGGCGGTACTCAGCGATTATTTTTCATGGCGCACCGCCATGGCAGCGATGGGTGTGGCGGGCATTTATGCCGCCTGGGAATTCTGGCGCAGTCTGCCACTTGCGCGTAACTTCAAACCTGCGGAAAATGTTTGGGGCACCATCAACAAGGGCTTGCGCATGCATTTGTCAGATGGCGGCCTGTGCATGCTGTTTTGCCTGGCCTTTATGCTGACCGGCTGCTTTGTCAGTATGTATAACTATATAGGCTATCGCCTGCAAGGCGCGCCGTTTGGTTTTAGCCAGAGTACCGCTGGCGCCATTGCCCTGATGTATGTGCTGGGCATGGGCAGTTCGGTCTGGGTCGGGCGTCTGGTTGACCGTATCGGCCGCCGCAGCGTGTTGTGGCTGGTCTTGCTTGTGATGATCAGTGGTTTGCTACTGACTTTGTCCAATTCATTATTCATCATGGTTCCCGGTGTTGCCTTGTTCACTTTTGGCTTCTTTGCCTCGCATTCTGTTGCCAGCAGCTGGGTTGCCCGTCGTGCCCAGGCCCACAAGGCTGTCGCGTCGGCGCTGTACCTGTGTTTTTATTACCTGGGTTCCAGCCTGATAGGTTCATACACCGGCGTCGTTTGGGCATCACATGGCTGGCAAGGTGTGGTCATGTTGTTGGGCGGGCTGCTCAGCATTGGGTTGATGATTACGCTGCGCTTGCGTACGGTGTTGCCGGTGGTTACAGCCTGAAATGACTTTCTCTTGTGCTAACATGTCATGCACTGGCGTGGGGCCACTTTAGAAAGCGAAAAAGCGATTGGTCAAGAGCGACATCGACGTTGAATTGAGCGGCAAGATCACAATTGCTGATATCCGTGGCTTGCATGTTAAAGGGCCAATACACGAACTTAAAATCACGAAATCATCTACGTTGACAGTTGAGTTGACCCGCCCATTACCTTCTTTGCAATCGGTGGAACAACTATGGCTTTGGTGTGATGTGACCCGTAGTGCCATGCGTAATGTAGTACGAATTCCTGGCTTGCGTGTACTCGACATATTGGCAATTAAGTTTCCTGGGAGATTGGAAAATTTCGCAGGTGCATCAAGTCTTGAGATTTTTCGTGCTAACCATTATTTGTCTGAAGACGATGTATTAGAAGTCCTCAATTGTGCTTCTCTACAAGAAGTCGGAATACAAGGAGCGACTTTATCCTCTCGCGTTATTGCCAAGGTGCTGACGCATCCCTTTCTGTCTGCGTTAGATATTGAGCGTACTGAATTTGACGATTCCATGGCCGAAATAATCAGCACCAGCAAGCAAATACATACGTTGCATGTCGGAGCTACCAAGATCACAGGTGCAGGCCTCGCATACCTGTGCAATATGCGTCAATTGAAGGTACTTGATTTATGGGCGACGCAAATCACCATTGATGATCTGGACATACTGACCCGCTTGCCTCATTTGGAATATTTATCTCTTGGTAATTTTGACCATATGCCCACATTCAATGGAGCTGAGTTAATTCAAAAGCTGGAAAAATTTCCTTCATTAAAAAATATCTGGTTGGATGGGATAGATTTAGATGAGAAGCAAATAAAGCGATTACGTACAAGGTTCGAAAATGTGAGAGTTTCTTGCGTTTAGTCCGAATGTAATTGTTGTACTCTCTGCTACACTACTTTTTTCTTTCTGGAGTCGCCTCCATGTTTACTCGACGTCATTTGTTGACTGCCGCAGTTGCGGTAAGTTTCCTTACCCTTACTCCTTTGCTTGCTTCAGCAACTGATTTCAGTTCTGATCGCATCACCGTCAAAACCGAAGGCGAGGGCAGGGACGTAATTCTGGTACCCGGTCTGAGTTCTTCGCCACGGGTCTGGGCTGAACTGGTCAAGGCTGTGCCTGGCTATCGTTATCATCTGGTGCAGGTATCGGGCTTTGCCGGTCAGGCAAAGGGCGGCAATACCGACGGTGCCGTGGCGGCACCGGTGGCGGAAGAAGTCGCCCGGTATATTCAGCAGCAGGGTTTGAAAAAACCTGTGCTTATCGGGCATTCCATGGGTGGTTCCATAGGCATGATGGTGGCAGCACGGCATCCGCAAGCCATCAGCAGCTTGATGGTGGTGGACATGCTTCCTTTCCTGGGCGCCATGTTTGGGCCACCAGGAACAACATCGCAAAGCATCAAACCCATGGCAGACGACATGTTGGCTAAAATGCGCAATGCCGAACCTGCAGCACGTGCAAAAAGAACAGAAGCCACTATCAACAGCATGATCAATACGCTGGCCATGCGTCCCGGTGCCCTTGACGATGCGCAAAAGAGTGACCCCGATGTATCTGCACGCGCATATCATGAACTGATCATTACCGACCTGACACCCGAACTGAAAAACATTCTGGTACCGACGACGGTTTTGTACGTATTGCCCAATGGGGTGCCACTGACTGAAGCGCAGATGGACGTGTTCTACAAGGGGGTCTATGCCAGTGTGAAAAACGTCACGCTCAAGCGTATTCCGTCCAGTGCCCACTTTATCATGTGGGATCAGCCAGAACAATTTCAGACTGAAGTCAAAGCCTTCCTCAATTAAGCCAGAGTCAGCATGATCAGCTTATTGTGCTGACCGACAGACCCGGAAAGTTGGATGAATAAAATGTTTCCATGCGGCAGTGCAGCTTGTGTAAGCAAGTATTACTGCCTACACTGGGTGTTCCACCTTTCCGGAGACATCTATGAAACAATATTTAAAGTTTTTTCTGGCATTACTGACCAGTCTGTTTGTCTCTGGTGCAATGGCGGCAGATAATCCTGCCGATGCAGTAGATATGGTTGAAAAAGGTCTGACCTATATCAAGAAGAATGGTGCAGAAGCCCTGATCAAGGAAATCAATAATAAAAACCCTGAATTTATCAAAGGTGAAATTTATCTCTACATGCGTGCGATGGATGGCACCACGATTGCCCACCCCGTTAACCCCAAGCTGGTCGGCAAAAATCTGATTGTTTTGCCTGATGCGGACGGAAAAATGTTTCGCAAGGAAATCGTGGAAGGCGCAAAAACCAAAGGCAAGGGATGGGTGGATTACCGTTTCAATAATCCCGTCACCAAAGAGCTGGAACACAAATCAACCTACTACGTGCGTAGCGGTGATGTGATACTGGAAGCTGGTATTTACAAAGGCAAATAATACACGTGAATGGCTACGCGGCATGCGTAGCCATCTTCAACACTGATCCAACTTTGATCCAGTGCTGAACAGTACATTGAACGAACTGCGCTTATTCCAGATCCAGAAAACCGGCACGTTGGGCTGCGACATACCAGGGAATCGCCTCCTTGATGCCATCCGCGATTTTATATAGCGCCCGATAACCCAGCAAGCTTTTAGCCTTGTCTACGTTAGCCTGGCTATGCCTGACATCCCCCGCACGAAAATCGCGATAATGCGCTGCCTGTGCATAGACAATGCCATTTTCATTCAGGGTATGTTTGATGGCGTCAAATAACTGGTTCAGGGTTGTCCGGTCACCCAGCGCGACATTGTAGACATCGCCGCGCGCTTCATCACTTGCCAGCGCGGCCAGCAAATTGGCTTCGATGGCGTTGCGTATGTAGCAGAAATCACGGCTGGTTTCGCCGTCACCGTTAATGAAAATATCTTCCCCTCCCATCATGGCGGCAACCCATTTGGGTATGACGGCGGCATAGGCGCCGTTGGGATTTTGTCGCTTGCCAAACACATTGAAATAACGCAGACCCGTGGCCTTGAACTGATATGTCTTATAAAACACATTCGCATACAGCTCATTCACCAGTTTGGTGACGGCATACGGTGACAGCGGGTTACCGATCTTATGTTCGAGCTTGGGCAGATCTGGGTGGTCGCCATAGGTAGAACTGCTGGCTGCATAGGTAAAACTGGCCACCTGCGCATCCCTGGCCGCCACCAGCATATTGAGAAAGCCGTCAATATTGGTGGCATTGGTGGCGATGGGGTCATTAATGCTGCGCGGAACAGAACCCAGTGCCGCCTGATGCAATACATAGTCAACCCCGGCACAGGCCTGCTGGCAATCAGGCAATTGACGTATATCACCCTCAATGAAGTGGAAGTTGTCCCACTGTTCTGCACTGACCAGGCTACGTACTTCATCCAGGTTTCTCTGAAAGCCGGTGGCAAAATTATCCAGGCCTGTCACTTTTTGGTTCAGCTTCAGCAAATGCTCAAGCAGATTACTGCCGATGAAGCCGGCAACGCCGGTAATCAGCCAGTGTTTGGGCTGCTTCAGGAGTTGTGCTTCCAGTGTCTGTATGGTGCTCATAGGGCTTGCTTATAATGCTTGCTTATAGTGCTAATTCTGACTTAAAGACGTAAATCTGATGCATCAACCGGGAACAGATATTTCAGGTCATACAGCACATGTCCGGGTTTGCCAAACTGGCGTATTGCTTCCACACCCAATGCGCGGAATTGCTGATGCGCCACTGCGACGATGATACCGTCATAGGCATGTGCCTTGGGTTGTGTCACCGGCGTCAGTTGATATTCTCTTTGCGCATCTTCAGCACTGATCCAGGGGTCATACACATCCACTTCGCAATGGTAATCCCGCAATTCAGTGACTATATCAATCACCCGCGTATTGCGCAGGTCCGGGCAGTTTTCTTTAAATGCCAGACCCATCACCAGTATATTGGCACCATCCACCTGTATCCTGCGTTTGGTCATGGCTTTGACAAATTGCGAGGCGACATAGGCACCCATGCCGTCATTCAAGCGCCTTCCTGCCAGAATGATTTCCGGGTGGTAGCCTATGCTTTCGGCTTTATGGGTCAGGTAATACGGGTCCACACCTATGCAGTGACCGCCTACCAGGCCAGGACGAAACGGCAAGAAATTCCATTTGCTGCCGGCTGCCTGCAACACCGCTTCGGTGTCGATTCCCATTTTGTTGAAGATCAGTGCCAGCTCATTGATCAACGCAATATTCAGGTCGCGCTGGGTGTTTTCTATGACTTTGGCTGCTTCCGCCACCTTGATCGATGGTGCCCTATGGGTGCCCGCGATAATGATTTCAGAATACAGGGCATCCACCAGATCCGCGATTTCTGGCGTAGAACCCGAGACGACTTTCTTGATCGTCGTGACCCGGTGTTCCTTATCGCCCGGGTTAATGCGTTCCGGGCTATAGCCGCAGTAAAAATCCTGGTTAAATATCAGACCGGAAAAACGCTCTAGCACCGGCACGCAATCTTCTTCGGTGCAACCTGGGTACACCGTTGATTCAAATATCACCAGCGCACCGGCCGTCACCGCCTTGCCCACTAATTCGCTCGCCATCAACAAAGGCGACAGGTCGGGCTGCTTGTGGATGTTGATCGGGGTCGGCACCGTGATGATGAAGCAATTGCATTCGGCCAGTAATGCTGCATCGGTCGTGAAACTTAAATGTTGGGCAGCTTTTAGCTCGGATTCTTCCGTTTCCAGCGTATGGTCATAGCCGGCCTGCAATTGCTGCACGCGTTTGGTATTGATATCAAAGCCCAGCACCGAGCGTTTTTTACCAAATTCAACTGCCAGTGGCAGGCCCACATAGCCCAGTCCAATGACGGCAAGTTTTATGTCTGTTAATTTCATGAAGGGCATTTGGTTCTTGGCACTGTGCATGTTGTTTATTGCATTATGCGTGAAAGCAGGCTTTTTGTGCGGGTTCATGCGCAAGTTTGCACTTTGGGCCTGATCTGCACCGATTTTGATGCACTGCAAAGAAGAAGCATCAGTTGCTCAGTTCGATCTGCCTGGCTCAAGCAAGTGATTGATTTGTTTAGCTAATATTCACGGTGTTTAGAAAGTGCAGATGTTTCTGCTGCTTCGTATCCACCCATTCAAAGAAGTAGCGAAGCGGTGGCCCAAGAAAAAATGATCGCTTTACGCCGATTTCCAGGTACGCGCCTTACAATGGCAGGCAATCACAAACAGCCTTTCTTTCTTTTATTGCCTTCTTGATACCGTATGAAGAAAATTTTCCCAGTAAAGCGACTATCCATCAAGTTAGCCATGTCTCTGTTTGTGGTGCTGGTTTGCGGTGTGCTGATCGGGAACAATGTCTGGCAAATGTGGAAGACGCATGAAATGGCCTTGCGTGCAGGTGAAGTGGCGGCTGGCAATCTTGCCCATGCCATGTCCCAGCATTCCGGTGACACCTTAAAGGCCGTGAATGCCACACTCGTTTCGCTGGTAGACCGGTTGGAACAGGATACCGTACTGGTCGCTCATGCCGAGAAACTGGGCTTGTCCCTGAGTCGCCAGCGGGAAAGTCTGCCGCAGTTAAAACAACTCTCTGTCACCGATGCAGAAGGCAAGGTGCTGGTATCTACAGCAACAGAATTCACCAGGATTAGCGAGCTGGAAAGCGCCAATTTTATCTACCACCGCGACCATGCCAATGTCGAATGGTACATCGGTAAATCAGCACAAGTGCTGAATGACGGCAGTTGGGTCTTCATGATGTCGCGCCGTTTCAATCATGCCAACGGCGATTTTGCGGGCATCGTGCTCGCCCACATCAATGTAGAGTTTTTCCTGAAATACTTCAATAGTATTAACCTGGGGAAAAAAGGTTCCATCGCCATGCTGACCGAGGACGGTACCCTGGTCTTGCGCCGTCCCATGATGATGACAGCCATAGGTAAAAATTACAGCAGCAATCCTATTTTCCGGCAGCAGGTTTCAGTCGCAAAGTCCGGCACATTTGCCGTAACATCCCGGCTCGACAAGGTCGAGCGTGTAGTCGGCTTCAATCGCCTGGATCAATTCCCTCTTATCGCCGTTGCCGCCCTGTCCAGGGATGAAATACTGGAGGGCTGGCGTTCCAGCGCCATTGTGCAAGTAATTGGCAACGGAGTGCTGGTGATTATCCTGGTGATTTTTGGGATTGTGATCGTCCGCCAGTTCAGCCGGCAAATACAGGCTGCGGACAGCCTGTCGCAATTGTCCGCCATCATTGACAGTTCCGAAGATGCCATCATTGGTGAAACTCTGGCCGGGGTGATTACCAGCTGGAATGCGGGCGCAGAAAAACTGTTTGGGTACACCGCCAGCGAAGCCATAGGCTCGTCCACCAATATGCTGTACGCTGATGAACAGACCGACCTTGCCAGAACCCGCCTGGGTAGTATTATTAGAGGCGAGCGCGTCAGCCACTTTGAATCTACCGGTCGCCGCAAGGACGGCGGCAGGGTCCAGTTATCGGTTGCGATGTCCCCCGTTCGTGATGGCCAACAACTGATTATCGGGGCATCCACCATCGCCCGCGATATCTCAGAACGCAAACAGGTAGACACGATCAAGGCAGCCTTTGTTTCCACTGTCAGCCATGAACTGCGCACCCCGATTACATCAATCCGTGGTGCATTGGGCCTGCTGGAATCCGGCACCATCACAGAACTGTCACCCAAGGCCCTGCAACTGGTACGCATCGCCCACAACAACAGCAAACGCCTGGTCAGCCTGGTCAATGATATTCTGGATATCGAAAAAATGGCCTCAGGGTATATGAAGTTTGAAATCCAGCGCGTAGACCTGGCCGCCCTGGCCATGCAGGCCATCGAAGCAAATGCCAGCTATGCCCAATCGCATCATTCTTATTTTGTGCTGGAAGAGCATCCCAAATTTGCCTGGGCCATGGGTGACCCCGACCGCATCATGCAGGTATTTGCCAACCTCTTGTCGAATGCTGCCAAGTATTCACCTGTCGACGAAAAAATCAGCATCCGTATTACCAGAGTGGACGAGTATTACCGCATAGAAGTCGAAGATCACGGCGCGGGCATTCCGGAAATGTTTCGCTCCCGTATTTTCGGTAAATTTGCTCAGGCCGAAGAGCATGGCGAAAAAAACCTGGGTGGCGCAGGTCTGGGGTTGAACATCACCAAGAATCTGGTCGAGAAAATGGGCGGCGAAATCGGTTTCGAATCCGAACCTGGTGTCCGTACTGTTTTCTGGGTCACCTTACCAGCCAGCGAACGGCGGCGGGATGATCAGGTCTAAAGAAGAGATTACGTCGTGTACATAGCATGAGTCAAACTTACCAATGGATGACGGACCTTCTTCATCAATTTGATGGCTGCGACCTTGAACAAAAAGCCGGTTGGTTGAAACTGTTAAGTGACTTTCAGCCTGACTTACCCTTGGCCTTGCAGGAATTAATATACAAGGTGGCATTGTCCGGTACTTCAACTGGTAGCGATGAGAAAAGTGTTGCTGTATGGAACCAGGCTATCATTGGCTTGGCCAAGTGCCATGACTTGAGCGACAAAGCGATCGCCATACTCACACCTTGCCTGCAAAGCGAATACTGGTTCATACGCGGAAACGCAGCTGTTTCTCTTGCCTTGCTTGGGGTTCAAGATGTGGCCACAATTAGCCGCATAGGCGAACTCTTGTTTGATCATGAAGGTTTTGATTGGCATGTTTCCGAAGCAGCACTTTCGGCTTTGGAAATTATTGGTGAACCTGTGCAACAAGAAATCCCACAAATCTTGCACCGCGCTTCCGCTTATATCCATCAAGATGAATTTGGTGGATGGACGGATGTCGGGGCGTCGATTGCGAACTGCCTGGCAGCGGTAGGTGATGATTCTCCGGAAGTCATAAATAGCTTATGCCAGATAATCGAAAAACGAAAAATTAGTGCCTATGACGCATGCATTGCCCTTTGCATGCTCAATGCCAAGGCAGAACAGGCTCAGCAAGCAATTGCGAGTTATTTATGCAGTGATGAAATGCCTGTAGATGACGCAGAACGCACCTACGGTTTGATTGACGCCCTGGAAAGCGTTGCCTGTGATCGTCCCGATCTTATAAGGCAGTGCCTTTACCATTTGTTGCAGTCGTCTTTTGAAGAAGTTGCTGACATTGCAAAACAGCGCCTGGACAGCTTTTAGCTGGAAAAAAATGGGGCAACCTCATGGTTGCCCCATTTCACTATTTTCAATGCATCGGCACTGCTAATAAATGAATCACTGCGGAATCAGTTTTGTCCCCGCAGCTTCCAGCCGCAAATAATCATATTGCGTGGTGCCAGTATTGGCTCTTCCCGTTTTTTGCGATATCACGATTGAATTTGCGCCGGGCTTTAACAGTTCCGGGGGAATGGCCATGCGGGTTTCCGAGAATGCGCCATGGCTGCCCAGGCGGACAGCCGGGTGGCTAGGTACGGGGGCCTGGTAGCTGCCGACCTGTGTTCCATTGACCCTGACCACCAGCGTGGTTTCTGACGATGCCAACCCTATGTACAGCGATGCAGGTGTGTCTTTGGAGGGAGCTTCGGTCAGTGAAAAATTGATGGTCCATGGGGCATTGCCAAACTGGGCATAATTCCAGTCCTTGTGCCAGTCACTTTTGCCGACGGTATAGGTCAGGCCAGTGATGAAATCGGGTTTGATATACGTCGCCCACAAAGAATAATTGAAGGCACCGTTGCGGAATTCCTGAGAGTCGCGGTCTGGCACGCCTATCTCCCATACTGTCGGTGCAACGCGCGATGGCTTCCATACTATTGCACCAAGGTCTTGTGTGCCGCCTGCGCGGACTTCGATATTGACTTGCTTGTAGGTGCTGATATTGCCGGCACCAAAGGCCCATAAATTATAGGTGCCAGGCAAAACGTGAGGAATGCTGAATTGGCCATTGGCATCGGTCTTTACCCAGAATTGATAAGTGCGGCCCTGTTGCTGGAAGTCAGTACCCTGGTCGTCCGGTGCCAGGCCTATCCATGCGCCTGCGGAAGATGCCGCCGGGTTGCCGCTATCGCTTACCTTCAAGCTACCTTTGACTGTGCCGCGTCCGGATTCCTGTGCGTAGTCAGGATTTTTGAACCAGCTATACGGCCAGGCGGACTGTTCAGCTACGGCCTGTGCTTTTGCGTCTTGCCACAACGCGTCGACAACCTTGGGCAGCGGATCAGCAGGGTTGCCCTGATAACTGTTGGCGTAAATAAAATAAGGGCCGTAGGTTTTTTTGAAGGCGCTGCCGGCAGCCATGATCAACTGGCTACCCATGCCATAATGAGAACCATTAAGCATGTTCAGCAGGGTGTGGTTCATGTGTACGGTCAGTTCCCGTTTCATGGGACCACCGTTGTAATACTCATGGCTGGGCACGGTCATCCAGATGCCTATGCGCTTGCTGGTACTGCTCCAGCCCCATACATCAAGATTGCCCAGGTCGGCGCTATACGAATATTTGCATTCAAATTCACCGGCGTAGATGCCTGTTGTCAGCCGTGTCACTTCTTTCGGTGCACCGGGCACGCGTTCAGCGGCTGCCATGTCGGCCATGGTTGGCATTTTCTTTTGACGCAGGCTGTCCACGCTTAGCCAGTCAAACACCGGGCTGACATAGGCGTTTGAACGCCATTCACCAACATCGGTGCGCGGGTAGGATGCGGGGTGATCTAGCATGGCGGTCACGTAATAGCCTTGCGCACCGCGCTTCAGGCTGTAATACACATCAACATCCATCGCCGCATTGGAGGACTTGCCTGACCAGGGGCTGTGTATCTTCACTTCTGCATAGTCACCATGATTGGAACGGGGATCAACGACCAGGCTTGCCGTGCCATGCGGCCCTTCAAAAGCTGGGGCGTTCCAGCTCCAGTAAAACCTGCCACCCTTGTCACCGCCACCAAACAGATTCATGCCCTGATAGGTAAAGCTGCTGATGGTGGCATCAGTCTTGTTGATATTGATGGCGACGATGCCATTGTCGAGAACAAAGCTCTCGCCATTGTCCTTTAGCGACACATCCGGGCCGCTACCGTTACCGCCGCCCGGTACATTGGCGTGACAGATACTGGCGGCAAGAACGCATGCAGTGGCAATAGCAAGGCGAATATTTTTCATGGGGATGGTGATCAGTTAATTAAATTTCTGTACTGGTTACTACAGTAGCTCAGACATATGGTGACACTATTTTAGCCAGGTTTTAGCCAGATTTTAACCGGGATCCGCCACATCACCAGTGGCGGGTGGACTGATCATCATCGGTGGCGCGACATAGCGTAGCGGCATCCAGGCATCCAGTTTTTCCAGGCTGATCTGTGTCGCTGGCTTGAAAGCCGTTGACTCCATGTGGTCAAGTAAAGACCTGCGCAATGATGCCGCACCCGCCTGCCGCGCCAGACCCTTGTCTGACAAATCGAAAGAGGTGACCATTAGTTTTCCGTTACCCACCGCACATTCAAACAGCATGGCCAGTCGCAAGTTGCGGTTCCAGTCATCGATAGGAAGTACAACAGGTGACAAGGTATGCGGCAGATCCTCGATATTCATCGCTGTGGTGTTGGTCAGCAATTCTACCCACTGCCAATCACAGTGCGCTTCGGTTGGATATTTTTTCAATGCTGCATGATGGTCATCACACCACAGCCCCAGCATCCAGGTGCGTTTGGGGTTCATCAGCCGGTTCCAGAAAATCGGTGTCCGGCTCAGTGCCAGTTCGGGCGAAGGTTTTTCCGGGCTTCCGGATAAGAACAACACCTTGCCACCGGCAGATAAGACTGCTCTGGCTTCATCCCATGATGCGGTCACCAGCACGCCATTGGCGCTAGCAGGAACCATTGTAGGAACCGCTACAGGATACAGCCAGAAGGACCATTGATTGCGGAATGACGTCCCGGACAGTTCAACTTCCAGCCGGTATGATGCAGGCGCAGGCAAGCCAGACAGTTCGGCATTGATGCTACCAAGCGCAATATTCTTGCCGCGTGGGACATCGCGCACCGGCAGCGCCCCTGACAGTACCGTCTTGCCCGCGTTATCGACAATGCGCCACACGGGTTTCACCGCAGCCAGTGCCTGCGGCCCAAAGTGCGCCAGCTCGGCAGTTGTGCTCAATGTATTGTCTGTCGTGAACAGGCGTTTCTTTAGCCTGACCAGTGGTACGGTGGCACCGCTATACTGACGGAATTCAGCCGCCGTGACATAGCCTTTCTCTTCCCAAAAAGCGTCCAGCAAGCCTATCAGTGCGCCACCTTGCCCAAGATAATCGTGCAGATCCAGCAGTTGATAGCCAGAATACGATGGCGTGCGCAAATTGGCTTCGATTTCTTCCTTGTAGCAGGCAACCTGGAAACGGCCAGATGCCTGGGCGAATTCCTTGTTTCTCGGCAGCAGCCCATGCGCTTCGGCAGAGTCACGCATGATGATGTAATTGCCGGGGTGCATATACGCCTGGCTACCCTTGCTCACCCCTTTGGGGAAAGCGGCATAACTGGCCTGCTTGCCAGAGAATTTGGCGATCACACTAAAATCAGGGTAAGCGCAAAACTGACCGGTTTCATGTGCTATGCAAGGCACCTTCACGCCCAGCCTCAACTTGTTGAGTGCTTCTTCATAGTCACCACCAAACCAGCCCATAGGCCCGCGTGCGCCACCACCAGGGGTCAGGAAATCAGCAGCGAAAGGTGTGCCCGGCCCGGCCGGTGGTGCTGACCAGCGACCAGTACCATCGCAATACAGCCGTCTTGGGTCGGCTTCGCGCCACTTTTTATCCCAGACTGGCAATTCAGTGTGATATGCCCCGGCTGGTTCATTGCTTGCCCCCAGCATCAGCAGCGAAGGATGATTGCCATAGGCTTTCAGCAAGCGTGCCGTTTCGTCGTTGAGCAGATCAAGCATCTTGTGTCCGGCATCGAAAGCATTCCACATGCCGCATTCCGCCTGAAAATAAAACCCCAGTTCATCCGCAGCAACAAAGGCCGCCTCAGGCGGGCACCAGGAATGAAAGCGCATACCATTCAAGCCCCATTCCTTGCAGATGCCAATGATATTCTTCCAGGTGTCCACATCCATGGCGGGATAACCAGTCAGCGGGAAACCACCGCCATCATGCGTAGACCGCAGATGAAACTGTTCGCCATTCAGCAGTATCTGGTTGCCGTCGGTCTTGATCTCGCGCATGCCAAAAGTCAGCTCGCGGCTATCATCGGCATCTTGCCCCGTGAGTGTCAGGCGCAGGCGTTGCAGCACCGGCGTGAACTCAGACCAGGGCGTGGAATCAGGCAGCGCTACCTCGAACGATGTTTTACCGCCATTGGCAGCCCAGCGTACCGACTGTGTGACGCCACCAGCAGACAAGCTACCGCTGCCGTCTTTACCAGTCAGATTGCCTATCTCGACGCGAATCTGCGCCGACTTGCCCGCAACATTGGGAAACACCTGGGCATCTGCTATCCACACCGGCGAGGTGGCGGACAGCTCGATCCGACCTACCATGCCGTTCCAGGTTGACCCCTCTGCATCCGATACCGCATGTCCATCGGCGCGGTAGGCCGGTTGCAACATGCGGTTGTCGATACGTACCGATAACCGATGGGTACCGGTACTTAACATGCCGAGATCAAATTCGTGCGCCACCACCAGTGAACGGTTACTGCCTATCAGCCTGTCATTGATATACACATCCGTCTGCCAGCGTGCTCTTTCCAGTGTCAGTGTGACACGTTTACCCTGCCATTCAGGCGGGATTTCTATGCTACGCTGATACCAGGCGACGCCTAGGTAATGGCGCACAGGTTGAGACAGATAAGGTACCTGTACATTGCCAGGTTTAGTGTAAGCCTTGTACTGCGGCAGCAAATACCAGCGCATGTCACGGGGCAATGCTGCAACGAAGGGCGTTTTCGCCGTGATTTCATCACCATAGCCCTGGGTTTGCAGTATGCCCGGCAATTGTATGGGCGAGCCTGACACCAGGTTTTTGGCAAACCACTTGCCAGCTATTCCGGCATCATCCCTGTCCAGCGCGATACGCCATTGTCCTGCGATGGATATCGCCCCCACACGTGTAGGGCTGGCAGGAAGCGCCTTTGCATATAAGCGTGAGCTACCTATGGTGGCGATCGCCAATGCAATGAAAGAACGGCGGCTGATGGTGCTGGAGGTGCTGGAAGAACTCATGAACATCCTTATGCGGGTCGTTTTGCTTATTTTCCCAATGAAGGGAGCGCACAAAGCTCTACCCAGCAAAGGCATCGGGGAAGTTTATATGGAAATAGTTTGACGAACCAATCACGTTTAGCCGTTTTGCTATATCAATTTAGATATAGCTGAACGCGTCACATGAAGGAGAGGGAGAGGGTGACTCGCACACTATTAATAGTGATCTGCATAACACTCATCTGTATTTATGAAATGAGTTCTAGTATTTTGCGACTACCATTGGAAATCGCCTGTATGCGACATCGTCACAACCGCCCTTGGTAGCGGCATACTTTCGCTCATCGAATGATATCTTGCCGAGAGTTATTTTCTCCGGGCTACATGACGAGTTCAGGCTCATCAGAAACGCCCCGAGCAAGAAGAAAATACCAAGCAGGCTACCAGTTGCAAAACGTACGGCAAGATAAGGGTCTGGTTGACGAAGAAAGTGAACGAGTAAGATAAATGCCGCGATAAAACTCAGAGAGATTAATAACTTAAAATTACTGTAGTCTATTTCTTCGATAAGGTAGCCACCTAAATAAATAGTAATTGCATACAACCAAAACGGTAACGTTATTGACAGAACGAAGCCTGTCCACCACTTTGTACGAGCCAGAGCTGGAGTATGCATAGCCGTTCTGGGAAATTTGGAAAATGCTACTTTAGCATGAAAAATTATTAAAATTTGAATTGCCAATAAATGATTTAAGCAGTACTCGCTCAGTCATATCTATAAAGTCCGCTATTTGAAAATCAGACGCGTTGTTTGCAGTATGTAGTACTCAGCTATAAAAAAATTGCCCTCATTTTTGCAAAGAGGGCGATCTGTTCTTCGAGTAAGCTCGTTAATGGGCAAGCATTACCATTTCGTAACTACTTCATCATCCACAAGCCCCCACATACCCACAAGAAACACAGCGGCTGCAACCGTCTATTTTTTGCAGGGCATGGGCACCGCAATCCGGACATTTCTTGCCGGTGGGGATGTAGCTGATGGGGGCGGTTTCGCCTTCGTAGGCCAGGTCGTCCATGCCGTAATGGTGGGTTCTTTGCTTGAACTTTTCTGCCAGCACGGTGATGGGGATCTGGTTGCCGGCAGCGTCTAGGAAACCGCGTTTCATCAGGATGCGTTGCAGCGAATAGCCGATGGCGGCGACTTCGGATTCATGGAACAGTGGTGCCTGTGAACCGTCGTCTTTGGTGATCATGCCACAGCGTACCGTGCCCTTGTCCCACACCACTTCTCGCATATCTGCCAGTGCCTTGGCGATGGAGCCGCCAGAGCGGGCTGCCATCGACAGCAAACGCATGCTGGCTGATATCCATTGCTGGCCATCGTTCTTTTGACCGGCAGGCATGAAGAATTCAAACGGGCGTTCTATCGTCACGCGTTCGCCACCAACCATGCCCTGGATGTGGATGAAGCTGACGGTCAGATAGACCGTTTTCTTGCCTTCATAGGTCATGTACTGCACTTTGGATGTGACCGATTCCAGGTCGCCAAATGGGCGGCCATCGAATTGCTTGCGCAGCAGGTCGTCATCCGGTGTCTGTTTGACTTCCGGTGCTGTCTCTGTTGATACAGACAAAACGCTACCCAGGATGCTATTCGGGCGGTATGTTGCCAGGCCTTTGAGACCAGCGCGCCAGGCATCCATGTATAGATTCTGGAAGTCTTCGTAAGGGTAATCTGCCGGTACATTGACGGTCTTGGAAATGGCAGAGTCGATATACGGCTGTACCACCTGCAACATCTTCATATGGTCGCTGGCGGACATATTCAGTGCGGTCACAAACTGGCCTGGTAGCTTGCTGTCGTCGGATACATCGTTACCCAGATGACGGTACAGGCGCCAGGCGTGGTCAGCCACTTCATAGATTTTGGCATCACCAACGGCCATGCGTTTCTTGCGGTTATAAACCCATGAAAAAGCCGGTTCTATGCCATTGGATGCATTGTCAGCAAAGGCCAGGGTAATGGTGCCGGTAGGCGCAATCGACAGCAGATGCGAATTGCGCAAGCCATGCTTGGAAATCGCACTGCGCACATTTTTAGGCAGGCGTTTGGCGAACACGCCGGACAGGTATTTTGTACTGTCGAACAAAGGGAACTGGCCTTTTTCCTTGGCCAGTTCAGCCGATGCCAGATAGGCTGCATCACGCATTACCTCAGATACCTTTTGTGCAAAGGCACGACCAGCGTCAGAATCATAACGCTGGCCCAGCATGACCAGGCTGCTACCCAGACCAAGGAAACCCAGGCCCACACGGCGCTTGGACATGGCTTCGGCTTTTTGCTGTGGCAAGGGCCAGGCCGTAGCATCCAGCACATTGTCCAGCATGCGGGTGGCTACCGTGACGACAGCTTCGAAGGCTGCAAAATCAAATTCGGCTGCATCAGTGAATGCGCCCTTGATGAAACGCGTCAGGTTGATGGAACCCAGGCAGCAGCAGCCATAGTCTGGCAAAGGTTGTTCTGCGCACGGGTTGGTGGCTTCGATTTTTTCGCAATAGTACAGATTGTTTTCTGTATTCATGCGCGACAAAAATAGGATGCCGGGCTCTGCATGATCGTAGGTGGATTTCATGACCGCATCCCACAGATCACGCGCACGGACGGTTTGGTATACCCACAGGCCATCTTCACGCAGATAGGCACCGGCTTCTTTTTTATCTTCGCCGGGTTCGGCTTTGTGCACCAGGCAGAAGTCGGTATCTTTGGCGACAGCTTCCATAAATTCATCGGTCACGCCGATGGAGATATTGAAGTTGGTCAGATCGCCCTTGTCTTTGGAGCGGATGAATTCCAGGATGTCCGGATGGTCACCGCGCAAGACACCCATCTGTGCACCACGACGGGCACCGGCAGATTCGACGGTAGAGCAGGATGCATTAAATACCTGCATAAAAGATACCGGGCCGGATGCACGTGAACGCGTGCCACGGACGAGAGCATCTTTCGGGCGTATGGTAGAAAAATCGTAACCGACACCACCACCACGACGCATGGTTTCGGCAGCGTCCGCCAGTGCGGTATAGATACCAGGTTTGCCATCAGTGGCACTGGATACCGAATCACCTACTGGTTGTACAAAGCAGTTGATGAGGGTGGCGTGCAAGTCCATGCCGGCGGCAGAATTGATACGGCCAGCAGGCACAAAACCGTTCTTTTGCGCCCACAAAAATTTTTCTTCGTAATAGGCCTGGAAGTCTGGCTGTTCTACGCCGGCAAGCGCTCTGGCGACCCGTGCCTGTACATCGTGGATGGTGGCTTCATCGCCTTTGGCATATTTTTCTAGCAAGACATCAAGAGAGATTTCCTGGGGAGACATGTCAGTCAATCCTAAAATTTTTTCGTTTGCGTTCATATGAAATGAGGGCTTTCTTTGTTACCTGTTGCTGAAATCATGTTGAAAGAGCATTGGTGGACTATTCGTTTGCCGTTGGCCAATATGTGGGCCATCAAAAAGAGCAAGACGACTACGCGTCCAATGTCATTCATTTGAAGGAATGTATTCGTTGACTTTGGGAGGTACGGAATTTTTGTTGCAACAAACAACACACGTCCCCTGTCTGAAGCGTCCATTATAAACCCCGGCGAGTTTATATATCCTTGATGTGGCATAAGCTCATTCCCATTTCCAGGAATTTTGACATGAAGCCGAAGCGTTGATTTATCCTGCGCGGGCCCGCTTTTTGCTCGCCTGGGTAGCAGGGGGGGTCTTCTGTGGTGAAATAATGCGCGAGAAAATTTCTTTTGTGCAATGCACGATATCGGGAATTGGCAGGCGGATTTCCTTTTATGATTGAGTTTCTCGGGGCATTATTTATGTGACAATCAGATACGTTCCCGATACCTGAATAACATATACTTGGTGTTTATATAGACAGCAACCAGTGACAGATGGTCTAAGTACTAGAGAGCGCACAATGAGGCTACCGCAATCGGCTACCCCGTTTCCCTACCGTCAATTATTGTCCTACTGCATTTTCTTTCTCGCGATGATCGCGACCTGTTGCTTTTCTGAAACCCGTGCGGCAAACATACAAAGTCTGCGCTTTGATCAGGTGGGGCGCGAGCAGGGGTTTCAGCATGAATCCATACAATCCATGTTGCAAGACAGGCAGGGTTATATGTGGTTTGGTACCCAGGGGGGCTTGCATCGCTACGATGGTACCAAGGTCATTTATTTCAGACATGAACCGGGCAAGCCCAATAGCCTGGCAGATAACTGGGTCTGGGCGCTTTATGAAGATCGCAAGGGCCGGATGTGGGTAGGTACACGCAGCGGTGGTCTGCATCGTTATGATCCCGCGACGGAAAGCATGGTCAGGTACAGGCGTGACTCGGTTGATATCCGCAGCTCGGCAGCCAATCAGATCCAGGCCATTGTCGGTGATGGTGCGGCGGGCTTATGGCTGGCAACCGGCGACGGGCTGGCACATTTTGATCCTGATACCGGGCGTTTCCTGAGTATGCGTCATGATGACAAGGACGATACCAGTATTGTCAGTGATCAGGTCAATACGCTCGCTTATGACGGGGACGGCAATTTGTGGATAGGCAGCAATGCCGGTCTCAGCCTGATGACAAAGGACAAGTCCGGTTTCCAGAACTTCCGTTTCGATAGCGACAAACAGGCTGATCCGCGTCGCAATGCCGTCCAGCATATTATGGTGGATCGTAAAGACAGGCTCTGGATCGCATCGCTGGCCGGACTGGAAGTCTGGGGCCGGGACCGGGCAGAAAAACACCGGTTCAGCGAAAGTGAGGGTCTTGATCCCGGGCCGGTGAGCTCGGTACTGGAAGACAAGGATGGCGTGGTCTGGGTCGGTACCGATGACGGTCTGAAACGCTGGGATCAGGCGTCCGGCAGGTTTTCGTCTTACCGTCATCACGCCAGTGACCGCCATAGCCTGGCAGACAACCGTGTCACCCGTCTGCTGCAAGACAGGTCCGGCACCTTGTGGGTGGGGACCTGGCTGGGTGGCGTCAGTCGCACCAATCTGTTCAGCGGCGGTTTTGAACGCCTGTTGCATTTGCCTGGTGAACCCAAAACCCTCAGCAACAATACCGTATCAGCCATCACTGGCAGCAATGGGCACATCTGGATAGGCACTGGCGATGGCCTGAACCGGCTGGACAAGGCCAGTGGTCAGATCAAGGTCTATCAGCACCAGGCGGCACAGCCCTACAGCATCACCAATAGCAAGATCAGAGCGCTGCAAGTGGCACCGGACGGGAAATTGTGGGTGGGCACGCAAGATGGCCTGAACCTGTTTGACCCGGTCAGCGAACGTGCCATGCATTTTCAGAATGATCCGCGCAGTCCTGACAGCCTCAGTTCGAACATCGTGCATTCCTTTGCGTATGACCGCGCAGGTAATTTGTGGGTGGCCAGCGATGATGGCTTGAACCGGCTGGATGTGAAGTCTGGCAAGTTTCAGCGCTACATGCATGATCCAAATGACCCGGACAGTCTGAGCCATGGGCGGGTAGTATCGCTGCTGTTTGATCGTCATGGGCAGTTATGGGCTGGTACCTTTGGTGGGCTGGACAAACTTGACATGCAGACCGGGCATTTCACGCACTACAGACATAATCCGGGCGATGGCAACAGCCTTAGCCATAGTCGTGTGTATGCAGTATTTGAAGACAACAGCGGCAGTGTCTGGGTGGGAACAGCGAGTGGCCTTAACCGCATGGTCGTCGCCGGCGATGGAACGGTGAGTTTCTTTCGCTACAGTGGCATGCTGGGCAATGATGCCACGGCCGGGTTTGCTGAAGACAAAGCTGGAAATTTGTGGATTAGTACAGATGGCGGCTTATACAAGCTAGGGCAAGATCGACGGGCGCTCAAAAAATATTCAGCAGATGATGGCCTGATTGATGGCACCTATACCGTCGGTGCCAGTTTTCGTGATGCCGATGATGCCCTGTATTTTGGCGGCTTTCAGGGGTTGGCCTGGTTTTATCCTGAATTCATCCGCGACAAGACCGTTTCGCCGACCACCACCATCACAGATTTCCTGATTTTTAATCAATCTGTACGCGGGGGCAAATTGCCGGAAGGCGTCACCCTGAAAGGCAATATTTCAGATGCCAGGGCAATCACCCTCAGTTACCGGCAAAACGTCATTTCTATAGAATTTGCTGCCCTGAATTTTGCCGACCCCATGCATTATCGCTATGCCTATAAACTGGATGGCTTTGATGAAGACTGGGTGACGGCCGAAGCCAGCCACCGCTCGGCCAACTACACCAACCTGGAACCTGGGGAATATATTTTCAGGACCAGAGCGGCCACCAAGGATGGCGACTGGAATGAAGGTGGAGCCAGCCTGGTCATTACCATTACACCACCGTTCTGGATGGAATGGCGTTTCCGTCTGGCAGTTACCGTCTTGTTGCTGGCACTGATTTATCTGGTGTATCGCATGCGTGTCCGGCGTTTCTCGCGCCAGCAGGCATTGCTGGAAGACCTGGTCAGGCAAAGGACTGCGGAAGCCGATGGCGAACGCAAGCGTCTGAATGACCTCACCTTTGCCTTGCCTTTGTCGGTATTCCAGTTCCGCGAGCTCCCTGACGGTAAAAGGGAATATGCCTATGTCAGTGAGAATGTCGAAAATGTCCTGGGCGTCACCGCCAAAGCCATCATCGCTGATAAAGCCGCGCGCTGGCAAACCACGGTAGAAGAAGACCGCGAAACCTCAGAAGAACTGGCCAAAATTGCCGTCGATACCCGTACCGCAGGCAATTTTCACCAGCGTATTGTAGTGAATGGCCAAGTCCGCTGGCTGCGTGCGCAAACGGTAGATCCCAAATACATGAATGGTGAATGGATATGGAATGGTTTCTGGATCGATGAAACCGAAACCTATCTGCAAAAAAATGAATTGCGTGAAGCCAAGGAACAGGCCGAACAGGCAACCATTGCCAAATCCTATTTCCTGGCGAACATGAGCCATGAAATACGCACGCCCATGAATGCCATCATCGGCCTTTCTCATCTGGCCAAGAAAACCGCACTCAGCGTCAAGCAGCGTGACTATATCGATAAAATTCACAATGCCGGTACATCTCTGCTTGGTGTGGTGAATGACATTCTGGATTTTTCCAAGATCGAGGCAGGCAAACTCGATATCGAATCGGCAGAATTTGCCCTAACCGATGTGATCAACGACGTTGCCACCATCGTCAGCCATAAAGTGGCAGAAAAAGACATAGAACTGGTATTTGATATCGATGTATCGGTGCCTGCAAATTTGCAGGGTGATCCTTTGCGTCTTGGTCAGGTGGTGACCAATCTGGTCAACAATGCCATCAAATTTACTGACCATGGCGTAGTGGTGATCATGGTCAGGCAGATCAAGTCGTCTGCCGACCAGGTACAGTTACAATTTACCGTGCGCGATACGGGTGTCGGCATGACCGATGAACAGCAGCAAAACCTGTTCAAGGCATTTACCCAGGCTGACAGTTCCACCACCCGCAAATATGGGGGGACTGGCCTCGGCCTGACCATTTCACGGCATCTGGTGGAATTGATGGGCGGTAATATCTGGGTGGAAAGTCAGGTCGGTGTCGGCAGCAGCTTCCATTTCACCTGCTGGTTTGATCATGCCAAATCGCCCCCGCATGATGTACGTACAGCCGTGGTGCTGGCCCTGGCTGGCCTGCATGTACTGGTCGTGGATGACCATAACGAAGCGCGTCAGCATCTGCTTAAACTCTGCCAGCAGCTCGGCTTGAAACCAGACGCGGCCAGCGGTGGCAGGCAAGCCTTGCAAATGCTGGAAGCAGCAAGGGTTGCGGGGCAAGCTTATCAGCTGGTGTTGCTCGATGCCCAGATGCCAGACATGAATGGCGCAGAAACTGCCGAAGCCATCCATGCAGAGAATGTCGGGCAGGCACCCGATATCATCATGCTGACCAATATGGGTTTTGATGAAGCAGGCATGCTCAATACGGTACATGCCCCGGTTGCCTATCTGTCCAAGCCTATCAGCATGCCTGGCCTGATAGAAAGCCTGCAATGCCTGAGTCGCCGGTATACGGATGACCCGACCCAGCTTGCTGCAATACCCATGCTGGAAAACAGGTTTGACGGCCTGCGTGTATTACTGGTGGAAGATAATCAGATCAACCAGCAAATTGCCGCTGAACTCATGCATGAAGCCGGTATCATCGTGGAAGTGGCAGACAATGGGCGTATCGCCATTGATAAACTGAACAAGGCCGAATTTGATATTGTATTGATGGATTTGCAAATGCCTGAAATGGATGGTTATGCTGCCACGACCGTGATACGCTCTTACCCTGAATGGCTGGATCTGCCAATTATTGCCATGACGGCCCATGCCATGAATGAAGAAAAACAGCGTTGCCTGGATACAGGCATGAATGACCACATTGCCAAACCGATTAACCCAGACAGCTTCTTTGATACCCTGGCCCGCTGGAGTGGGCAACGCATGCCAAGAACTAGTTCGGTCCCGGTAGTCATCAACGAGATACCAGTACGGCCGGTAGAGAATACGCTTGAGCTTGAAATCCCGGGGGTGGACGTCAAATCAGCCTTGCGTCGCTGTGGCCAGAATATGGATTTATACCAGCGCCTGCTGCAATTGTTCATCGACACAGCCGCTGCGACACCAGAAAAAATCCGTATCCATCTGGAAAAAGGTGACCGCATTTCTGCCGAACGCGAAGCCCATACCATGCGCGGTGCCGCTGGCAATATCGGTGCCGTGGAGCTGGCCGCAGTGGCCACCGAACTGGAACTGGCCATAGAAAAATCCAGCGAAGACAGCAGCCTGCTGCAAAGATTTACTGATGCCAGTGCAAAATTGATCAGCGACCTGCAACTGGCCTTGTCCGGGCCTGCGGCAGCAGATGATCTGCCCGTTGCCAATGAGGAAATTGATGTCAATACGCAAGAACTGCTGGCGGCGTTGAGCAATTATTTGCAAGATTCTGACAGTGAAGCCCTGGATTACTTCCAGAGCCATCGCAACAGCCTGCGCAAGCTGGCAGGTGCACACGCAGACGCACTGGAACGTGCGCTAAAGGCATTTGAGTTTGAGGCCGCCTTGCAGATTCTGACTTCAATCACAGCGCATACGCCAGAATAAAATCAGGGTAAAGTGAAGACTCAGGGTGCTATAAATACGGTTCCAGCATGTGCATGGTACGTGCCGTGGCACCCTGATGTTGCAGGAAGAATGCATATGCAGCTTCCCCCATGCGATGTCGCAGTTGCTGGTTAGCCAGCAATGCATGGGCCTGCCGGAATAAACTCAGCGCACCATCCACCCTGAAAGCAGCACCACAGGCAATCGCCTGATCAGTGATTTCAGAAAAATTGAAAGTATATGTGCCAGTCAAAACGGGTTTGCCCATGGCACAGGCCTCAATCAGATTGTGGCCGCCCAGCGCCACTAGGCTGCCACCAACAAAAGCGATATCGCAGGCGGCGTAATACATATACATTTCACCCATGCTGTCACCCAGCAAGACCTGCACATCCTTAGTGATAGGCGCAATTTCTTCGTGGTTCAGGGTAGAGCGGCGCACATAGCTGATGCCAAGTGCTTCCAGCATGCTTGCCACATGATCAAAGCGCTGCGGATGACGTGGGGTAATGATCAGCAGGGGATTGGTCTGCAACAGTGGTATCTGTTCAACAAAGGCCTGTAGTATCAGTTCTTCTTCCCCATCACGGGTACTGGCGCACAGGATCACCTGGCGTTCGCCAAAGCTGCGGCGCAGGGCCGCACCACGCTCACCCATCAAGGGCGGTGGTGTCACATCAAACTTCATGTTGCCGGTGACATCAGGGCGCGCAATACCCAGTTCTTGCAGGCGCTGGGCATCGGGGTTCGATTGTGCCGCCACGCAACTGATGGCACGGGCTGCGGGCAATATCAGCGAGGCCAGACGCTGCGCCTTCTTCAGTGATTTTTCTGACAGGCGGGCATTCACCAGCGTCACCGGTATGGATTGCAACTCGCACTGGGCTACAAGGTTAGGCCAGACTTCGGTTTCTATCAACACACATAATTGCGGTGAAAAATGCCGCAGAAAGCGCCGTATCATCCAGTTGATGTCATACGGTAAAAATGCCTGATGCAGGCGCGGGCCGACATCAGCGAACAACTTGCCGCCGGTTTCACGCCCGGTGGCCGTCATATGCGTCAATAAAATACGATGATCTGGCCGACGCGCCAGCAAGGCACGGATCAATGGTTCGGCTGCACGGGTTTCACCGGCAGAAACGGCATGCACCCAGATCGTGGGCATGCTGGCAATGGCCGGATAAAAGCCCAGTCGTTCGGCAATATGCTGACGATAGCCAGGCTCCTGGCGACCACGCCACCAGAGGCGAAACAGGGCAAAGGGCAAAGACAAACCCCAGACCATAGAATAAAGAAGACGCATGCGTTATGTCCGACGGAAATTCACCAACACAATACCACCACAAACCAGTATTGCACCCAGCGCAAAGCGCGGGCTAATGGGATCGTGCATAAGGATGACACCGGCGGCTACGCCAAACAAGGGTGTCAGGAAAGAAAATACAGAAAGACGCGACGCCAGATAACGCCGCATGAGCCAGAACCAAGTCAGGTAACTGGCAAAAGCAATAATCACCGTCTGGAAAAACAGGCTCACAATGCTGGTCATGTCCCATTGCGCAGGCAGACTTTCACCGCGCAAGAACACAAAAGCCAGCAAGATCACCGCACCGACTGCCAGTTGATAAAACAGCGTTGTGGTTGGTTCCGCTTCCGACAAACTGGATTTGCGTATGGTGATGGTAGTGGCTGACCACAATATTGCTGCCACCACACCAAAGCTGTCACCGATCAGCATATCGGTCATATCACGCTGACTGCTGCCGGATGTATCAAATAAGGCACCAGAAAACGCAATCGCCACCCCGCCAAATGCCGACAATATACCCAGCCATTGCGCAGGCTGCAAACGCTCGGCAGGGATCAGCCAGTGCAAGCCAAGCACCGTAAAGATAGGCGCGGTGTATAAAAATACCGACATATGCGAGGCCGTCGTATATTTTAGCCCCAGCGAAATACATAAAAACTCAAGCGCAAACAAGACCCCGGCAGCAATGCCGGGCCATACATGCTGGTCACGCAGGGAAAAAGGAATCTTTTTAACCAGGATCAGCAACAGAACCAGCACGGCAGCCAGTCCAGACCGCAAGCCCAGTTGCATGGCGGCACTGATTACAGGCGCCGCCAGTTTCACAGCTACCTGCTGCAAGCCCCAGCACAGGCAAAGCAAAAGCATGAGCGAAATGGCAAAACCATCAAGATTTTTACGATGAGCAGACATCAAGCTTGGGGAGTATTGGCGAAGAGGAGGGAATATACCTGAAAACGGAGGGCAAGAGTGTATGTATTGCTTGGGGTTAATACGGAGCATTGGGGGTATTTTTGTAATTTAACCAGGCATACAAGCTCAATAAATTTCATAATTAATTACCGTAAATGTAATTTTATGAAATTGTTGACTACTTATTCTGATACAGGGCAAACGCTAATACCGTCGCTCCTGCGCAGGCAGGAGCCTAGTGGCGTTCGGCGATAACAGTATTGCTTGAAAAATAAGTAAAGCTAAATGAGGCACCTCACTGTTCTGCAAAACCACCCTCATAAAATGATATCCTATGCCTCCTAGAACCTGTTTACGATCTGTAGCGAGCGAGCGTCAGCGGAGTCAAGGTAACCAAGCGCAGCGCAAAAAGCGGAATGTACTTGCAGTACATGAGCATTTTGAGCAGCACATGAGCCCCGATCACGCTCGCGCAGTAAGATCGTAAGCAGGTTCTCAGGCAACATGTAGGGACATGTTGAACCACCCATCCATCTGGAAAAAATAGATGAGCACAGACATCTTTTGGCAGGCATTGGCAAATGCCCAGCCAGAATTGCAGCAACTGGAAGCCCGCGATGCCATGGAAGCCATCAATGCATTGCTGCAACCCCACTTTCCCCACCTGGCAGCAGAATTGCAAGGCGGGCCGAAAGGCGGCATCTATGATCTGATCATGACTGCCCACGGTTCAACTGAGCATTTCCAGGATGTCATGTCGCTTGTGCAATCGGCACCCCGATTAACCATGTTTCAAAACGTGATTGCTTTCCGGGCGCGTACAGAAATGAACGATTTCGGTATGTCCATGGATAATTTCAACCTCAGCCCTGCTGATATTCTGGTCGGGCATTATGCCGATGCCGGCAGGGTGGGTTTGCAACTGTGGTTTGGCAAGCCCATACCGCAAGACATGCTCGATCATGCCAGACACATGTCCTTCATCCTGCTTGACCATGCCATTGGTGAATATGATTTCGCCATCAAGATAGGTCCGGTCGAATTTATGGACGGTGCGCCAGAACAGAACACCGTCAGCCTGGCCGCCTTCCCGGCAGTGCTGGACAGCTTCTGGCGGGATGACCTCAGGCATACCGCCCTGTTCCCCACCGGTGAAAATGAATGGACAGGCTTTGAGCTTGTCAGTAATACCGATCCTGATGACAAACTGCTGGTGCAGCGCAATGAATCCGCCATGACCCTGGTCGGCAGGGCAGACATGCTGTGGCGTGTGCAAGTTGACGTTGCGCTCGACAATAAAGACGACCTGGAAATTGCGCGCGAGTTTGAAGACCAGCTTGAAACCCTGCTCGCACAAACCCAGGAAGGCATCACCAGCCAGATCACCTTGCATGGCAATGTGCGCAGCATGAACTGGCATGTCAGTGACGTAGAAGCCGCATTGGCCAAGGCACATAAACTGGCACACACATTTGCACCGCTGCAGTTTGATATCAGCAGCGAATTTGATCCGCAGTGGCAAGACTATTTGCGCTGGGTATCATAGCGCTGCTGCGTCGCTGATACAAAAAAATACACAACACCCGACTGAATTTTACAGAACTGGAATCATCTTGACTACCGTAGCCATTACCCCAAAAATTCAAGCCAGCAACCAAAGCCCCTTCGTCCTGTTCGGCGGCATGAATGTTCTCGAATCCAAAGACATGGCCTTGCGCGTCGCCGAAGAATACGTGCGCGTCACCAGCAAGCTGGGCATCCCCTATGTTTTCAAGGCCAGCTTCGACAAGGCCAATCGTTCATCCATTCATTCTTACCGCGGCCCTGGCCTTGAAGAAGGTTTGAAGATATTCGAAGCCATCAAGGCAGAATTCGGCGTACCCCTGATCACCGACGTGCACGAGACATGGCAAGCCGCGCAAGTGGCAGAAGTGGTCGATGTCTTGCAGTTGCCCGCCTTTCTGGCACGCCAGACTGACCTCGTTGTCGCCCTGGCCAAAACCGGCCGTGTCATCAATATCAAGAAACCGCAATTCCTCAGCCCTTCGCAGGTACAGAACATCGTCGAAAAGTTCAGAGAAGCAGGCAATGATCAACTGATACTCTGCGACCGTGGCACCTGCTTTGGTTATGACAATCTGGTAGTCGACATGCTGGGTTTTGCTGTCATGAAAAAAGTAACCAACAACCTGCCTGTCATCTTCGACGTCACCCATGCCCTGCAACAGCGTGAAGCTGGCGCAGCAGCTTCCGGTGGCCGTCGCGAACAAATCGTTGAACTGGCCCGCGCAGGCATGGCAACGGGCCTGGCAGGGTTGTTCCTGGAAGCGCATCCTGATCCGGCGCAAGCCAAGTGCGACGGGCCCAGCGCCTTGCCGCTGGATAAGCTGGAACCATTTTTGACGCAGTTGAAGGCGCTGGATGATTTGGTGAAGTCGTTTGGGGCGTTGGAGATTTAATATCGAACTTATTGTCATGAGACTTTTTTCTATTGCCTCACGTTGCTTTGCTCTTCCAGACAAAAAAATGTTTAAAAATAAAATTTCCTTTTTCCCTATTCTTTTATTTACTCTACTGAATTTAAATTGGGGAGTGGCCGATGTATTGGCTCAAGTTGACTCCAAAGGTAGTCTAAGCAACTCAGTAGGACCAAATATAAAGCCGGTTCTCGAATTAAAACCCTCATATGATCGTTGCAAAAAACCGGAATATCCCAGACTTGCATTGCGCCATGAAATGATGGGCAGGACTGAACTCGACTTAGTTGCAGATTCAGTTGGGCGAGTGACAATGGCAGAGGTGGCACGTAGTAGTGGCTGGCGCATATTGGATGAAGCTGTTTTGGCTTCAATGATGGGGTGCCAAATTTTCGACGATCCAAAAATAGAAAAAATTTACGTCAAATCAGCATATGTTTGGAAACTTTCTGCGGAAGGCGTTCCAAGAAAGCCTGCTGAAGTATTGACAGGTACTTGTAATAAGTCAGACTTTGTAAGTCTGGCAAAAGATAATGAGCCAGGTCGTGGCATTGTTGTTGGTGTCTGGTTGAACAAAGAGGGAGGCATTGAAAAAACGACCCTTGAATGGTCGGTCGAACCAAAATTGAATCAGGAAAGTGTCAAGCTTGTCAGTTCTTGCAAATTCAAGCCATCATCCGATGCTCTAGGGAATCTGGAAGCGGTCATTTCACTGAGACTCTTGCCGCTGCGATCGAATTAATGGCGAAGTTGGTCAATTTAGGCGACTGCTTTTTTAGCCTTGACCTGCACGTAAATTTCTTTTGGCGGCTGTTCAAAATATTTGAGCAAGGCAGGGCACAGCCAACCTTCCATATCCAGCTCTTCCGAGAAATACCAGTTGCCGTTACTGTCAGATCTGCGCCATGAGAGTTTAATCTGGTGTCCAGGAAATGCGTTTGCAGAGAACAGCATGATGAAACCTGAATCCGGATCAGGAAATGTGGCAACGACCTTGTCTATCATAGTGTCAGCACCGCTGACGAAAGGTTCTTGCAGCAGGCCTACGCGCTCATCATCAAATACCCACATGTCGAGATATTTATAGGGTGCTATTACATTGATGGCATTCATTTGTATTTGCTTATTAATTTGAGTTATTCACTGACGGATAATTTAATTTGCATTTGACGACAATGGTTAAAATAGATCGAAGAAATGGCAGTGATGCCCCGGTCGCCTTCTTTTTGCTTATTTTTCTTGGCGAATGCGATAAACGGGTTTAACTACCGGGCTACCTCCGGCCTGCGATGTTAAATGACTTACGAAGATATTTGAAAATTCAGTTCGTGAAATTCACAAGTCTGAAGTTAATAAGCTTCATGGCATACTGCGAACGTCGCTGGAGCGCCAGCCCGCTGGATTCCTGCCAAACTCGCGCAGGAATGACGTTAAGTAGATTGCTGTAATGTTTGATGGTAAGCAAATTACTGTTTGCTCTTTGACCCTAGCAATATTTCAATCGCCCCTCGAACCTCTTCAACAGTCGCAGGTTCCCCGTTATCCCCAAGGTTAATAATCCTGTCCGACCAATTCCCCTCAGTCTTCCAGCGCGGTGAAGCGCAATAGATTTCTATGGTCGGTGTTTCATAGGCAGCAGCGATATGCGTCAAGCCAGTATCGACACCAATGGCAAGGCGTGCTTTTTGTGCCAGCAAGGTAGCGGCCTGCATCGAGAGCGCGGGCAGGACGGTGGCATTCGGCATGATGGCGGCCATGGCCTCGGCTTCGGCTTTTTCTGCCGGGCTACCCCAGGGCAGCAGTATCGGTAAATCATATTCCTGCAAAGTACGGGCGATTGCTTGCCAGTTCTCTCGCGGCCATTTCTTGGCTGCACCGGCAGTACCGTGAAAGAATACGGCATACGGCGTAGATGGCAACCATGTGGACTGGTCAGCGGGGACATCAGGTGCCTGCAAGCCAAAGCTGGCGGGCGTGGTGACAGTGTAGCCGCCAGCGGCGGCAGCGACCAGGCGGCCGCGCAAGACGGCGTGAGTGCGTTTGTCTACCGGCACACTGATGTCATGGAAAATTCTGGAAATACCTTCATAACCCGAACCTTCGGTGCCATTTGCCAGGCCCACTTTTTTGCCGCCTTTGACAGTCTTGGCCAGACCCATGATGATGCCGGTTTTCAGCAAACCCTGGGTATCGAGTATCAGGTCATAATTTTCTTGTCGTAGCTGGCGAAAGAAATGCCTGATCTCTTGCCGTGTCGCTGCCTGACCTAGACTCTTGCGCCAGCGACGCAGGGCAAAAGGGAAAACTTGATCAACTCCTGGATTGAGCCGTACCAGTTGCACATAGGCTTCTTCCACCACCCAGTCTATGCGTGCCTGCGGAAACTGACGACGCAAGTCATCCACGATGGGCATATTGTGCAGCACATCGCCTAAGGACGAAACACGTACAAGCAGGATTTTCACAATAGTAGTAAGACCAAAAATCTCACCACAGAGACACCGAGACACAGAGAAAAGCAAGAGAAAATCTTTTGACGTGAAAGTGTTTGGTAATTACTCTTCACGCCTTTAGTTTTTCTCTGTGCTCCCTCTGTGTCTCCGTGCCTCTGTGGTGAGTTTGCAGGTTTAAATAGAATTAATACGGCAATTTTGCATCTGGCTTCACTGCCAGTACAGCCTGCTTCATTGCACCCTGTATACGTGCCAGGGCTTCCGGGTTTTCAGCTTCGAAGCGCATGACGATGACGGGGGTGGTATTGGATGAGCGGGCCAGACCGAAGCCGTCCGGGTATTCAACACGCAAGCCATCGATGGTGATGATTTCGTCTGAACCAGGGAAGTGGGCATTTGCCTGCATGGCGGCGATGATCTTGAAATTTTCACCTTCAGCCAGTTGCAATTGCAGCTCTGGTGTCGAGGTGGATTGCGGCAGATTGTTCAGCGTGGCTGTCATGTCCGCTACACGGCTGACCAGTTCCAGCAAGCGTGCGCCAGCGTATAGGCCATCGTCAAAACCATACCAGCGGTCTTTGAAGAAGATATGACCGCTCATTTCACCGCCTAACGGGGAACCGGTTTCGCGCAGCTTGGCCTTGACCAGGGAATGGCCGGTTTTCCACATCAGTGGTACACCACCGCGTGCCTTGACCCATGGTGCGATATGGCGGGTGCATTTGACGTCATACAAAATCTGCGCGCCAGGGTTGCGTGTCAATACGTCTTCAGCAAACAGCATGAGCTGACGGTCAGGGTAGATGATCTGGCCATCTTTGGTGACGACACCAAGACGGTCGCCATCGCCGTCAAAAGCCAGACCGATTTCTGCGTCGGTGGTTTGCAGGCAGCGTATCAGGTCTTGCAGGTTTTCCGGGTGCGCTGGGTCAGGATGGTGGTTGGGGAAGGTGCCATCGACTTCGCAGAACAGTTCGATGACTTCACAACCCATGCCGCGATACAGTTCGCCAGCAAATGCACCAGCCACGCCATTGCCACAATCGACGGCAATTTTCAAGGGGCGGGCAACTTTGACGTCGCCGATGATGCGCTCAAGGTAAGTCGCCTTGATGTCATGCGTGCGGTAGCCGCCGCTGCCTTGTTTGAAATCCTTGTTCAGGATGGTTTGGTACAGTGCCTGGATGGCATCGCCATAAATCGCTTCGCCTGCCAGTACCATTTTGAAACCGTTATAGTCAGGCGGGTTGTGGCTGCCGGTGACCATGATGCCGGATGTTGCACCCAGCACATTGGTGCCAAAATAAACCATGGGGGTGACCACGATGCCCAGATCAATCACATCCACGCCAGTCGATTGCAAACCTTTGGCCAGGGCAGTGATCAGGTCTGGGCCTGACAAGCGGCCATCGCGGCCTATGACCACGGCTTTTTCACCTTTGGCGATGGCGGCGCTGCCGAAGGCCTGGCCGATCAGGTGGGCAACTTCGGCATCCAGAGTTTTATCGATGATGCCGCGGATGTCGTAAGCTTTGAATATGCTGGGGGATAGTAGGGACATGATTATTTTCTATATTAAAAAGATTCAGTGGAGCAGCACAGTGGCTGTCTGGTTTTCAGAACCAGTTTGCTGGGCTTGCCAGATCAGGTCTTCAATACCGCATTGTGGTTCGTATTCTGCCACTATTTGCAACAACAAAGCGCGGATTTGCGCATAATCAAAGGCGGCGCAGGCGGCATGCAAATCCTGCAATAGCGCATTCAGTTGATCCCACGGCAACTCATTTTCTTGCGCACGCATGATCAGCGGGTGGGACGTGCCCTCTACATTGTCGCCGATCAGCAATTCTTCGTACAATTTTTCGCCAGGGCGCAGGCCCACGTGCTGGATTTCTATGGTGCCGTCAGGCGTGGCTTCGCTTTTTACTTCCAGGCCGCTCAAATGCACCATGCGGCGTGCAAGGTCGATGATGCGTACGGGTTCACCCATGTCCAGCACAAAGACATCACCGCCTTCGCCCATGGCACCGGCCTGCAAGACCAGTTGTGCGGCTTCGGGTATGGTCATGAAATAACGAGTGATTTCCGGATGCGTCAGGGTAATGGGGCCACCTGCCATGATCTGCTTGCGGAACAGTGGTACGACAGAACCGGAAGAACCCAGCACATTGCCAAAGCGCACCATGCAAAAACGGGTATGTTGCTGGCGACGCGAACAGGCTTGCAAGATCAGTTCTGCCAGGCGTTTGGTGGCACCCATGACATTGGTCGGACGCACCGCCTTGTCCGTCGATATCAACACAAAATTCTTGACCCTGGCGGCCATCGCAGCCTGTGCGACGGACAGTGTACCAAATACATTGTTGCGTATGCCTTCAGCCGGATTATGCTCAACCAGCGGTACATGCTTGTAGGCTGCTGCGTGGTACAGGGTTTCGACTTCGCAGGTGGTGAAGATGCGGTCGAGCTTGGCGCTGTCAAGTATGGAACCGAGGAAGGGCAGTATCTCTACATCCAGTTTCAGTTGCTGGCGCAGACCAGTCAATTCCTGTTCTATAGCATACAGAGCGTATTCCGACATTTCCAGCAAGACCAGTTTGGCCGGGCGCTGGCGTAATATCTGACGGCATAGTTCAGAACCGATGGAGCCACCTGCTCCAGTCACCATGACGCGCTTGCCTGTGATGCAAATGCTCAGCAGGCGGGCGTCGGGCTCTACCTGATCGCGGCCCAGCAAATCTTCAATCTCGACTTCGCGTATGTCTTGCACGCGCAATTCGCCATTGACCAGGCTTTGGATAGATGGCGTGACCTTGATCTTGAGTTTCAGGGGCTCCAACTGATCCAGTACCTGCTTTTGCCGGGTTTTGCTGATGCTGGGCATGGCCAGCAAAATCTCGCGTATTTCATGGCGCTCAGCCAGGGCTGGCAACTGGTCTGGTGCAAATACTTTTATTCCACCGATGGTTGAGCCTTGCACAGGTTTGCTGTCATCGATAAAAGCCACGCAGACATATTCACCGCCTGCGCGCAGGGCAGTTGCCAGTTGCGCACCGGCCTTGCCGGCACCGTAGATGGCAATGCGGGTGGCGTTTTCTGTCATGTCTGCCTGCAATAACCAGGCTCTGGCCAGAAAGCGGCTGGCTCCCACATACAGGATGGAACCGGCCCAGAAGAAGCCAAATACAGCACGTGACAGCGGCATGATGTGCAGCATGAGGCTGACAAAGACCAGCAGCAGTACAGAAAGGGTGACACCAAATACCACCACGCTGATGATTTTCTGGTCAATAAAACGAATCACGGCGCGGTAAAGACCTATGCGTATGAATACCGGTATGGTGATGAAAGGTACGGAAACGATAAGCCAGAAGTAATGACTGAACAGTGCAGCACTGAAGCTGTCATAGCGCAGCCAGACAGCCAGCACAAAGGTTAGTGGCAGGCAGAGGGCATCTGCGACGGCAGCCAGCAATTGCTTGTGTATGCGCGGCAAGTTCAATAAAGACTGCATCATGATCGCTTTGCCCGCCTGATGGTTGAATGAAAGAATAGCAGCATGGACACTGAAATAGACAATTTAATGAGTGACGCCATCACGGCGCACCACCTTATAAAACGTCAGAAACAGGATGCGCAGGTCCAACATGAAGGACTGATGTTGCAGGTAATAAGCATCCAGGTCAACTTTAACCGGTATTGGCAATTCATCCCTGCCATTGATCTGCGCCCAGCCTGTCAGGCCCGGTGGGATAGTATGCACCTGCTTTTCGGTACGCAGGGCGATCAGGTCATGCTGATTGTACAGGGCAGGGCGGGGGCCGACAAAGCTCATGTCACCACACAGTATGCTCCACAATTGTGGCAATTCATCCAGGCTGGATTTGCGCAGGAAAGAACCAATGGGGGTCAGATACTGGTCCGGGTTGCTCAGCAAATGGGTGGCAACCGCAGGCGTATCTATGCGCATGCTGCGAAACTTGGGCATTTTGAAGATAGCATTATTGCGTCCGACCCGGTCCGACCAGTAGACGATGGGGCCGCGTGAAGTCAGTTTGACACAGACTGCTACCACCACCAGGGGCAGGATCAGAAACAGACTGGCCATCAAAGCCAGGAAAAGATCGAAAAGGCGCTTTAACATAGTGGATGGCGATTAAGTACGAATGGCAGCAGCGGTCGCCTGCAAGCCTTGTTCTACAGTATAGGGGGGCGACCAGCCCAGCAGGTTTCTGGTCTTGCTTATGTCCACCTGCAAGGACTGGCACAGACGGTCAGCCACATTTTTCTTGCCCAGTATGCTTGCCGCCAGCGTCAGCAGGCTGGCCGGGAAAGGAAACAGCCGCGATTTCACCTGCAAGGCTTGCGCGCACAGGTTCAGCAACTCTGTTGTCGATAAATCCCTGCCATCGCTGGCTAAAAATATCTGATTACGCGCCTGGTCATGCAGGCGGCAATGCAGCACCAGGCTGACCAGATTGCCCAGGTACACAAAGCTGCGCTGGTTGCGTATGCTGCCCAGCGGCAGCGGCAAGCCACGTCTGACCATGCGCAACATGCTTAAAAAATTGGCTTTCACGCCCGGCCCATACACCAGTGGCGGGCGGATGATGGTGATAGCCATGCCGGTTTGCCTGCCCAGATCCAGCAAAGCCTGTTCGGCTTCATGCTTGGATATGCCATAGGCATCTTGTGGCGCGGCCTGGTCGTCAGCGGTGTAGGGATGGCCAGGCACGGTCGCTTCGCCATTCACTTTGACTGAACTCAGGTAAATAAATTGCCTGGCACCTGCCGCTGCGGCCTGTCGTGCCAGGTTCAGGCTGGCATCTACGTTCAACTGGCGAAACAAGAGCAGGGGATCGGCAGCCTTTTCCTGCATGACGTGCACGCGGGCGGCACAATGGATGACGATATCAACGCCCTTCAGGCTGGCTGACCAGTCGGTATCGGCGGTCAGGTCAGTGATGATGGGATTGGACAGCTGTGCGGCCTGCCATTGTAAGGCCTGGCGGGTCGGGCAGATCAGCTTGACGTCCTGCTGCAGGCAGGCTTGCGCAATTGCCTGGCCGACAAAGCCGCTGGCACCGGTCAACAAAATAATTTGCTTCATGCTTTATTTGGATGCCGATATGTTGGCCCGTCGGTCATAAACAAAATAACGACGCGATAGAAACTTCAGAAAACTGCGGAAAAACCAGCTGGCATGACGGGATACCAGATTGCGGTTTTTATGGGCGGCAGTATGGGTTGCATCCAGTTGTGGATAAAAGCGTATTCCCAGCCCCAGCAATTGCTGTGAGCGGTAGCAGATATCCACATCTTCGAAATACATGAAATAACGGGTATCGAAACCTTGCAGGGCCTGATAGTGGCGTGCATCAAACGCCAGAAAAGCCCCGGATGCCCAGTCTACATGACAGGTTTCCGACATGGTTTTCTTGTCGTATGGCTCTGACAGCGAGCGCACTGCCACCATACGCAGCAGGGAAATGATATTCGGAAAGCGACGGATATTGGCATCGATGTACAGATGCTGTTCATCACGGAAAAGATTGATGGTGGCAATGGGGAAGGCATCCCGCTGCATATTCGCCACCAGCGTCATGATGGTTTCTGGCGTAATGGTGATGTCCGGGTTCATGACGATAAAACTGTCACCTTCACCAAAGCCGACGCTATTGCTGATGAGGTCAAACAGGAAATTATTATTTTCACCAAAACCCAGACCAGGATGATCATCAATGTAAGACACGCCATGTTGCAGGCAATACGCCTTTAATTGTGCCGATGGGCGGTTATCCTTGATCCACACATGCATGCTTGCACCAGCATCGCGCAAGCCACCCATCCCGCTAGCAATAAGCAGGTCTTCATGGCCGTGACTGACAATAGCGACATGTATCATAAATTATTCAGATGATCTGGCTTTACCTGTTCTGGTCTTGCGGGTCTTGCAGCTGCTGGTCGCGCAACAACAAGCTGGTTTTTACAGCCCTGCTGGTAGCGGGGCATATCATGAATCAGTTTGTGGTTCAGATTTTCTCATAGAAATCATCATTTATAGGCGGCGGATTGGTCCATCCGCCTGTTTTTCTTATTGATCTGCGTTTTCTGGCCTGCCTGTCCCGGGTGCCAGCATTTCAAACGCATCCCTGGCCGACCTGTTTGCCTGTACCTGACATGATCAATGGCGGGCCTATTGCCTACTGCCCATTGCCTATTGTCAGCGGAATACCCAGGCTCGCCGTTTATTTGCTGAGGAGTATATCAAAATGGCCGGGCTCAGTATGGCCGTGCCTGTATAGCTGACAGGCTGCCTGGAAACAAAACGCTAAAACCGGCGAGATGGCTCACGGGCTTATGTCGGATATGCTCCACTTTTATTGTGCAGACCAGACCAGATTCCCTTGCACATCATTTTGAACTGGGACAGACGTCTGTTCTCATACACCAGGCTGGCAAAAAAGCGAATGCTCAGTCCCACCAGCAATCTTTTTTTCCATGCAGAAGAGACATACGGCTTTTTGCAGAACAGTAGCGTGTTTCTGAAATAGTAGTAGCGTCGCAGCGGAGAATAATGAAAGAAATTCAAATTGAACAGGCGCACAGGTGGTGCATCCGACAGAGCATGGCCCATTTGCACCGCCATGCTGCCAAACAATTGATAACCTTTGCTTCTTGCCCGGAAGCACCACTCGGTATCGGTATAGTCAACAAACATACCGTCGTCGTACCGCAATGTATCAAGCCAGGCTGTCGTGCGTATCAACATGCCGGATGTGATCAGGACATCGACTTCAACATACCTGGCAGTCGCATCGTCGAAATCAGCGGGAATAATTGCCTGGATATTGCCGCTGCCTTCTTTATAAAACGGGAAATAGACTTTATCGGCTTCGCGCCGGTCAAAGAAAGTGGGACCGATGGCTGCGCATTTCACGCCTTGTGCGTGCAGCAGTTCATGTTGCGTCAAGAGGCTGGCAATCAGATGATCAGGCGGTGCGCTGTCCTGGTCAAAAGTTGCTACGTAGTGTGCACCATCTTGTATCGCCGCTTCAAAGCCCCTATTCAGTGCATAACCCAGGCCATAATTTTTGTCGAGGCGGATGTATTGGCACTTGGGTGTCGCCTGCAAATCTATTTTGTCGCAACCACCATTGTCCACCAGGTAAAGCCGGTCCACCTGCCCCTGTAGTTTGGCTAGCAAGGCCAGGAGAACAGGATGCTCTGGAAAGTAGCCAACCACCACAGCCGCAACGGCTGGTCTGGATGTGTCAGATGATGTGTGTGTCATTTCATGCAAACAAGACGAATGGGTTCAGTGAGCCGTTTGGTTTTTCAGGTGGCGCTGTGCAGTCACATGCAACAGTATCCAATCCAGTATCACCCGGAAAGTCCATGCAAATGCGGCACCGGCCAGGCCAAACCATGTTGCGAGGAAATACAAGACAGCAATATACAAGAGCAATTCAATAAAGTGAAATTGCGCGGTTATTTTTGTTTTCCCCTGCGCATGCAGCAGGGTATGTGGCACCAGCGCAATACCATTGAAAAAAGTACCTGCTGCCAGGATCAGGGTAATCGGTAATGCCTTGCTGGCAAATTCTGGTGACAGCCACAGGCTGAAGCCAGGATAAGCAAACAGGGCTACGGCAATACACAGCGTCAACATGATGAATGTCATGCGCCGATAATTTTGGCGGTAACTATTTTTCAGCGCTTGCTGATCTGCCAGTGTGGCAAACAGCGGCAGCAGGGCACCGCAGATGGCGATCGGTACCAGCAGCATGCGCATCAGCGCTTCTTGTGGAATCGCATACACAGACAGTTTGTCGGCACCCACCATGGCACTGACAAAAAATCTGTCCCCAAATACCATTAGTGGACTGATGATGCTCGACACTGTTACCCAGAAACCGAATGACAGCAGGCTGCGCAGGCGCTGGGACAGCGCATTTGTTTCACTTGCCTGACTTCCGTTTTCACGCGTGGGTTCATTCGTGGTTTTGGTGAACAGGTAGGTATGCAATTGCAGTGCGCCGCCGATAACAACCAGCAGGCGTGCCATGGCCAGGTACAATGCAATCGGCCACAGGCGGGGGCCATGCAAGACGATCGCCAGTGCCGGCAGGGTAAACATGCAAAACCCCAGGAATATCTTGTTCAGGTTGGAGGCACGAAATCGCTCCAGGCCTTCCATCGCACCACGCAGGCCGCTGGTCACGGCGCTGGGTATGACGCCGAGCGCGGCAATTTCAAAGGCGATTTGTGCATCATGTTGCAGCGGCAGACTGATTTTTAGCCAGCTTTGTGCCAGATGTGGTGCCAGCACGATCATGATCAGCGTGCCCAGCGTACCGGTGGCAGCAGTCAGTAACAAGCCAGCCTTCAGGACTGAGGGAATCGCCCCGAATTGTTGGGCAGAACGCAGCTTGCTGATTTCATAGGTGAGCGCGCGGCCAGTGCCAAAATCAAACAGACTGAAGTAGCCGATCAGTGCCCAGATCAGTGTCAGCACACCAAATGCTTCATTACCTAATTGTCGCAAGGTATACGGAGTAAAAGCCGCCGCTGCGATGAGCGGCAGGCCATTACCCAGCAAATTCCAAATGGTGTTTTTTTTAAGTGACATGTGTCTGTAATGTGAGTCTGCGTTGCCTGTTGCCATGCAGCGTGTTGGGCCAAACGCGCTCCGGTTGGCTATGTTGCCCGGAGACCCTGCATGCATATCTGTAGGCAGTCTTGCCAGGAGGGCAGGTCCAGAGCGAACTTGTCTTGCAGTTTTTGCGTGCCCAGCAATGAATTATGTGGCCTGCGTGCCGGTGTCGGATAGTCGCTGCTGCTGATACCTGTCAGCGTTGGCGCCGTTTTGTTCAATATGTTTTTTTGCTCAGCGTGGGCCACGATGGCGGACGCAAATTCAAACCAGTTGGCTTTACCCGCAGCGCTGAGGTGGTACAGGCCACCATGTTTGGCCCACCAGTCAGTCGTCGTGTTTGCTTGCTGCAAACCAGCGAGCAGACGGCAAGTGGTGTCTGCCAGCCATGCCGCAGAATTCGGGATGCCCCATTGGTCATTTACAATGCGCAACTGATCTCTTTCTTTGGCCAGCCTCAATATGGTTAGCAGAAAGTTCTTGCCATGCAGTGAATACACCCAGCTGGTACGCAAGATCAGATGCTGGCAGCCGCTGGATTGTATGGCCTGTTCGCCAGCCAGCTTGGTCTTGCCATACACATTCTGCGGATTGGTGGCGTCAGTTTCCAGATAGGCTAATACCTGGCCATGCTGGTCAAGTTTTTCGCCATCGAACACATAATCGGTTGAATAATGGATCAGTCCGGCACCCAGCTTGCGTGCTTCTTCCGCCATGATGGCCGGTGCTTCGGCGTTGATGGCATGGGCCAGTTTTTCTTCTGTTTCAGCCAGGTCAACGGCGGTGTAGGCGGCAGGGTTGATGATCAGATCAGGCCGGTATTCACGTATGCGCTGGCGCAACTGGTCAGGATTGCTCAAGTCCAGTTCATTGCGCAGCGGGGCATAGACGCTTCCCAGTTGGCTCAACGGTGCTTGCAGCGCATTACCTAGCTGACCGTTACTGCCTGTCAGTAAAATCCTCATTCAAAGACCTCGGCCTCGGACAATAGCTTGCCCAACTGGTCTTTGCCAGACTGTAGCGGCGTGCCGTTCAATGGCCAGTCTATTCCCAGGGCAGGGTCATCCCAGCGCAGGCAGCGTTCATGCTCTGGTGCCCAGTAATCAGTGGTCTTGTACAGGAATTCGGCACTTTCACTCATAACTAGAAAGCCATGGGCGAAACCTTCAGGTACCCATAGTTGACGCTTGTTGACGGCCGACAGCACGACGCTGGTTGACTGGCCAAAGGTGCTGGATGATTTGCGCAAATCCACCACCACATCGAATACTTCACCGGCAGTCACACGCACCAGTTTGCCCTGGCTTTGGCGTATCTGATAATGCAGGCCGCGCAAGACATTGTTGGCGGACCTGGAATGATTGTCCTGCACGAAATTGGCGGTTACGCCGGTCAGTTCTGCAAATTTCCTGGCATTGAAGCTTTCATAAAAGAAGCCGCGATCATCACCAAATACAGCAGGTTCCAGTATCAATACATCAGGAAGCCCGGTAGCTAACACTTTCATCTGTCAATACGCTTTCTTGTTTAAAAGTTGCAATAAGTATTGGCCATACTCATTTTTTTTCAAAGGCTGGGCCAGTTTTTCCAGGTCGGCATCGCTGATGTAATTGCGGTAGTAGGCAATTTCTTCCGGACAGGCAACCTTCAGACCCTGGCGTTTTTCTATCGTTGCAATGAACTGACCTGCTTCCAGCAGGGATTCATGGGTGCCGGTATCCAGCCAGGCCATGCCCCTGCCCATCAGTTCCACGTTCAGCTTGCCCTGTTTCAGATATTCATTATTAACGTCGGTAATTTCCAGTTCTCCGCGTGCGGAAGGCTTGATGCTGGCGGCGATATCACAGACTTGCTGGTCATAAAAATACAGACCAGTCACCGCGTAATTTGATTTTGGCTGCTTGGGTTTTTCTTCTATGCTGATGGCCTGACGCTTGCTGTCGAACTCGACCACGCCATAGCGTTCAGGGTCGTGCACATGATAGGCAAACACGGTCGCGCCATGTTGCTGCTCGTCAGCCTGGCGCAATTGCGCTTCGAAATCATTACCGTAATAAATATTGTCACCCAGGATCAGGGCGGATGTGGCATTGCCTACAAAAGAGCGACCTATGACAAACGCCTGTGCCAGCCCGTCGGGTGCCGGTTGTACGGCGTAAGAGATGTTGATGCCCCATTGCGAACCATCGCCCAGCAATTCTGAAAAGCGTGGCGTGTCCTGTGGTGTGGAAATAATCAGGATATCGCGCATGCCACCTAGCATCAGGGAGGTCAGCGGGTAGTAAATCATGGGTTTGTCATACACCGGCAGCAATTGCTTGGAAATAGCTTGCGTGACGGGATACAGACGGGTACCTGAGCCTCCCGCCAGAATGATGCCCTTGCGTGTTGTCGGACCGCTCATTCCTCTACCTCGTCTTCATTGTATTGCTGCGCCACCCATTGCAGATATTCACCTGACTGTACCTGCTTGGTCCAGACATCATTTGCCAGATACCATGTGACGGTCTTTTTCAGGCCGCTGGTAAAGTTTTCCTGTGGTTTCCAGCCCAGCTCCCGCTCAAGCTTACTGGCATCAATCGCATAGCGGCGATCATGGCCGGGCCTGTCCGTGATATGTTTGATCTGGTCCTTGTAGCTGCCTTCGGCCTTGGGTTGTAATTCATCCAGCAATTCACACAGGGTATGCACGACGCTGAGATTGGTTTGCTCATTCCAGCCCCCGATGTTGTAGGTTTCACCCGGCTTGCCAGCTTCCAGTACTCTGCGTATCGCCGCGCAATGGTCTGTGACATACAGCCAGTCACGCACTTGCAGGCCATCGCCATACACTGGCAAATCCTTGCCGGCACGGGCATTGGTGATCATCAGCGGGATCAGTTTTTCCGGGAAATGGTAAGGGCCGTAATTGTTTGAGCAATTGGTCGTCAGTACCGGCAAGCCATAGGTATGGTGATAGGCACGTACCAGATGATCAGACGCCGCCTTGCTGGCGGAATATGGGCTATTGGGCGCATACGGTGTGGTTTCGCTGAAAGCGGCATCGTCTGGCCCCAGCGTGCCATACACTTCATCGGTAGACACGTGTAGGAAACGGAATTCTGCCCTGGCATCATCTTCCAGGCTCAGCCAATAAGTGCGGGCGGCTTCCAGCAGCTCGAACGTGCCATTGATATTGGTGGTGACAAATGCTGCCGGACCTGTGATGGAGCGGTCAACATGGCTTTCCGCCGCAAAATGCAGGATGGCACGTGGCTGATACTCGAAAAACAGGGCGCACAACTGGGCACTGTCGTTGATGTCGCCCTGTACAAACACATGGCGCTGATCATTTTTGAGACTGGCAAGATTATTCAGGTTGCCAGCATAAGTAAGTTTGTCGTAATTCAGGACAGGCTCATCCGACTGAGCCAGCCAATCCAGAACAAAATTGGCACCTATAAAACCCGCGCCACCTGTGACAAATATCATGTCTCGCTCCCGTGTTAATCGCTGAATTGCTTTGAACAGGCGATTTTACTTGAGAAAGAGGCTGATTTCCTTGGTCAATCAGGTTTTTATAAGAGATATACAGAAGATGTTACTGCAATTGTTACTGCAACTGTTATTACAATAAGCAGCGGCAGCCGCCGCTGGATGCTGTTGATGTTTCAATAGTATTAAGACAGTGCATTGCCCTGTGACAGGCAGATCCAGGTCACGGTCGCTACAGTGTAGGCAAGCAAAAGCAGTGATATGAGTGAGAGTTTCATGGCTGTAACCTCATTTTCCGGTGATTTCCTGCTATCTATCTTAGGATGCACCGCCGCAAAATTCAGTATTGAATTGTTCTGATTTTGTTACCAAATGTGTTTTTTTGTACATGGTTTTACATGTTGACGGCCTCTGGACTGCCGGAAACAAAAATAGTTCGTGATTAACCCTTGAAATGGTGTGTGTATACCCTCATTTGCGGGGGTAATGTAAGTTTTTGATTGGGAGAGTAAGAATGCAAGAGCAAGAAAACCAGCAAACCGAAAAAGTTGAAGTGACCGATGCAACCGCGCCGGAAGCACCTCAGGAAACTATTGTTCAGCCAGAAACAGAAACAATTGCTGTACAGGATACCTCTGCGCAGCTTATCGCTGGTTTGGAGGCAAAAGTGCAGGAATTGCAGGATTCGTTCATGCGCGCCAAGGCTGAAGGCGAAAATATCCGCCGCCGCGCTCAGGAAGATATTTCCAAAGCGCACAAGTTTGCGATAGAAGGCTTTGCTGAAGCCATGGTGCCCGTCAAGGATAGCCTTGAAATGGCACTGAAGATTGATACCCCGTCGATTGAGGCGCTGAAAGAAGGCGTGGAAATGACATTGAAGCAATTAAGTGCAGCGTTTGAGAAGAATCGTCTGACCGAGATCAATCCGGTTCAGGGTGATAAGTTGGACCCTATGAAGCACCAGGCTATTTCCATGGTACCGGCAGAGCAGGATGCCAATACAGTTGTGACTGTATTGCAAAAAGGCTATACCATTGCCGACCGTTTGCTGCGTCCGGCTTTAGTGACTGTAGCGCAAGGAAAGTAAGAAAAACGTAAAAAACAAGCGGAAATAGCTAGAAAAGCCTTGAAAAGCGCGTTTTTTACCTTATATCCGAAACAGACGAGTCAGATTGAGCAAAAAAGCAGACTGACTCACCAACATTGACAAAAAAATCGACATTCTGAGGGAACTATCATGGGAAAAATGATTGGTATTGATTTGGGTACAACCAATTCTTGCGTTGCTATCATGGAAGGCGGTCAGCCAAAAGTGATCGAAAATGCTGAGGGCGCGCGTACTACGCCTTCCATTATTGCGTATCAGGAAGACGGCGAAATTCTGGTTGGCGCATCCGCCAAACGTCAGGCTGTCACCAATCCGAAAAACACGCTGTTTGCGGTAAAGCGTCTGATCGGTCGCAAGTTTGAAGAAAAAGAAGTGCAAAAAGACATCGGCCTGATGCCTTATACCATTTCCAAGGCTGACAATGGCGACGCCTGGGTATCCGTGCGCGACAAGCGTTTGGCACCACCACAAATTTCCGCTGAAGTTCTGCGCAAAATGAAAAAAACCGCTGAGGACTACCTCGGCGAAGAAGTGACAGAAGCAGTTATTACTGTTCCAGCTTACTTCAATGATGCACAACGTCAGGCAACCAAAGATGCAGGCCGTATCGCTGGTCTGGATGTCAAGCGCATCATCAATGAACCAACGGCTGCGGCGCTGGCTTTTGGTCTGGACAAAAAAGAAAAAGGCGATCGCAAGATTGCTGTATATGACCTGGGTGGCGGTACGTTCGACGTATCCATCATTGAAATCGCTGACGTTGATGGCGAAATGCAATTCGAAGTATTGTCCACAAACGGCGATACTTTCCTCGGTGGTGAAGATTTCGATCAACGCGTGATCGACTACATCATTGACGAATTCAAGAAAATCAATGGTCTGGACCTGTCCAAAGACCCGATCGCCTTGCAACGTATCAAGGCATCTGCCGAACGTGCAAAAATCGAATTGTCGAGCTCGCAACAAACTGAAATCAACGAGCCTTACATCGCCATGGCAAATGGCGCACCTGTGCATTTGAATTTGAAAATCACACGTGCCAAGCTGGAAGCCCTGGTAGAAGAACTGATCCAGAAGACGATTGATCCTTGCCGCATGGCGATCAAGGATGCTGGCGTAAAAACGACTGATATCGACGACATCATCCTGGTTGGCGGTATGACACGCATGCCTAAAGTCCAGGACATCGTCAAGGAATTCTTCGGCAAGGAACCACGTAAAGACGTGAACCCTGATGAAGCCGTTGCCGTTGGTGCAGCGATTCAGGGCTCTGTCTTGTCGGGCGACCGTAAAGATCTGTTGTTGCTGGACGTGACACCTTTGTCCCTGGGTATCGAAACCCTGGGCGGCGTCATGACCAAGATGATTCAGAAGAATACGACTATTCCGACCAAGTTCAGCCAGGTGTTCTCGACTGCAGACGACAACCAGCCTGCGGTGACTATCAAGGTATACCAGGGTGAACGTGAAATCGCTGCCGGCAATAAAGGCCTGGGCGAATTCAATCTGGAAGGTATTCCACCATCAGCACGTGGCACGCCACAAATTGAAGTGACTTTTGACATCGACGCCAACGGCATCTTGCACGTAGGAGCGAAAGACAAGGCCACAGGTAAGGAAAACAAGATCACCATCAAGGCCAACTCTGGTTTGACCGAAGATGAAATCCAGAAAATGGTGAAAGACGCTGAACTGAACGCGGAAGAAGACAAAAAGGTCAAGGAATTGGCCGAATCCCGCAATCAGGGTGATGCGCTTGTGCATTCCACCAAGAAAGCATTGGCTGAGCACGGCGACAAACTGGAAGCTGGCGAAAAAGAGAAAATCGAAGCTGCCATCAAGGAACTGGAAGATGTATTGAAATCCGGTGACAAGGCTGAGATTGATACCAAGCTGGGCGCATTGTCCACAGCATCGCAAAAATTGGGCGAAAAAGTCTATGCTGACATGCAGGCACAACAGGCAGCGGCGGGCGCTGCTGGTGGTGCAGGCGCTGCCGGTGCAGATGCCAAACCTAAGGACGATGATGTCGTGGATGCTGATTTCAAAGAAGTGAAAGACAGCAAGTAATACCTAGTTTGACGGGCTTGCCCGTCATGACGCGCCGGGTGGCTCGCGTTTTGCGGTGCCGCCCGGCGTTTGCGCTTGAGTTTGAGATTAAATCTGAGGTTAACAAGAAATGGCGAAGCGTGATTTTTATGAAATTCTTGGAGTCGGCAAAAACGCCTCTGAAGAAGAAATCAAAAAGGCTTATCGCAAACTGGCGATGAAATACCATCCGGACCGCAATCCGGATAACAAGGTCGCGGAAGAAAAATTCAAGGAAGGCAAAGAAGCCTACGAGATGCTTTCCGACAGCCAGAAGCGTGATGCCTATGACCGTTATGGTCACGCTGGCGTTGACCCGAATATGGGTGGCGGCGGTGGCGGTGGTGCAGGCGGCTTTGCAGATGCCTTTGGTGATATTTTCGGTGATATTTTTGGCGGTGGTCGCCGCAATGCCGGCCCGCAAGTGTATCGCGGCGCTGATTTGCGCTATAACCTGGAAATCTCGCTGGAACAGGCTGCCAACGGCTTCGATACCACTATCCGTGTACCAAGCTGGGATGAATGCGATACCTGCCATGGTTCCGGTGCCAAGCCTGGTACTTCCCCTGTGACCTGTACCACCTGCGGCGGTCATGGCCAGGTGCGTATGCAACAGGGTTTGTTCAGTATCCAGCAAACTTGCCCGAAATGCCATGGTACCGGCAAGATGATCCCCGACCCATGCACGACCTGCTCGGGTGTTGGCCGCATCAAACGCAACAAGACCCTCGAAGTCAAGATACCTGCCGGTATCGATGACGGCATGCGCATACGCTCTTCCGGTAATGGTGAACCTGGCGTTAACGGCGGTCCTCCGGGTGACTTGTATGTGGAAATCCATATCAAGCAGCATCCGGTATTCCAGCGCGAAGGGGATGACCTGCATTGCGAAATCCCGATTTCCTTTGTCAAGGCAGCACTGGGTGGTGACATCGAAGTACCAACCCTGAGCGGCAAGGCGTCATTTACCGTACCCGAAGGCACACAGTCAGGAAAAACCTTCCGCCTGCGCAGCAAAGGCGTCAAGGGCGTACGTTCTGGCTATGCTGGCGACCTGTTCTGCCATGTGGTGATAGAAACACCGGTTAAATTGACGGAAAGACAAAAAGAATTGTTACGTGATTTTGAAAAGCTGACAGTAGAAGGTGGCTCAAAACACAACCCGCAAAGCAAAACATGGATGGACAAGGTAAAGAAATTTTTTGAATAAATTATTTCTTTAACTCCTGAAAGCCTGCCCAAACTTGTTTCGGCAGGCTTTTTTGTTGCTGGCTGTCGGCTAGTTCACATTCTGTTGCTGTTAAAGCAGGTATTTGTACAAACGTACAAGGTTGCGTTCTGCTAATATGAGAATACGATATGCGCCTACGAACTGACATCTGCTTCCAGGATTTTTACCACCCCGATGGACATACCTCATTCTGGATTGCCATATAAATATCCCAAGCTCTTTGCCTTGGTTGCGGCACTGATTGTATTTCTCGCCTTGTGGGTGATTGATCACAACGAGCGTGAACTGGGAATACAAAAGCAAAGAGTCGAAGTCATAGAAAAACTTGCAGTATTGCGCGCCAAACTGAGTGCGGGCATGACATCCAACATTTCTGCCGCACGCGTACTGGCCATCACCTTTGCCACCAAACCCAGCTTAAGCGAACAGGAATTCAAGGTACTCGCAACCGAAGTCGCCAACGGCAATTCCAGTATACGCAACCTGGTGCTGGTAAAGGGTACCGTCGCCAGCTATGTCTACCCCTATATTGGCAATGAAAAAGTATTGGGCGTGGATTATCGCAATCTGCCCAAGCAATGGCCAGTGTATCAGCGCATGATGGAAGACCGCAGCATACAGATTGCCGGACCCCTGGCGCTGGTGCAGGGTGGTATTGGCCTGGTGGTGCGTATTCCCGTATACCAGCATGAAAACCGCGATGCCTTCCTGGGCTCGATTGCCATGGTCGTCAACTACGAGCCTTTGATGGAACTGGCCGGTCTCAGCAAGATGCAAAAGGAAATCAACCTGGCCATACGCGGGCGTGATGCCCTGGGCAGCAAGGGTGAGGTTTTCCTGGGGGATGGCAACTTGTTTGCTGGCGATGCCGTAACCCAGACCATTATTTTGCCTGGCGGCAGTTGGGAGCTGGCGGCCGCGCCCCACGGTGGCTGGCAGGGAACCAGCAGGCTATCAAAATTCTTTGAATTTTTTGGATTTGTGTTGTGTGCCATGGCCTGGCTCATCAGTTACCAGTCGATTTTGCGACGTCGCCAGCGCGATCTCAATGCGCATGAAGTGCGTGAAAGCGAGGCCTTGCTGCGCCTGCGTAACGAAGCCTTGAGCGCCACATCACAAGGCGTCATGATCACCGGTCCGGATGGGCAGGTCAATTACGTGAACCAGGCAGCCTGCCAGTTAAGTGCTTATGCTCAGGATGCGCTGTATGCAAAAAAGCTGGATGAATTATTCATTGATACCGACGGTCCTTTATTTAGTCTGGACGCTGCCGGCAGCGGTTCTGTCATGCGCGAAATTCTGCGCGAAGGTGATACCGGCAAACAGTTGTGGCTGGAATTATTGCTGACACCGGTACATGACCAGGATGGCAAGATCCAGCAATATGTGGTCTTGCTCAGGGATATCACGGAAAAGAAACTGGCGGACAAAGAGCTGGAAATTGCCGCCATGGCATTTGAAACCGAAGAAGGCATCTTCATCACCGATCCGGCTCTGAATATTCTGCGCGTCAACCGTGCCTTTACCCGTATTACTGGTTATCAGTCGGGCGAGGCAGTCGGTCAATCCCTGCGTCTTACGCAATCTGGCCGGCATGACGAGTGTTTTTACCAGCAGATGTGGGAAGATATTTTGCACTCGCATCGCTGGCAAGGCGAGATCTGGAGCCGCCGTAAAAATGGTGAAGTCTATTCGGAACGGCTGGTGATTTCTGCGGTACTCGGTGCGGATGGCAAAGTCAGCAATTACGTTGGGTCATTCAGTGATATTACCGAGCACAAGGCGTCGGAAGAGAAGATACATCAACTGGCGTTTTTTGATCCGTTGACGGGTTTGCCGAACCGCCGTCTTTTGCTCGACAGGCTGAGCCGTGCCCTGGCTGCGGGGCGCAGACACAAGCGCTATGGCGCCATCCTGATGATAGACCTCGACAATTTCAAAACACTTAATGATACCCAGGGCCATAACATGGGCGACATGTTGCTGACCCAGATAGGCAAGCGCATTCATGGTTGCGTGCGCGCTGACGATACCGTTTCGCGTACGGGTGGTGATGAATTTGTGGTCTTGCTCGAAGGCCTGCATGAAGATATTCAACACGCTGCCGGCCTGGCAGAAAATGTCGCAGAAAAAATCCGCCTGACCCTGAGCCAGACCATCAATCTTGGCCGCATCGATTATGACAGTTCCGGCAGTATCGGCATTGCCATGTTCGGTGCCGATGCCATCGGTATCGACGAATTGTTGCGGCGTGCCGATATGGCCATGTACCAGGCCAAGGCGCTGGGTAAAAATAGCCTGCGCTTTTTTGATCCCAGCATGCAGGCTGCCCTGGAATCGCGCACTGCCATGGAAAACGATCTCAGGTATGCGCTTAGCAATCAGCAATTGCTGCTGCATTATCAGTTGCAGGTCAGCGCCCTGGGGGACCCTATCGGTGCTGAGGTATTGCTGCGCTGGCAGCATCCGGTGCGTGGACTGGTATCGCCCTTAGAATTTATTCCTTTGGCAGAAGAGTCCGGCCTGATTCTGCCCATCGGTTTGTGGGTATTGGAAACTGCATGCGTGCAAATAGCCAAATGGGCAGGCGACAGCAATACCTGTGCCTTGCAATTGGCCGTGAACGTCAGTGCCAGACAGTTCCGCCATCATGGTTTTGTCGAGGATGTGAAACGTATACTGCAAGAGACAGGCATCAATCCGGTGCTGTTGAAACTGGAACTGACCGAGAGTGTGGTGCTGGAAGATGTGTCTGTTGTGATTGAAAAAATGCATGCGATCAAGGCACTGGGCGTTGGGTTTTCCATGGATGATTTTGGAACAGGTTACTCTTCTCTTTCTTATCTGCAACGTCTGCCTCTGACGCAACTCAAAATCGACCGTACCTTCATCCATAATTTACCGGATGATGTCAACAACGCGAATATCGTTCGCACCATCATCAGTCTGGGTGCAAGCCTGGACCTGAACGTCATTGCAGAAGGCGTGGAAACCGAACAGCAGCGTGAATTCTTATTGCAATCAGGTTGCCAGGCCTATCAGGGCTACCTGTTTTGCAAACCAGTCCCCATAGAGCAGTTTGAGTTATTACTTGCTGCACGGATACAGCTACAAAAAGCCGACAGCCCGAATTTCAAATCTCATGTAAGCTAGAAGAAAGGCGAACGCAACCCACGGCACGCCAGACGGCTAAGAATGATTTGAAAACATAAAAAGGGGAGACAAATGAAGTTGAATACCTACGCAAAAAAATTGGCGGGGCTGGTACTCGCCGCAGGATTGACCGCACCGGTCTGGGCCCTGGATGTTGCAGGTGTCAAGCTGGAAGAGACCATGCAGGTGGGCGGCACTGAATTGAAACTGAACGGTGCTGGCATACGCTATAAGGCGATTTTCAAGGTGTATGTTGCTGCCTTATATCTGAAAGAAAAAAAGACCACTGTGCCTGAAGTCCTGGCATCACCAGGGCCACGTCGCGTGACTCTGGTCATGATGCGTGATCTGACAAATGAAGAGTTTGGCCGCAGTTTCATGTCCGGCATTCAGCAAAATAATGACAAGGCAGAAAAATCCAAAATGACCTCTCAGTTCATCCGCTTTGGTGAACTGTTTGCTTCCGTGCCTGAATTAAAAAAAGGCGACATCATGGCCATCGAATGGATACCCAGTGTAGGTACTGTGGTATTGCTTAATGGCAAAAAAATGGGTGAGCCTTATCCCGACCTGGCATTCTTTAACGCTTTGCTGAGAATATGGCTGGGTGAATACCCGGTAGACAAGAGCCTCAAGAAAGCCATGCTGGCAGAAGAAGATACACGCGGACGCTGATACACCAAGCAGTTCTCCGTATAAAAACGCAAGGGTTCCAAACCCTTGCGTTTTTTTTGCTTCTGTCAGACAGAGGTATTGGTGCAGCAAGAATCTTCCTTGGAAAAGCGCTATATATAAGTGTATATTACGCTTCTTCATGTGCTTTTTAGTCTAACTATGCAGGAGTTGAATATGACCACCAGAATTTGCCGCCAGATAGGCTTGGCCATTGCCATAAGTACTCTTGCTTTGGGAGCCCATGCAGGTGAAGTGACGGTGTCTGCTGCCGCCAGCCTGACCAATGCCTTCAAGGAAATCGCACAGAATTATCAGACGCAGTATCCCGAGGCCAAGGTCGCGCTTAACTTTGGCGCTTCTGGCGCGCTGTTGCAGCAAATAGCCAAAGGTGCACCAGTAGACGTATTTGCTTCGGCCGACCAGGAAACTATGGATGCCGCAGAAAAACAGGGTCTGGTAGCCAATGCTGACCGGCGTGATTTTGTGAAAAATGTACTGGTGCTGATCGTGCCCGTCGACAGTACTTTGAACATCAAACGCCTGGATGACCTGAATCAGCCCACGGTAAAGCGCATCGCCATCGGCAATCCGGCCAGCGTGCCTGTGGGGCGTTATACCCAGCATGCGCTGGAAGCTGCCAAACTCTGGCCTGCGCTGGAAAGTAAAACCATCCATACCCAGAACGTACGCCAGTCACTTGACTATGTAGCCCGCGGCGAAGTCGATAGCGGCTTTGTGTATGCGACCGATGCTGCCATCATGAAAGACAAGGTCAGGATCGCGATGGAAGTACCGTTGAACGTGGTCATCAGCTACCCGATTGCCAAACTCAAGGCCAGCACCAATGCAGATGAAGCCAAACGCTTTATCGCCTATGTATTTTTGCCACAAAGCCAGGCCATATTGAATAAATACGGCTTTCAAAAGCCTTAAGGTAGCTGAATGAATCCGGCATGGACTGCATTGTTTTTGTCACTGAAGGTGGCAGGCTGGGCCACGTTGCTGAACCTGGTCGGCGGCATTGCTGTCGGCTACTTGCTGGCTCGCAAGCGTTTTCCTGGCCGTGACCTGCTGGATACCTTGCTGACCCTGCCCATGGTCATGCCACCCACCGTGTTGGGTTATTACCTGCTGGTTTTGATGGGGCGGCGCAGCTGGTTCGGTGCATGGTTGCAAGACAATTTCGGGATCAGCCTGATCTTTACCTGGCAAGGGGCAGTCATTGCCGCAGCCATTGTCGCTTTCCCGCTGGTATTCAAGCCAGCACGGGCTGCATTTGAAGCCGTGGATGGGCAACTGGAACAGGCAGCCCGGGTCTTGGGCATTTCTGAAATGGCGATCTTTTTCCGGGTTACCTTGCCACTGGCCTGGCGCGGTATCCTGGCTGGCGTCTTACTGGCCTTTGCCCGCGCCCTGGGTGAATTTGGTGCTACCCTGATGGTGGCTGGCAGCATACCTGGCAAGACCCAGACCCTTTCGATTGCGGTGTATGAAGCTGTGCAGGCAGGGCAGGATGATGTCGCCAATACCCTGGTCTTGCTGACCTCGGCAGTATGTATTTTCGTCTTGCTGCTGGCGGGCCGCCTGGCACCAGGCCGTATTACCAATCAGATGCAGGGGTAGGACAGATGCAAGTAGACCTGCACGTAAAAAAAATACTCGAATCCGGCAAACGCCGTTTTGAGCTAGATATCGCCTTCAGCTCAGACAGCCAGCGCCTGGTTATACTGGGCGCATCCGGGGCTGGCAAAAGCCTGCTGCTGAAAGCGATTGCCGGTTTGATGACGCCGGACAGTGGCCATATACGGCTCGGTAGCACCTCCCTGTTTGACTCGGCAACCAGAATAAATCAGGCGCCGCAATTGCGCCAACTGGCCTATTTGTTCCAGGACTATGCCTTGTTCCCACATTTGAATGTAGCGCAAAATATTGCGTTTGGCTTGAACAGGGGCTGGCGTAATCCCCTTGCGACCGTGCAGAACGAGAAAATTGACTACTGGCTGCATGCCTTTCAATTACAGTCGCTGGCCCGTCAGTTGCCGCATGAACTATCAGGTGGACAAAAGCAGAGGACAGCCCTGGCGCGTGCCCTGATATCTGAACCACGTGCCCTGTTGCTGGATGAACCTTTCGCCGCACTGGATCAATCCCTGCGTGTAAGCATGCGCCAGGAACTTGACAGCCTGCAACGACAACTGCAAGTCCCCATGATACTGATCACCCACGATGCCGAAGATGCCACTATTTTTGGTGAAGAGATCATTCATGTAAAGGACGGATGCATCATTGGCCATGAGAAGGTGCAGACCCAAGTCCAAACTGAAATCCGGAATACAACATGACAGATAAGACCAAAGCGATCAGTTTGCAAGGCTCCGTATGGATGACTGTGGACGGTGAGAATCTTGGGGGGCAGAGCCGTATTGCCCTGCTGGCACAACTTGCTGAAAGCGGTTCCATCACCCAGGCCGCGAAGGCGGTGAAGATGAGTTATAAGGCTGCCTGGGATGCCATCGACACCATGAACAATCTTGCCGGCGAACCCCTGGTGGAACGCCTGACCGGTGGCAAAGGTGGCGGTGGCACACGGCTGACAGCGCGGGGTGAACAACTGGTGAACAATTTCAAGATCATAGAAAAAGAACACCATGACTTCATCGCCCAACTCGACCGGCAGGCTGAAGGGATTGCCGATGATTTTTTACTGATCAGGAAATTGAATATGAAAACCAGTGCACGCAATCAATTCCTTGGCAAGGTCACTCAAATCAAACTGGGTGCCATCAATGACGAGATCGAGCTGGAAATTGCCGGTGGCCAAAAGATCGTTGCCATCATCACCCATGAAAGCACGCAGGAACTGGGCTTGCAGGTCGGCGTCGAGGCGTTTGCTCTGATTAAATCTTCTTCCATCATCCTGATGACAGATGACAGTGGTGCCAGGTTTTCAGCACGCAATCTTTTGACAGGCAGTATTTCACGCATACAGCCAGGTGCGGTGAATAGTGAAATCGTGCTGGAAATGTCGGGCGGTGCAACCCTGGCAGCCATCATCACCAATGAAAGCTGCAAGAACCTGGCGCTGAAAGAAGGTGATACGGCAGCAGGCATGTTCAAGGCATCCAGCGTCATACTTGGCGTGGCTTGTTAAGCCACAGCCTGTCCAATGCCAGTTTATTTCAGTCTAAAGCTTATTTATGAAATGAGTTTTAGCCTGAAGTTTATTCCAGCTTGAATGCCAGATCACGATTTTTGCTGGCTTCATTGCCGGCAAAATCGAAGGCATGGATGCGCAATATATAGTCACCCGCAGCCAGCTTGCTGACATCCCAGTTGCCTTTTCTGGCAATACCATCCTTGACCGTATTGCTGGCCATGTACAGGAAGCGGGTTTTCTTGGCACCATGTACCGTGATACCGCTTTCTTCTGCATACAATAATTTCACCATTTCACGGTCAGGTGGCAGGGCGTTGAATTCCATGGTGATGCGCGGATTTTCATAGCCGGGCACAGGGCTGCCATCGGTGTATAGCAACTGATAACCTAGTTGATACAAACCCAGACGGCGGCGCTGGGCATTGCCATCGACCTGATCAAAGGCATCGACGACGATGCCATAGTCTTTTACCAGGCTGGATAGAATCAGGGGGCCTTTCTGCTTTCCTTTGACTTCCCTGCCATTGCCATCGACGATCATGATCTCTTCTATCTGTGGTGCGACAGTATCAACCAGGCCAGGAAAGTTCAGTTGCAAAGGGTTGATTTTCAAGCCTGCATGATTGTGTTCCAGATGTACGTGGAACATGCGGTTGATACTACCCAGTGCTTCACCCGTCCTGAAGCGGGTGCCGCGCCTGACACGCACTGCATAGGGTTTACCATCTGCCAGTGTCTGTATCTGGAATTTATCGCCATCCAGTATGTCATTCTTTGCCGTGCGCCCCACCTTCATGTGGATGTAGGCCATGCTGTCTATTTTGATCCCTTCACTGAGCCCATTAAAACCCCAGCTGCTACTGGTGCTACGTACTTTTTCACTGGCGATGGCATATACGGTAGTACCCATATTGGCCTGTACATCCAGGCCGCCATGGAAGTGGTCGCGGCTTTCGCCGTCGTAATTGCCACGTACTTCACCCATGGTGCCTACCACTTCATGTGGCGAATTTTGTGGTTTGACAGGCCAGGGGTAGGATTTGATGTCATCGTCAAGACGGGTATTTTTGATCGTCTGCAAAGCTGCCGGTGTCGCTGGTTTCTCGTCTGCTCTGGCATTGGCCGCACCGTGGGGACGTATTCTCAGCAACTGCAGGCGCGCCGAATCGCTGACAAACAGGGTTCCCTTGTCATTCAAGCCTATGCCGGTGGGCTGGAGCAGGCGCGGTGTCGTTTCATCACCAGGTTCAAAATTGATACCCACACCCGTCACACCACGGATTTCACCCGTGGGGGCAATCTGTATGATGCGCCCCTTACCAGCTTCGCCAACGTACAGGTGATCATCATAGGTGGCAACGATGCTCAGTGGCCGGCGCATCACGGGCTTGTCTTCATCTTCCAGTGCACGGGTAATGGTGCTGACCTGTCCGTCTGTGCCCAGCTTGCGTATGGCGTCATTCTTGCTGTCCGCAATCAGGATTTCACCCTTGCTATTGACTGCCAGACCTGTAGGTGTATCAAACAGGGCGGTCATTGCCGAGCCATCCAGATAGCCAGAACCGTTGCCACCTGCAAGCGTGCTGACCTGGCCATCCAGACCGATTTTGCGTATGCGGTCATTGTACGTGTCAGCGACATACACATTGCCCGCTGCATCAACTGCAATACCCACCGGGCCATTGAATTGTGCTTCTGCACCGGCACCATCGCGGTATCCGGGTTTGCCATTACCTGCCAGAGTTGTCACGACGCCGTCAGGGCTGATACGGCGTATGGCGTGATTGCCGGTATCCGCCACCAGCAGATTGCCCTTGCCATCAAATGCAATACCAGACGGGGTATGAAAGGCCGCCAGTTCTGCCTTGCCATCGACAAAACCTTCGATTGAGCCAGCATACTGGGTGACAGTGCCCTCAGCACTGATCTTCAAGATTTTGTTGTGCTCACCGGCGTCACTGACAAAGAGATTGCCCTGTTTGTCTACAGCCAGCCCATAGGGGTCAGAAAAAATACTGGCATCCACGTCGGGCACACCAGCATACACGTCCAGTTCAGCTTGCCAGTCAAACGAGGTGGTAGCAGGTTTTTTAATCATGCCAACTTTAGCCATCAAATTATCAGACGCAATGTTGGTCGTACCCTTGCCCAGATAGCGTGCCAGCCCCAGGGCTATGGCGATCAAGGCGATAACAAACAGCAGGCGTATGAGAATGGTTCTGAGCATGAGGCAAATAACAGTATGTACGGTACAAGCCGTGCAGCTTAGCTTAAATGCTCTGCACTTGCCATCATGGATATTCTGGTCTTGCGCAGAAATTTCATAAATGGATTAGCATCTGGTTTCTACGCCGAAAGGCCGCTATCAGATCAACCAGGAAGGAAACACCATGTCCAGCTCTGTATTAAGCAATTTTCCTATCAAAAAAAAATGGCCTGCACAACATCCTGAGCGTCTGCAACTGTATTCGCTGCCTACACCAAATGGTGTCAAGGTATCCATCATGCTGGAAGAAACCGGTCTGCCGTATGAACCACATCTGGTCAGTTTTGAGACGAATGACCAGATGTCACCAGAATTTCTGTCACTGAACCCGAATAATAAAATCCCTGCGATTATTGATCCGCAAGGTCCGGGTGGCAAGCCACTGGCCCTGTTTGAATCCGGCGCCATCCTGCTGTACCTGGCTGATAAAACCGGCTTGTGCATACCTGTTGATGCGGCAGAGCGTTATGAAACCATACAGTGGCTGATGTTTCAGATGGGCGGCATAGGGCCCATGTTCGGTCAACTTGGTTTCTTCCATAAATTTGCCGGCAAGGCCTATGAAGACAAACGCCCGCGTGACCGCTACGTGGCAGAATCCAAACGCCTGCTGGGTGTGCTGAACCAGCGTCTTGCAGATCGCCAGTGGTTCATGGGCGATACCTATACCATTGCCGATATCGCCACTTTCCCCTGGGTGCGTAATCTGGTTGGCTTTTATGAAGCGGCTGATCTGGTGGGCATCAATGATTACCCGCATGTGCAGCGCGCACTGGCCGAGTTCGTCGGTCGTCCCGCAGTGCAAAGGGGTTTGTTGATACCGGGGCGTTGATGTTGTAGTCTCAAATCCAATATTTGCCAGGTAAGTTGGAAATTACTTGTATTGGGCGCAAGTATTCCGCAAGCAGAACTGGTGCACAGATTGTATTTTTATCGTGTGACTGATTCCGCATGCGGGATATATCAAGCCCGCGCCATGCAGTCATTCGCCAATAAGGTAGAATCTCGCCTGTCTAGAATAAATGGGCCAGAGTATGAGCGCAACAAGCAATATCGGATTGACTCCAGAGCAATTATTTGAAAACAACCGCAAGTGGGCGGCTGCCATCACGGCAAAAGATGCTGACTTTTTCAAAACACTGGCAGCACAGCAAAGCCCTGAATACTTGTGGATAGGCTGCTCTGACAGCCGTGTTCCAGCGAATGAATTATTGGGGCTGTTGCCGGGCGAATTATTTGTCCATCGCAATATCGCCAATGTGGTCGTGCATTCCGATCTGAATTGCCTGTCGGTACTGCAATTTGCGATTGATGTACTTGGTGTCAAACACATCATTATCTGCGGCCATTATGGCTGTTCAGGTGTGCATGCCGCCATGACCAGGCGTCGTGTCGGTCTGGCCGACAACTGGCTGCGTCATGTGCAGGATGTACATCAGAAGCATGAAAAATACCTGGGCGAAGCACTGTCTTTGCAGCAAAGAAGTGAACGCCTGTGCGAATTGAATGTCATCGAACAGGTGGTCAACCTGTGCCAGACCACCATCGTGCAAGATGCATGGGATCGCGGCCAGCCAGTGACCGTGCATGGCTGGGTGTATGGCTTGCGTGATGGTTTGCTCAGTGAGCTGGGCATGACCGTCAGTTCTGCCGACGAACTGGCCCCGCATCTGGAAGCCAGCCTGGCGCGTTACGATGAAGTCGTGAAATAAGCGACCAGGCAAGTGAATTAGGACTTACGCAAAATTGTTCCAGCAAGGCGTAGCGACGAATACAGTACGAATAGTACGGCAAGGAGCTGCAACGCAGCTGGGGCGGTTTTGCGTAAGTCCTATGAATTTTAAATTCACATCAGCTAAATAGTCGCAATAACAAATGAATGCATGCTGCGGTCATCTGTTCTTTGAAATGAAATTTTGGTGATTCTGTAATCCATGTCTGGAGTTGCTGGAGTTGTTCAAGTGAAAATGCGAAAAAAAGCGGATTTACCCAGCAAACTTTGCCAGACTTGCGGTCTGCCTTTTAACTGGCGCAAAAAATGGGAAAAAGTTTGGGATGAGGTGAAGTACTGTTCCCAGCGTTGCCGCAACAATAGCAAGTCCCAGGGGTGACAGCCACCATCAATTTGGATTAATTCGGATTACACCATGCAATCTGTTGCACCCGCCACCACTTTGCGACTGATCCTGGGTGATCAGCTCAATCCTGCACATAGCTGGTTCAGCCAGGTATCGGACGATGTGGTCTATGTCATGATGGAAATCCGCCAGGAGACTGACTACGTACTCCATCATGCGCAAAAAATTATCGCCATCTTTGCCGCCATGCGAGATATGGCGGCGCAATTGCAGGCCGCTGGCCATCGCTTGCACTATATGGCGATAGATGATGCAGACAATACGCAATCCTTGCCCGCCAATCTCGACTGGTTGCTAACACACTATCAGTCCAGCCAGTTTGAATATCAGGAACCTGACGAATTCAGGCTGGATGCGCAATTGGCAGCCTACAGCGATGCCAGCAAGATCAACTGCCGCATGTGCAGCAGTGAACATTTTTTTACCCGTCGCGATGAAGCCGCCATCCTGTTTGAAGGGCGCAAGAAATGGCTGATGGAGCACTTCTATCGCCATATGCGTGTCAAGCATCAAGTCTTGCTGGAAGAGGCCAATAAACCAGTTGGCGGGCAATGGAATTATGATCACGACAACCGCAAAGCCTGGCCCGGCATCCCCTGGGAACCGTCAGATTTCCGGCCACGGCATGATCATTCCGTTTTGTGGAAAACCATACAGCGTGCCGGCGCCAACAGTTTTGGTGAGGCAAACGCAGAAAACTTTGCCTGGCCGCTGAACCGTGCTGAAGCACTGGTGCAACTCGACGCCTTTATCCAACATGCCCTGCCACATTTTGGCGAATTCCAGGATGCGATGAGCAGCAAGTCATGGCGCCTGTTCCATTCACTGATTTCTTTCGCCCTTAATGTGAAAATGCTGCATCCACAAGAAGTGGTCAGCAAGGTTGAAGCGGCGCTGTGGGCTGGTCATGCCGCATTGCCTGCGGTGGAAGGCTATATACGCCAGATACTGGGTTGGCGCGAATATGTGCGCGGTATTTACTGGGCGCAAATGCCAGGCTATGACGAGCATAATTTTTTTGCGCATGAAACAGAATTGCCAGCATGGTTCTGGACCGGCAAAACAAAAATGCGCTGCCTCTCCAGCGCCATCAGTCAGTCGCTGGAACATGCGCATGCCCATCACATACAACGCCTGATGGTCATCGGTAATTTTTCCTTGCTGGCCGGCTTGCAGCCACAGCAAGTTCATCGCTGGTACCTGGGCATTTATATTGATGCATTCGAATGGGTAGAATTACCCAACACCCTGGGCATGAGCCAGTTCGCCGATGGCGGCATGCTGGCAACCAAGCCCTATGTATCCGCCGCAGCCTATATCGACAAGATGAGTGATTATTGCAAGGGCTGCCACTACGATAAAAAGCAACGCACTGGCGACAATGCCTGTCCCTATAATGCCCTGTACTGGGATTTTTTTGCGCGCAACGAAGACAAGTTATCCAGTAACCCACGCATAGGCATGGTGTATCCGCAACTCAGAAAAATGGATAAAGATGCCGTGCTGGCTTTGCGTGACAGGGCAACCCAGATACGCGCCAGTCTGGATGATTTGTAAGCGAATATAGGTTGTCCGTGCATTTGAAAGCTATACAATGAATCCAATACAAGCTAACAAGCTCATGTTATCCAAATGGACCGCAGTGCAGGTCGTCGCCAAACAAAAGCATTTTCTGGTGAGTAAATTGTATTTGCCAGAGCCGCAAGAAGGCCAGCCGGTAAACAATGCGCAAGTTGAATTTGTCGAACTTGAAGCTGTCTACACCAAGGCCAAACGCAAGATCGCCTGGCGCGAGCTGACTGACACGACATTGTGGAAGCAAGGGTGGGTGTAATGGTAATGCATGACACCATACTGAGTTCTTTTCCACAGGATTTTAAGGCGCTCGTTATTGGCGCATCTGGCGGTATAGGCGCAGCATTTGTCGAATTATTGCGCGAGCAAAATAATTGCGCCATGGTTGAATGCCTGCATCGCCAAAGCCAGCCTGCACTGGATTTTGCCGACGAAGACGGCATCGCCGAAGCTGCTACCGTGATGAGAGAGCGTGGCCCTTTTCATCTCATCATCAATGCTACGGGCTTGTTGCACACTGGCGATTTCATGCCAGAGAAAAAGCTGGCCGATTTGCAGTATGTGCAAATGCAGGCGACCTTCCTGGTCAATACCTTTGGCCCAGCCATGCTCTTGCGTTACTTCACGCCGCTGCTCGACCGGCAACGTGGGGTCATGGCCATGTTGTCCGCCAAGGTCGGCAGCATAGAAGATAACCGCCTGGGCGGCTGGTATAGTTATCGCGCTTCCAAAGCAGCATTGAACATGCTGGTCAAGACTGCAGCTATAGAACTCAAACGTAACCAGCCGAATGCGGTTTTATTTGCCATGCATCCCGGCACGGTGAATACCGCATTGTCACAACCCTTTCGAGGTGCGAGTATAGGCCGTCCGGTATCGCAGGCAGCCAGCGAAATGCTGGCTGTGATCAATAGCATACAGCCAGCACAATCGGGAGAATTTTATACCTATGCCGGAGAAGCTTTGCCTTGGTGATGTTTGGCTTATGGCGGATAGGCGCTCACATCAAGGCAAGACTCTCTGTATCTGGAGATGCACTAACTCACTGATCCTGGCATTGCCGAGCTTGCGGGCAGGTTCCTAGTTATTGGCAGAGGCGCGGTATCCCATAATTTCTCGTATGTATGCATGCATTTTTATTCCTTAGTGAAGATGGTAATGATGACGGTGTCAGGCCTGGCTTCTCATACTTTTTTGAACCACAATCACGCTGGCAAGAACGATCAATAAGCCCACCAGTGACATTCCCCGCATGCTTTGATCCAGTACGGCCCAGCCCAGAATGACAGCGGTAATCGGACTTAACAAGCCAAGTGAAGAAACCGAGACAGGCGACAAACGTGCTATGCCACGGAACCACAAGCTGTACGCCAGCAAGGCACCCACTATGGACAAATAGGCATAACCGAGTATCTGCGTCAGATTAAGCGCCGGTAGTGGCGCATCAGCCATGAGGCTGAAAGGTAGCAGGATTAACCCGCCCAACAATAACTGCCAGCCCGTAAAAGCCAGGACCGGCAGGCTGCTTTGCCAGCGCCGTGACAGGTAGGTGCCGCCAGCCATGCAGATGGCTCCCGCAGCAGCGGCAGCCAGGCCCCACGTATCCATGACCGCACTGGTCGACAGCAGCAAGGCTGCCATACCCAGCACCGCGCAGGCACTGGCTGTGATTGCGATGGCAGCAGGCCTGCGTTGATCCAGTAACCACGCCATTGCCATGATCAGCAAGGGCTGGATAGAACCAATGACGGCCGCCATGCCGCCAGGCAGGCGGTAAGCGGCAATGAATAGCAAGGCCTGGAAGAAACCGATGTTCAAGGCAGCCAGTATCAGCAAACGCCCCCATTCTCGTGACAAAGGCAGGCGCTTGCAAAACAGCACCAGCAAGACCCCGCTAGGCAGGCAGCGCAGCAATGCGGCAGTAAAAGGCCGGTCAGGAGGTAAAAACTGCGTTGTGACGATATAGGTCGAGCCCCAGATTGCAGGGGCCAATGCGGTCAGCAGGGTGTCTAACCAAAAATTGAAGCGGGAGAATGGAGGTATGGTTTTCATGATTATGTCTTGAGTTCAAGATAAATAATCTTAGCATAAATCTTGAAATCAAGATAAATGCCGGATTTTCCATGTGGTTTTTCACGGTCTTTACAGGCTTCAACGGCAGGCAAATGCCCGACCAGCCAGGGGTAGCGCCTATAATGGCAAGCTCTTGCAGTCGGTGAACAACAGGGAGTTATCAAGATGGTGGAAAAGTCAATGGATGCTGTCGATCAGATCATGGAGCAATGGCGCAATGCCAGGCCGGATGTTGATTGCAGCCCCATGGAAAACATAGGTCGCCTCAGGCGTTGCAGTGATCTGCTGCAACGCGAGCTCGAAGCCACCTTCAGCACCTTTGGCATGACAGCCTGGGAATTTGATGTGCTGGCAACCCTCAGGCGTTCCAGCGCGACCTACTGCATGACACCGACTGATCTTTTTTCCAGGCTCATGGTGACATCCGGCACCATGACTCATCGCCTGCAAAAGCTGGAAGCCAATGGCTGGATACTGCGCCTGCAAAACAGCGAAGATGCCCGCAGCATGCTGGTGCAGTTAAGTGCAAGCGGCAAAGAACTCATAGACCGCGCCGTGGTCGCCCATGTGGAGAATGAAAGACGTATCATGTCCGGCCTGAATGCGGGCGAGCTGAAGCGTTTGAATGAGGGATTGAGGGCGATGCTGGCTGTGCTTGAAAAACCGGAAGATATACAGAATAGGTAAAAATGAATCCCATACAGTCCGACAAACCCTTATTTTCCAAATGGACGGCTGTGCAGGTCATTGCGAAACAAAAGCATTTCCTGGCTAGCAAAGTGTATTTGTCGGTAGTTCTAAGCGAGCAAGCGATAACCGACACCGGTTTCGGTTAAAAAATGGCGTGGCTGGGCTGGTTCCTGTTCCAGTTTTTGCCGCAGGTTTGCCATATAGATTCTCAGGTAATGGCTGTTCTCTGACTGATTTGGCCCCCATACTTCTTTCAGCAATTGCTGATGGGTCATGACCTTACCGGCGTTACGTGCCAGTACCGACAGCAGCCGGTATTCTATCGGGCTCAGATGCACGGATTGCCCAGCGCGGCTGACTGTGCGCAGAGCTAAATTCAGGCTGACATCCCCAAAATTAAATACTGCATCGGCTTGCGTTGTCTGTGGCTGGCGACGGCGCAAATGGGCATGGATGCGGGCGATCAGTTCAGCCGCACCAAAGGGTTTGCTCAGGTAATCGTCGGCACCGGCATTCAGGGCTGCGACTTTTTCCTGTTCCTGGGTACGTGCTGACAGGACGATGATGGGGATTTCAGTCCAACTGCGCACATCGCGAATGACATCCAGCCCGCTCATGTCTGGCAAGCCCAGATCAACGATGAGCAAATCCGGCTTGCGGGTGGCGCAGGCAATCAGGCCCTGTTTGCCATTTTCCGCTTCAAAGACGCTCATGTCTTCCGCTTCCAGTACGGTGTTCAGGAAACGCCGGATCTGCCTGTCATCTTCGATCAGCACGATATGGATTTTGGTGTCACTCATAACGGATCATTTTTTTGGAAGATGCTGGCATGCACTAAATAAGCAGTTGCCGCAAATATAGCATTGATTGGCTTGCTCAAGGATGGCAGGCCTGGGTGTGATGATCCCGAATTTGCCGGGCGATGTGACAGGAACAGGGTTTGCTGCTGTTTGCTGCTTTCAGGGGGAACTGAAAACAGCAAACCTTGAAGACCGAAAAGTGCTGCTGTTTGCTACTACGGCTACTACGCGGGTTTGGTTTTGCGTTTTGTACTGGTCTTTTTCGTCGCTGGTTTGACTGGTTTTTTTGCACTTTTCTTTGATGCAGCCGCTTGCGCGCTTACGGTCGCTTTTTTCGGTTTGGCTGCCGGTGTAGCGGTGGATGTCCTGGGATTGCCCGCATCGTCAGTATCAAAAGTCTGGGACTGGAAAGCAAAGAAAAAGGCGCGCCATTTATTGCCCGGATATTCGATGATCAGGGCACCATCCTGATAGACACCATTGTCTTTCTTGTAGGAGCCATCGTTACCCTGGTTCATGTGTATGTCATGGATGCCATTGCCGGGGCTGAATTTGAAATACTTGTCAGCCTTGCCCTGTTCCGGCCCCCATTTCGCGCCCAGTGCATAGATGACAGCGCCGCTTTGTTGCATGGCTTTGATGACGGCTGTTTCCAGCAAGTCTTTGAGGTCATTGTCGGCACCAGGTGCATCAGGCGGCAGGGGTTTCATGTTGCCAGTTTTGAAGATGCCGCTACGTACATAATCCAGCGCCAGACCGGCGGGTTTGGATGGCAGTTTTTTATAACCCGGAGCCAGTGCCTGCAAACTTTTGGTATAAGCTTCAGGCAGCGATGTTGCCGAAAGAAACAGGACAGTGGACGGCGATTTCGGTGCTGATGATTTGACGTTGGATGCAATCCTGTGCAAGGTAGTGCCGCAACGTACCAGAATCTGGTAGTGATCATCGTCAGCGTCGCGCAGGTGGCCGACAACGGTGCCTTTCAATATGCCGTAAGTGCTTAATGCCATATTCATCTCCTCAATGTTATTGCCTTTGGCAGCAAATGTGGCAAATGCGGCAAATGCTGCCAACGTCGCTACGTCAGGCTTTGTAGTGGTGCAGAGGTATTCTGCCCCGTATCTTCGTATCAGGAAAACAGCACGCGGTCACGTATCTTGAGTGGATCGCGGTAACTGCTTTCCCACCATGCGTGTTCCCCCGCTTTTTGCGGTGGTTTGGTCAGTACCAGGGGGCTATTGGCATCTTTGGAATTTTTCTCCTTGATCCTGAACTGGTAGTGATCAAACATGCGCAAGGCTTCGACGGTATATGACACGGCAACGCGCCGGTCGCGGATCAGCAGCAGGTTTTCACCATTGTTGTGGTCCGCTGATTGTGAAAAATTATAGGAACCCATGTACACGCGTGCAGTCGGCTTGTCGAAGTCGATCACCACAAATTTGTGGTGCATGCGGGTACCACCGCCACCGGTCGGTTCTTCATGGAAAGGTGGTGGTGCAGTCTTGCCCAGTGCAGATGGATAGACTTCCGTTGATTTGCCATTCGGGGTGGTCAGCGACAGACCTGTCACTTCCTTGTCCGAGATACCATAGACAAACTTGGCTGGGTCGGTTGCCACTGTTTTGATCATGTCCTGTATCGACCCAGGTGTCTGGTACAGGAATGCCAGTGAAAACAGTAGTGACGATTCAGTCAGGGCGATGTCTTTGGTTACGTCATCCAGCGCAGCATTCTTGCTGCCATGCGGGGAAAACGTCACCTGGGCATCTATCTTGTCCAGCCCCAGGCTTTGCCAGCCTGCCGATGAGCCACTGGCAAAGCTGGCAGGTTTGTTTTCCCAATAATGGTCGAATGCCGTCTGGAATAATTTCACAGGACCGTCGCCATGCAGGATGATGGCATTATTGGCCTGGACAAAGAAACCACGCCAGCTAAAATTGGTCGAGCCACAGACCACACTGTTGATTTGATTTCCCCTGGCGACGATGGTTTTATTGTGCTGCAGTCCGCGCATATGCTGGCGCATCACGTTGCCGGCACCGGCGCTTGCGATCAGACGCGTGGTGGCTTGTGATTCTGCTGAATGTTCGTCTCCATGGCTGCCGCTGTCGTCGATGATGACGCGCAGACGGTTCCCGAGTTTTTCCAGTCTTTCAAGCACACCAGGTTCGTTGAGGTCGTACGCCGCCACACTGACCTTGGCACTGGTATCTGCAATCGCCTTGTCCAGCACTTCCAGTATCGCACTGCGGGCTTCAAAGCCCATCCAGGCCAGTGCTTCTTCTGCTTTGGGGTTGGTGGGTTTGAATGTTAAGCCATCATCTGCCTGGGCTGGCAGCAGTGTCGGTATTGCGGCGGCGGTGTAACGGTCAACAAAAGCCTGGGAAGATACGAAGCCACGTGTATAGGCCACATTCAACTGTCCATCGTAAGTTTCCCTCTGTAGCACGATGCTGGCTTCTTGCGCTTCGCCATAGCTTAATACATCGGCCGGACTCATGAATACTGGCGTGACACGGTAGATGAAACTACCTTTCATATCGGCATTGCGGGGGAAATGGATCCAGCGAAATTTCTGTATCGGTGACAGACGGGTGGACAGGCTTTCCGGATTGAAGTTGCCGTCTTTTTCAGTAAATGACAGGCGGTTCTTGATGGCAAAATATTGCTGGCCACCCGGTTCCTTGTATTCAATCGCAAAGCCGACAAAATCGACAGGCGGTTTACCGGTTTTCCAGTTCATGCCCAGTAACAGCATGCCGTCGCCACGATGCAGTTTCAGGCTGAAAAGCGCTTTGTCATTACTCGCAATGACTTGATACTGTTCCATGTCCATCCTTTCAAGTGGTGGGGTTTTGTCGCCTGGCTTGCATCATTTACCGGCACAATACATGTCAATAAAATAATCCTTACCATCCTAATGCAGATAGTATTTATTGCAAGCTAATTATTATTTTAATTGCATGACTATTTAATCATCATGCGAGATTTTGATGACAGGGGTGTGACATGGCGATGTGATGCGGGGGAGGAGAATGCATCGCCGTAATGATGGTAAGAAGACTGTCCTCAGCAGGAAGGGAAGGCGCAGTTGTGAAGCGTTGTTTTCTTTTACGCTGGACAACAGCCACGGCGTCGCCATGAGCTTATGATCAGGCATGCCTGATTCAGCGTTGGCCCTTAGCTTGCATCGGGATATTCAATTGTCCAGCAAATTTGGCTTGTTCAATAAAATCTGCCGCAGCTTGGGCAGGTTCACAACAGAATACCAACATATAAAAACGAGCGGAAGATTGACTGCGGTACGTATCCAGTAAATATTGTCGCCGAGGCTGAGGTACATATATATCTGTACCAGTAAATATAATGCGAACAGCACGCAGCAAAACGTGAACACGCGAAGAAATGCAGCTTGCCTTGTTTTGACGGTGTGCGCTGAAATCGCTGAAATGACAGCGATACCTATTACCATCAGCATTATCGCGCCGTATGGCAGAAACGGCATAGGCGGTCGGGAACCTATGAAGGTATTTGCTAAAAAGAAAATAAATAAGTAAACGAAGAAAAACGTAGCGATCAAGTGAAGTTTTTTCATTTTTGATATTTTACGAATGTTACGGTTACATTGATGGCAGCTTTGCTTAAGCTGCGTCAGGCACAAGTTCGTAATACCCCAAAAACAATCCCGCCGTCAACTCGATCAACTGCTTCTGCTGTGCCACATCCAACACGGGCTGGCTGATAGCTACCTGGGGCCAGAAGGCCATCGATTTGAGCTGGCCCTGCAACATGTCACCCATGAGGATGGCATCGCCCGCCTTGAGTTTGCCATCTGCCTGTGCTGCCCTGATCCAGGCGACGATGCCTTCTTCCCGCTTGTTCATGCGTTCCACCATATCTCTGGCGCGGTCCGGAGTGTGGATGGTGGCGGCGATGGCGACACGGGCGAGGTCAATGAAATTGGTATCACACATCAGGAGCATCTTGTTACCAAGGAAAGTTTCGAGCTGTTCGCGCAGGCTTTTTTCGCGCTGATAATGAAAATCATCCTGAGAAACAGCATTTTTCCACAATTTCAACAATATTGCGGCGAATAAATCGTCTTTACTGGGGAAATGGTTATACACAGTCCGTTTGGAGACGATAGCGGTGGCAGCAATCTTGTCCATGCTGGTGGATTCAAAGCCGTGCAGGCGAAATTCTTGAATGGCAGCCTGCAATATGGCTTCGCGCTTGCGGTCAGTCTGGCGGATGGGATTGGACATATTGTTATTATATTAATCTTAGCTAATTATATTCACAAAAGAATTTTACACTAAGTAGTTTACTTTCTCTGATTTAAAAACTACACTGTGTAGTGTAATAATTCACCAGGCATCAGAACCAGCTTGAGCGGATTCGGCGAATTGAATGAATTTCGTGCCTGCAAGGGCACACCATACTGACAGGAGCGTTGATCAACATGGCTTATGTTTCTTACTCCAGCCCCGCAGAGGGCTTACGCAACACCATACCGCAGGAAGAAGGCAAAACCTTTGTGAATCAGGCACCAGTACGTGAGCCAGGTTTTTTGCAGAATTTGCGCATAGCCTGGAAATTCTTTTTCGATAAACCCAAAGATACGGTTCCCAGCGGCAGCATTCCTGTATTTGATTTGACGACAGCGCAATTGCTGGCGGCACCAGACAATAGTCTGTACCGCCTTGGGCATTCGACCTTGTTGCTGAAATTGCAGGGCGAATTCTGGCTGACCGATCCGGTGTTTTCTGAACGTGCTTCGCCTTTTCAGTGGATGGGCCCCAAGCGTTTTCATCAGCCGCCCATCAGCATTGCTGATCTGCCACCGATCAAGGGTGTGATTCTGTCGCACGACCATTATGACCATCTCGATTATTCCGCCATTTTGCAACTGGCCAAGAAGACCGAACATTTCCTGACACCAACAGGCGTCGGTGAGCGTCTGGTCAAATGGGGTATAGCCCGTGAAAAAATCCAGCAACTGGCCTGGTGGCAAAGCACCCAGGTTGGCGATATCCAGTTTGTGGCGACGCCAGCCCAGCATTTTTCTGGCCGTGGCTTGCATGACCGTGACCAGACCCTGTGGGCATCCTGGACCATCATGGCACCTGACCTGAAAATCTTTTTTAGCGGCGACACCGGCTACTTCAAGGGTTTTAAAGAGATAGGCGACAAGTATGGTCCGTTTGACCTGACCCTGATGGAAACCGGTGCCTATAACAAAATGTGGCCAGACATCCACATGCAACCGGAAGAGTCTTTGCAGGCACATCTGGATTTGCGCGGCAAAACCATGCTGCCTATCCATAACGGCACGTTTGATTTGTCCATGCACAGCTGGTTTGAGCCGTTTGAGCGCATTGTTGCCCTGGCACAGCAACATGGTGTGCGAATCAGCACGCCGCAAATGGGCGAAGAAGTCGATATCGCCGAACCGCAAACCGGCAGGCGCTGGTGGTTGTTCCCGAACACCCAGGCCAGCCGCCCAGTGTCTTTGCAATCAGTGCTGGCGGATTAGCACTGACCAAACGTCGAATGAAAACAGCCCGCAGGCACATGCTTTGCGGGCTGTTTTTGTTTTAGAACCTGTTTTCGATCTTACTGCGCGAGCGTGATCAGGGCTCATGTGCTGCTCAAAATGCTCATGTACTAGAGTACATTCCGCTTTTTGCGCTGCTCTTCACCCCGCTGACGCTCGCTCGCCACAGATCGTAAACAGGTTCTTAGAAACTGTGTTCCAGCGCTGGGAAAGACTGGTCCTTGACTGCTGCCACATACGCCAGCACGGCTGCATCAATGCTGGTCTGGCCCTCCATGAAATTTTTCACGAAACGGGCTTTGCGGCCAGGGAACACGCCCAGCAAATCATGCATGACCAATACCTGGCCAGCGCAATCGACACCTGCACCTATGCCTATGGTGGGGATATGCAGTGACTCTGTCACTTCCTTGCCCAGGCTGGCGGGAATTGCTTCCAGTACGATCATGGTGGCACCTGCGGCTTGTACTGCCAGCGCTTCTGATTTGAGCAAGTTGGCTGATGCATCGGTCTTGCCCTGTACCTTGTAGCCACCCAATTGATGGACGGATTGTGGTGTCAGGCCCAGATGTGCGCAGACGGGTATGGAGCGCTCGGTCAAAAACTTGATGGTCGGCAGCAACCAGGTACCACCTTCGAGTTTGACCATTTGCGCCCCCGCCTGTACCAGTTGCACGGCGCTGTTGAAGGCAACTTCCGGCGTGGCGTAGCTGCCAAAGGGCATGTCGGCCACCACCAGGGCTTTTTGATTGCCACGGGCGACGGCGGCGGTGTGGTAGGCGATATCCTGTAGTGTCACCGGCAGGGTGGAGTCGTGCCCCTGGCATACCATGCCGAGGGAATCACCGATGAGTAAAACTTCTACACCGCAGCGGTCCATCAGGGATGCGAAACTGGCGTCGTAGCAGGTGAGCATGGTGATTTTTTCACCTTTTTCACGCATGCTGATTAAGCCGGGAATGCTTACTGCTTTACGGTCTTGCAAATATTCAGCCATTCTTTTTCTCCAGAGGTGATGCTGTCGTTTGGTTTTTGTTTGACAGCGATGTTTGTCTCCACCTACATCTTCTAATTGTTATTTTTCTTTATTCTTAATTCCGATTCGTTCGTCAGTACACATGTCCTAATCGTACTTACATTCTGGAACAATTTTGCTTAAGTCCTACATATTTTTAATTCCGATTTGTTTGCAAGCTTCAGTTATTTTTATAGTGTCTTTTTAGGCAAATTCTATTGCTGTTGATTGACCAGGCCGGGTCTCGGCCCGGCGGCCGAATTCCTTTCTTTGCTTCGCCAAGAAAGGAATCAAAGAAAGGCGACCGCAGACTTGCCCTTCGGGTGCTTGCGCTGCGCTTCAGCACAATTTGTGCATCACAAAAAATGGGAAAGCTTCGAAACTCGCTTCGCTCAAACACGAAGCTTTCTGATCCATTTTCTGTGATGCACAAATTGCTACGTCCCAAGCGGATTAAGATCAACAGCGACGTCAAAACCAGAAACAACTGCAAAATCAAATTCAAAACACTGCTTATTTACTGTTTTTCTCGCTTCGATAAATCTGTGTTCATTCAGCTTCTAAAAATAAAATACACGGCGCCTACCAGACACAAACCCGCCCAAACATAATCCAGTTTGAATGGCTGTCCCATGTAAAACATGGCGAAGGGGACGAAGACGATCAGGGTCAGGGCTTCCTGTAATATCTTTAGTTGTGCCAGGCTGTAGGTAGTGTAGCCGATTCTGTTGGCGGGCACTTGCAGCAGGTATTCGAACAGGGCGATGCCCCAGCTGGCGAGGGCGGCTATCCACCAGGCTTTGCTGGAAAAGTTTTTCAGGTGGCCATACCAGGCTACGGTCATGAAGACGTTGGAGAGTATCAGCAGGCCTGTGGTCTGGACGATGATGGGGATTTGCATGGTACCTCGCGTTGGGCTATGCCGCATGTTGATGACATGTTGGCGGCGTGTTCAGTTGGGGGGGAATTCGTAGATGCGCTGACTGGCGACGGCGGCCACAAAATCTTGTGCATGGCCTTTGCCGGGGATGTGGATACCGGCGGCCAGTTGTAATAGCGGCAGCAGCACAAAAGCCCGCTCTGTCATGCGTGGATGCGGGACCTGCAATTCGGCGGTCTGGATTTTTTCTGCGCCATACAACAGCAAGTCCAGATCCAGCGTGCGCGGCGCATTGTGGTAGGGGCGCTCGCGTCCGTGGGCCAGTTCTATGGCTTGCAGGTGTTGCAGCAGGGCAGTGGCGCTCAGGCCGGTGTTCAGTTCGGCTACGGCATTGACATAATCGTCGCCGGATGAATCGACAGGTGCACTACCGAATAGGGCAGACTGTGCCACCAGGGTGGTATCCGGCAGGTGCGCCAGGGCTGCGATGGCCTTGCCTACGGTGGCTTTGGCATCACCCAGATTGGCACCTATGCCGATAAAAACTTGCATGCTCATTCTGCAATGCTCATTCTGCAGCAGCAGCCGCTTTACGTGGTGCCCGGCGGCGTGGACGGCGTTTTTTGACACCGGCTTCGGCTGCGGTGGCCTTGGGTTTGCTATTGATCAGGCGCTCGCGTTCTTCGGCTTCGCCATCAATAAAGTCGGTCCACCATTCGCCCAGGTCGGCATCAATTTCACCCGATGCACAACGCAATAACAGGAAATCGTAACCGGCACGCAGGCGTGGATGTTCCAGCATTTTATAAGGCGTCTTGCCGACCCGTTTTTCAAAGCGCGGCTGCATGGCCCAGATATCGCGCATGTCGGAGCCTATCTTGCGCTGTATTGCCAGGGCATCGGTCTGGGTATTGAGGACATCATCCGCCGCCAGATGCAGCGCAGGAATGGGAAATTCACCGGCAGCCTTGTAGGCATCCCATTTTTCCACCACCTGATGCCACAGCAGGGACGCAAACAAAAAGCCGGGCGACACCGGTTTGCCCTGCTGCACGCGCAGGTCGGTATTGGCCAGCGCCAGTGTCACAAATTTTTCACCCAGGGGCTGTTCCAGTACGACATCCAGCAAGGGCATCAGGCCGTGATGCAGGCCTTCTTTGCGCAGTTGTTGCAGGCAGGCCATGGCATGGCCGCTGGTCAGCAATTTCAGCATTTCATCAAACACGCGCGCTGCCGGCACATTGTTGATAAGGGGGGCCATTACCGGGATCGGCGCACGTGTTGCAGCATCAATGTTGAATTGCAGTTTTGCGGCAAAACGCACGACGCGCAGCATGCGCACGGGGTCTTCTCGATAGCGCGCTTCCGGCACACCGATGATACGCAGGGTTTTCTTTTTCACGTCCTTCATGCCGCCGTGATAGTCGAGCACGGTTTGTGTGGCCGGATCGTAATACATGGCGTTGACGGTAAAGTCGCGGCGCGCCGCATCCTCGTGCTGTTCACCAAAGGTATTGTCGCGTAGTACGCGTCCATGTTCATCCTTGGGTGCACCATCGGTGGCAGCGCCACGGAAGGTGGTGACTTCCAGCAGATCCTGGCCAAACATCACATGCACGATCTGGAAGCGACGGCCTATGATGAAGGCACGGCGAAACAGACGTTTCACCTGTTCCGGCGTGGCATTGGTGGCAATATCAAAGTCCTTGGGTTTGACGCCGGTCAGCAAATCACGTACCGCACCACCGACGACAAAGGCTTTAAAGCCATTCTCTTGCAGGGTCTGGGTGATGCGTATGGCATTCGCAGACACCAGTTGCGGGTCTATGCCGTGGTCTTTGGGACCCAGCACAGTCGGCTTGCTGTTGGCGCTGGCGACATCGCTCTTGTTTTTAACGCCGAGTATTTTGCGAATAAATTTCTTGATCATTGCTTGTCAAACAGGTGAAGTTGAGGCCAACCCTTGGTCTGTGCATAGGCGCGCAGTTTTTCATTGGGGTTGGTGGCGACAGGGTGGCTGACGCGTTCCAGTAGCGGAATATCGTTTTGCGAATCGCTGTAAAAATAACTATGGTTAAAGTCGCTGAGCTGCCTTAGCGGTGTCACTTCCTGCTTTGCCAGCCAGTCCTGCAAATGCACGATCTTGCCAGCACCCGAACTGGGCACACCCAGCAGTTTGCCGGTGATATTGCCGGCAGCGTCGAGTTCCGGTTCGGCTGCCATCAAATGTTGCACGCCAAGGGCTTTTGCTATTGGTGCAGTCACGAAACGGTTGGTGGCGGTGATGATGGCGATCAGGTCATCCTGATCCTGGTGCTTTTTGATCAAATCATGGGCTGCTGGCAACAAGACAGGCTGTATGACTTCCTGCATGAATTGGCCATGTAAGTCATCGAGCTTGTTGCGCGGGAATTGTGCCAGCGTACCCAGGGCAAATTCCAGGTATTCCACCGGGTCGAGCGTGCCAGCCTGGTACTGGGCAAAAAAATCGGCATTGCGGCGAGCGAATGCATCGGCATCGACGGCACCGGTGCGGCACAGGAACTGTCCCCATTCAAAATCAGAATCGATGGGGATCAGGGTGTGATCAAGATCAAATAAGGCGATATTGCGCATGCTAGTCATTTGTAGAGTCTGGGCCCGGTTGTTGCTGCAACATCAGTTCGCGCAGCAGCGGCAGGGTAATAGGACGTTTGGTTTCCAGTGAATAATGGTCCAGCTGATCAAGCATATCGGATAAATAACTCATATCGCGCCGATAGTGGGTAATCAGATAGGGTAACACGCCCGCCGACAGTTGTATCCCACGGGCGTGGGCGGCACGTTCAAGGGCATCGATCTTGTCTTCGTCGGTCAGACCATGCACCTGATAGATCAGACCCCAGCCAAAACGGGTGCGCAAGTCGTCACGTACATTCAAAATCATGGGCGGGTGATTGCCGGCACCGACCAAAAAACCGCCATGGGCACGGGCTTCATTGAACAGATTGAAGGCTGCGATCTGGTTCAGCGGTGGCAACTGGTCACAGTCGTCCAGCAGATACAGGCTGACGCCTTCGGTGAAGTCAAAGGCACTTTCCGGTGCATCAGCCGGGATATAGCGGGCCGAGGCATCATCAGCCAGTGCATGCAGCAAATGGGTCTTGCCGGCACCGGCTTCGCCCCAGATATAGACCGAGCGTTCACCATACTGACTGGTAATGCGCTGGGCAAACAGGCCCAGCAACTGTGCCAGTTCAGCATTTTGCCCGACCACAAAGGTGGCAAGGGACGGCAATTTCTGCGCGTCCAGATCCAGTAATAATTGCCTCATGTCTGACGATAAAAAGAGCTATTCATGTAAGACACACGCAAGTGCTTGACGGCAACCGAGACGATGGCTGAAGCAGGCAGGGCAATCAGGATGCCGATAAAACCAAACAGTTGCCCGAATGCCATCAAGGCAAAAATCACGGTCAGGGGATGCAAGCCTATGCGCTCACCCACCAGGCGTGGTGTCAGATAAAACGATTCCAGCATTTGGCCTATGCCATAAATAATGGCGACAGAAACCAGACCGCTAAAGCCATCAAATTGCAGGATAGCACCGATCAGCGCCAGTACCAGCCCCAGTCCGTAACCCAGGTAAGGGATGAACACCAGAAAGCCGGTAATGATGCCGACCGGCAGCGCCAGGTCAAAACGGGCGATGCTGAGTGCGACCGAGTAATACACGGCCAGCACGATCATCACCAGAATTTGCCCGCGCAGGTATTGCGCCAGCAATTCATCGACTTCGGCGACTGCACTGGCAGTTTGTTTGACAAAGCGGCGCGGTATGAAATGACTCAGGCGCTTGATCAGTACATGCCAGTCCATCAGCAGATAAAACAGTACGATGGGGATCAGCAATAAATTGGCGACCATACCGAGCAGAGCAGTGCCACCAACACGTATCGAATTCAGGACGGCTTTACCGATGACATCACCGCTGCTGGCCATCTGTTCCGTCAGTAAAGCCTTGATGCCATTGCTGTCGAGACGTACCTTGATGCCAAATTCAGACAACATGGGAGCCAGCATCTGATCCAGCTTGTCGAAGAAACGTGGAATCTGATCCTGGAATTGCGGTACTTCCTTTTGCAGGATAGGTACCATGATCAGGACCATAGCCAGTATTGCCGCAATCAGGACTACGATGATCAGTGTGGCCGCCACTGAACGCGGCAGGTTGAATTTGCGTATGCGCAGGGCGCACAGCTTGTCCACCCAGGGGGTCAGCACATAGGACAGGATACTGGCGACGATGAAGGGCATCAGCACCGGACCCAGCAGTGACAGCAGTAACAGCAGGCCAAATGCCAGGGCCAGCCACAGCATGGATTGTTTTTGCTCCGACGTAAAAGAAAATGGCATTTTTATGGCTGGTTAGTAGTCAAAATGTTATCAAATTTGCTGCATGGTCCCAAAAAACAGAGTTTTCGCGGTCAATTTGTTAAAATAGCGGTTTTGCCGGACTTTTCTGGCAATTTCTCTATTTTACCGCCTCCTGCCCCTATTGCCGAATATCATGAGCACTTCTACCCCTGTTTCTCTCTCTTACGCCGACGCTGGTGTCGATATGGTCGCTGGCGACGCCTTGGTTGACGCCATCAAACCTTTTGCCAAACGAACAATGCGCGAAGGTGTCATGGCTGGCATAGGCGGTTTTGGCGCCATGTTTGAAGTCAGCAAAAAATACAAGGAACCTGTCCTGGTTTCCGGCACTGATGGCGTGGGCACCAAGCTGAAACTGGCTTTCCACCTCAACAAGCATGACACCGTTGGTATCGACCTGGTGGCCATGAGTGTCAATGACATTCTGGTACAGGGTGCGGAACCACTGTTCTTCCTCGACTATTTTGCCTGCGGCAAGCTGGACGTGGCAACCGCCACCGACGTTATCAAGGGCGTGGCCTTTGGTTGCGAACAGGCGGGTTGTGCTCTGATCGGTGGAGAAACCGCCGAAATGCCGTCCATGTATCCTGATGGCGAATATGACCTGGCCGGTTTTGCGGTAGGTGCCGTAGAGAAGTCGAAAATCATTGATGGCAGCAAAATCCAGCCAGGTGACGTGATTTTGGGTCTGGCTTCTTCCGGCATCCATTCCAACGGTTTCTCGCTGGTGCGCAAGATCATCGAAGTCGCCAAGCCAGACCTGAGTGCTGATTTCCATGGCCGCAGCCTGGGCGATGCCCTGATGGCACCTACCCGCATCTACGTTAAACCACTGCTGGCCCTGATGGAGTCCCTGGAAGTCAAAGGCATGGCCCACATCACCGGTGGTGGCCTGGTCGAAAACGTTCCACGTGTACTGGGTGACAAACTGACTGCGGTCCTGCACAAAGACGCATGGACATTGCCACCGCTGTTCACCTGGCTGCAACAGCACGGCGGCGTCGCTGATGCAGAAATGCACCGCGTATTCAACTGCGGTATCGGCATGGTGGTGATTGTTGCTGCTGAACTGGCAGACGCTGCCTTGGCCCAGTTGGCCGCAGCCGGTGAAACCGTGTACCGTATTGGTGAAATCCGTGCACGTGCAGGTGATGAGCATCAGACTATCGTAGTGTAAGTATAGCTTTTCAAACCGTATCGTACCCGCGCAAGCTGCCAGCCAGCTTGTGCGTTTCTCCCAAATATTCCTGCATACTCCTACATCTTGCATCCCGCAAGCATGTTTTGCTCGCCAAACAACATCCGCCTGAGAAAAATTCGCTCGCTGCAAATCAGCACAAGAACTGGCACGTTTCTTGATATGCTGTTGTAGTACTGTAACTGCGAGACTTGAACATGGCAAAATTTTTCAATGAAATGGCGGCCGACTATGCAGGCACGCTTGGCACGCTCGGTAACCCCGGCAACAACAGTCACACCCGCGAGCACTATCGCGAATTTTGCAACTGGCTGGCACAGCAGTCTGCCGACAGGCTACAGCGCAAGCGCGCCGAAGCCGACCTCAGCTTCCGTCGCGTTGGTATCACCTTTGCCGTCTATGGCGACGATGCTGGTACTGAGCGCCTGATTCCCTTCGATATCATCCCCAGGATCATTCCTGCGAATGAATGGGCGCAATTGCAAAAAGGCCTGGTGCAGCGGGTACAGGCACTGAACATGTTCATTCATGATATTTATCATGACCAGAAAATCATCAAGGCAGGCATTATCCCTGCCGGACAAATCTACAAAAATGCCCAATACCGGCCAGAAATGCAGGGTATTTCGGTGGCTTCCGATATTTATGCCCATATTGCCGGTGTGGATATCGTGCGCGCCGGTGAAGGCGAGTTTTATGTGCTGGAAGATAATCTGCGTGTACCTTCCGGCGTGTCGTATATGCTGGAAGATCGCAAGATGATGATGCGCCTCTTCCCCGAGCTGTTTACCCGCAACAAGATTGCCCCGGTCGATCACTATCCCGATATGTTGCTGGACAATTTGCGCTCGGTTGCACCTATGGGGGGGGATGATCCTACGGTAGTGGTCATGACTCCCGGCATGTATAACTCTGCCTATTTTGAACATGCTTTCCTGGCGCAGCAAATGGGCGTGGAACTGGTGGAAGGGCAGGATCTGTTTGTCAATGACAATGCCGTCTTCATGCGTACCACACGGGGCCCTAAGCGGGTAGACGTGATTTATCGCCGCATTGATGATGATTTTCTTGATCCGCTGGCCTTCCGCCCGGATTCTTCACTCGGTGTACCTGGCTTGCTGTCGGTCTATCGCGCTGGCCGGGTCACGCTGGCGAATGCCATCGGCACCGGTGTGGCAGATGACAAATCCATCTATCCTTTTGTACCGGACATGATCAAGTTTTACCTGTCTGAAGACGCGATATTGAATAACGTGCCTACCTACCAATGTCGCAAACCGGAAGACCTGTCCTACACCCTGGCCAACCTGTCCGAACTGGTGGTCAAGGAAGTACATGGCGCCGGCGGTTACGGCATGCTGGTCGGGCCTGCGTCCAGCAAGCAGCAGATAGAAGATTTCCGTCAACGCCTGCTGGCCAAGCCGGACGGATATATCGCTCAGCCTACGCTGGCATTGTCATCCTGCCCGACCTTTGTGGAAAACGGCATCGCCCCGCGACATATTGATTTGCGTCCTTTTGTCTTGTCGGGCAAGCATATCTCCATGGTGCCGGGTGGTCTGACCCGCGTCGCCCTGCAAGAAGGTTCACTGGTTGTGAATTCTTCACAGGGGGGCGGTACCAAGGATACCTGGATACTGGAAAATTAATCGCCTCATGCACCTTCTCATCCTGGTGCACGAATGCCGGGCTGCCATTGAATGTTGCAACAGGTTTTGAAGATTGAGGGAAAATACCATGTTAAGCCGCACTGCTGATCACTTGTTCTGGATGGCGCGTTATACCGAACGCGCTGAAAATACCGCACGCATGCTGGATGTGAATATCCAGACTTCCATGTTGCCGCAGTCGGCAGAAGATGCCGAACAGGGCTGGCGTGCCATGCTCGGCATCTCTGAATTGCAGTCTGCCTTTGACCATCAATATGGAATACTGACCAAAAAAGATGTACTCGATTTCATGGTGAAAGATCCCATGAACCCGTCATCGATTGCCTCCTGCCTGAAAGAAGCACGTGAAAATGCCCGTGCCGTGCGCGGTACGCTGACCACGGAAGTATGGGAAACCCAGAATGCCACCTGGCTGGACATGCAGGAAAGATTGTCTGACCATGTGCTGGAAAATGACCCCAGCCAGTTTTTTGAATGGGTCAAATACCGCTCCCATCTGTCACGTGGCGTTACCCTGGGTACCATGCTGAAAGATGAGGCCGTGCATTTCATCCGTCTTGGCACTTTCATTGAACGTGCTGATAATACGGCGCGCATACTGGACGTGAAATTCCATGGTGCGAAAGAAAGCCAGCGTGGCAATGATAGCCTTCAAAGAGAATTTTACTACTGGGCAGCGCTGCTGCGTTCGGTATCGGGCTTTGAAATTTATCGCAAGGTATATCGCGATGTGATCACTCCTGAACGGGTGGCCGAATTATTGATATTGCGTGGTGATATGCCGCGTTCGCTGCTGGCCTGCATGGATGAAGTGGTCGCCAATCTGCGCGAGGTACGTAATGATGTGTCTGCTGATACAGAACGTTTTGCTGGCAAACTGCATGCAGAACTGAAATTTGCCCGCATAGAAGAAATACTGGATGCCGGTCTGCATGATACCCTGACCACATTCCTGGAAAATATTTTTGAGCTGGGTAATCGTGTCAGCCGTGACTTCCTGGTTCCGCTGGCAGCTTAGATCACCTGGAAAATCATGCAACTTATCATTCGTCACGAGACCATATACCGTTATTCTGCACCACTGACCTATACCATACAGCAACTGCGCCTGACACCGCGTGCCGAGCAAAACCAGCATGCGATGTCATGGCAGATCAGGACGGCCGGGCAACGCCATGCCTATATAGATGCGTATGGCAATCCCTCACATACACTGACCATCACTGGCCTGCATCATGAAGTATCCATCATTGCCGAAGGTGTGGTGGAACTGGCCATGCCGTATCAGGGCCGGATTACTGATCAGGACACCTTTTCGCCACTGGTATTTACTGTGCCTACCCGTTTGACCGAGCCGGTGGCTTCGATTCTTGACTTCGCCGGCAGTCATTTGCCCGATCAGGGCAAGACCACAACTGGTGCACTGCTCAATCTGGCGGTGCACATCCGCGGTGCGGTCGAGTATCAGACTGGTGCAACCATCGTCACTACCAGCGCCAGCGATGCCTTGCAATTGGGCCGCGGGGTTTGCCAGGACCATGCCCACCTGTTTTTGGCCTGTTGCCATGCGCGTGGCATTCCGGCCCGTTATGTGTCTGGCTATATTGACCCCGAATCGACTAATCATGCGGAGAGTCATGCCTGGGTTGATGCCTGGGTAGACGATGCAGATTATTCTGGCTGGGTCAGCGTGGACGTGACCCATGCCTGTTTGATGACAGATACGTATTGTCGTTTGGCTATCGGTCGTGATTATGATTCAGCTGCTCCGGTACGCGGTGTCAGGCGCGGTGGCGGGCAGGAAACCATGCATGTCAACGTACAGGTGACGCAGCGTTGAGTGTGGCAATACATGAATGCAATATAGCAACATACAATATAAAAAATTTAATTTATTGTTGATTTACCCCTGATTTACCCTGGATTGACGGGCATGTATGCCACATTTTGCAGCATGCTGATGCTTTATCCGGGGCAAGATTAAGGTAGAATCCCCACTTCGTTCCACCAAGACTTTGCTCTATGACTTACTGTGTTGGCATGCGGCTTGACGCCGGCCTGGTGTTTCTTTCTGATTCTCGTACCAATGCGGGTGTGGATCAGGTAGGCACTTTCCGTAAAATGTCGGTATTTGAAAACCCAGGCGATCGCACCATGGTGCTGATGAGCGCTGGTAATCTGTCCATCTCGCAATCGATACGACAACTTGTTTCCGAACATATAGATGGCAAAGGTAATACCATCTGGACCGCCCCGAATATGTATGAAGCCGCCCGCATCGTCGGTGAGGCGGTACGTATGGTGCATCATCGCGATGCCCAGGCTTTGTCCGAATTCGGTATCGATTTTAATGTCAGCCTGATTTTCGGTGGACAGATCAAGGGTGAGCGCTGCCGCCTGTTCCAGATTTATTCTGCCGGTAATTTCATTGAATCGCATAATGAAAATACCTATTTCCAGATTGGCGAAGCAAAGTACGGTAAGCCCATCATAGACCGTGTGGTTACCCCTACCACGCCACTGGATGAAGCCGCCAAATGCGCACTGATTTCCATGGATTCGACCCTACGTTCCAATGTGTCTGTTGGTTTACCGCTGGATTTGCTGGTGTATGAAGACAATAAACTGGCCATCACCCATTTCGTCACCATTGATGAAAAGAACCAGTATTTCCAGATGATACGCAATACCTGGGGCAAGCAACTGAAAAGCGTATTTGAAAGTATCGATGACCCGGTCTGGAATGCCAGTCCGGAAATCAATGACAATGTTCTGTCTGCCACCAATATGCACAGCAAGCCTGTGCGCGTGGAAGTGCCGGTGCAGCTGTTGGAAAACCCGCAACCGCCGGGACCCCTGCAATCACTGGCACAACACCCCAACAGCAATGAGCAGGCTTGAATCAACAATTCTGACTCAATAAGTCTGTATTACCTCATGCCCAGGTACCGTTAAATGGTACCTGATAGTCTTTACTTTCCGCTTTCCCCCACCGTCTTGCGAGCAGCCTTGGATGTGCCTGCCTGATGCCGCCATGCGCAATCGGCAGCGTGGTCGTTGACCATGCCTATACCTTGCATATAGGCGTAGATAATGGTGGAGCCGACGAATTTGAAACCGCGTTTTGCCAGGTCTTTTGAAATGCGATCCGACAGGGCCGTCGTGATGATGCGTTCGCCATTGTTAAGCAGTGGCTTACCCTCAATATGGCCCCATAGGTAAGCATCGAGCCCGCCAACTTCTTCACACAGGCGCAGATAGGCCTGTGCATTGGTGATTGCCGCAGCGACCTTCAGACGGTTTCTGACGATGCCGGGGTTGGCCAGCAATTCTGTGACTTTGTCCGGGCCATAGGCGGCAATTTTTTTTGCATCCCACTGGTCAAATGCCTGTCTGTAATTTTCGCGCTTGTTCAATATGGTTTCCCAGCTCAGGCCCGCTTGCGCACCTTCCAGGTTCAGCATTTCAAACAGACGTCGCTCATCATGACAGGGCACACCCCATTCATGGTCGTGATAATGCAGGTACAAAGGATTAGAGGGGTTAGCCCAACTGCAACGTGTCGTCATGCTTGGCAATCATGAAATTTGAGATATGATTCTGAAATATTAATTTTTAACAATGTGTTTCAATTTGCTTCGCTATTTTACTTAATTCAATCAAAGCCTGTTGCAGAATGGTAATGCAGGCAAGCAATAGCAATGATGAAACTTTATTATGGTCCGGATTTATCATGGTCCATATATGTGGGGTGTATTTAACCCCTGTTAAGGAAATGTGTTCGCAGTACTGTTCATAATCAAACGCAACCCGATTCTGGAATCAACATGTTGAGCTTTAAGCAAAGAAGTAACGCGCTATCTGCCTTGTCGGTCCTGACCCTGACACTGATATTGGCAGCATGCGGTGGCCAGGACAGTAAAACTGCGGCCAATTCTGCCATCCCCTCTGCCGCACCTACTGCACCTGCCGCTGCACCGCCAGCGCAGGCAGCACCTGTCAGTGCCGATACCATGGTGTTTTCCGGCAGGCGCCAGGACTACACGATTACCAAAGTGACGAATTCCGGCATCAGCGGTTTTATCGTCAGCGATACACGTGCTGGCGGCACGACCGTGACGCTGGCCAGCAATATTACAACCGTACAGTTTTCTGATTTTCACGTGAACCTGGGGGTTGGTGACAAAGCTAATTCCATTTCCGCGACCAGTTTGAATTCTCTGATCGACCTGTATGTCGCCTTCTTTAACCGTGTACCGGACGCGGATGGACTGGCCTACTGGATAGACCAGATGAAGGCAGGCCTGTCGGATGACCAGATCGCCGACAGTTTTTATCTGGTTGCCTTGCAGTCACCGGCATTGACCGGTTATGCGAGTGGCATGAGCAATGATGATTTCATCCGCATCATTTACAAAAATGTGCTGGGCAGAAGCGGCAGTACGGCACCGACTGCCCTGGAAATTGATTACTGGTCCAGCCAGTTGACAGCCGGTATTACAAAAGGACATATCGTCAGGGCCATGCTGATCGCTGCACGTGCCTACGTCAATGACCCAACCTGGAGCTGGGTGCCAGCTTTGCTTAATAATAAATTGAATGTCGCCAATTATTTCGCGGTACAACAGGGTTTGAACTACAACAGCCTGGATGATAATATCAGCAAGACCATGGCCATTGCTGCGGCTGTTACCATTAGCTCAACCACTGCCGCGCTTGACCTGATTGGTGTCAAGGACAATAACCTGAACCTCGCCAGCACGCTGGCCACACCTGAGAGTCTGGCCAATATTTGTACGGTAGACGGTAAAAAATCCTGGGTGCGCTCACATCTGGATGATGTGTATTTGTGGTACCGCGACATTATTGATGTGTCGCCTGCGCAGTACGGTACGGCAGAAGATTATTTCACTGCATTGCTGGTCAGGTCCAAGGACAGGTTCAGTTTTACCTCTGAGCAGGGCAGCATAGACAGTTATTTCCAGTCAGGTGAAGATGTCAGCTACGGCTATAGCCTGGTGCGTGAAGGCAGCAAGATACGCGTGCGTTATGTGCAGCCCGGGTCACCTGCTGATCAGGCGCAGATCAAGCGTGGTACCACGCTGGTCAGCGTCGATAATGCTGCGCTGGGTTCGTACATCAATGATGCGCAGTACAACGCCCTGTATCCTTCCAAGTCTGAGTCTCATAGCTTCCAGGTGCAGGATGGCAGCAGTACCAGCCGCAATGTGACCATGACCGCCGTGACGGTGACGACCACGCCGGTGTTGCAAAATCAGGTGTTGAACGTCAACGGCAAGAAGATAGGCTATATGGTGTTTACCGACCATATCCGTACGGCGGAGTCGCCACTTGTCAGTAGCATACGCAAGTTCCAGCAAAGCGGGATTGATGATCTGGTGCTGGACCTGCGGTATAACGGTGGCGGCTATCTGTATATAGCCAATGAACTGTCGGCCATGATAGGCGGCAGCAAGGTCACCAACAAGATTTTTGAACAATTGCAGTTCAATGACAAGCATGCCGACATGACGGCTGATAATGTGTCCTATTTTTATGACACCGATTCGAATAACCGCTTCCTGCCGACGCTGAACTTGCCACGTGTGTTTGTGATTACCGGCAGCAATACCTGTTCCGCCAGCGAATCCATCATCAATGGCCTGACACCTTTCATGAAAGTGATACTGATCGGTGATACAACTTGCGGCAAGCCCTATGGTTTTATCCAGACCAATAACTGCAACACGGCGTATTTTGCGATTCAGTTTGCCGGTGTGAATGCGCTGGCCAAAGGGGATTACACGAATGGTTTTACACCGGCGTGTTATGTACCGGATGACTTGAATCATGAGCTGGGCAATGTCAGCGAATATCGTTTGTCTGCCGCACTGACTTATGCCACCACCGGTGCCTGCCCGACCATTGTGGCAGGTGTTACAGGAGGTGTTGCAGCTCCTCCGCCAGCACAGTTCAGTCCTATTGTCGACAAGGACCCGCGTCCATGGCGAAATATCAAGTTGTTGAAATAGTGTATCGAATCCAGGCTTGAAACAGGCTGATGCAAAAACAGGGAGTGTACGGAAGTACACTCCCTGTGTTTTGTCGCCCAGAATTTATATGGCGTCCAGCGCCTGTTGCAAATCGTGGCGCAGATCTTCCACATCTTCTATGCCGACAGACAGGCGCACGAAAGAGTCGGTAATCCCCAGTATCGCCCTTTGTTCCGCAGGGATGGTGGCATGCGTCATGATGGCTGGGTGTTCGATCAGACTTTCTACACCACCCAGACTTTCTGCCAGCGCAAAGACTTCGCAGCGTTCCAGGAAGCGGCGGGCACCTGCCAGATCGGTATCGAGCTCGACGGAAATGATGCCGCCAAAACCATCCATCTGCTGCTTCGCCAGTTCATGCTGCGGGTGACTGGCAAGGCCGGGGTAGTACACTTTTCTGACCTTGGGCTGCTGTTCCAGCCACTGTGCGAGGTCCAGTCCGTTGGCATTGTGCCGCTCAACGCGGATGTTCAGCGTCTTGATGCCGCGCAGAGCCAGGAAGCTGTCGAAGGGGCTAGCTATCGCTCCGACAGAATTTTGCAGAAAGCCCAGGCGCTCGCGCCATTCAGCCTGATGTGCTTCGCCACCGACGATGGCAATACCGCCGATGATGTCAGAATGGCCGTTGAGGTATTTGGTCATGGAATGCACGACAATATCAAAACCCAGTTCCAGCGGACGTTGTACTCGCGGGCTGGCAAAGGTATTGTCGGCCACTGCAATGATGCCGCGTTCACGGCAGATGGCAGCAATGCGGCGCAAGTCGGCCAGTTTAAGCATGGGGTTGGTCGGTGTTTCCACCCACACCATTTTGGTGTCTGGCCTTAGTGCAGCCAGCAAGGCTTCCGGTTTGGTCATGTCCACGTATGTGAAATCCAGGCCGGCGCTGCGTCTGCGCACACGTTCAAACAGGCGATAGCTGCCGCCATACATGTCATCGCCGGCAACGATGTGCGCACCACTGTCGGCGATTTCCAGCACGGTGGCGATGGCTGCCAGACCTGATGCAAAGGCAAACGCCTGGGCGCCGCCTTCCAGATCAGCCACCGCGCGTTCCAGCGCCCAGCGGGTAGGATTGTGTGAGCGCCCATAATCCAGCCCCTTGTGCACGCCAGGGCTGTCCTGTACGTAGGTGGAAGTGGCATAAATGGGCGGCATGATGGCGCCGGTAGTCGGGTCCGGGAATTGTCCGGCATGGATGACACGTGTGCCAAAGGCTTGCTGATGTTCAGGTTTCTTGTATTCGGGATAGCTCATGAGAGTGTCCTGCGTAAATGGTTAAGAAGATCGAAACGGGTAATCAGGCCGTGAAAATGTTGATCGGATGCGATAATGGCGACCAGTCCACGATTCAGCGTGGCACGCAATGCGGCTATGCCAGCCTGCGGGCTCAGGGTTTCAATCTGGCTGGTCATGGTATCTTGCACCGGGCTGCTGAACAGGGTGGCGTCAGCCGATACTTTTAGTAATACATCTGATTCATCGATGATGCCGATGATCTCGCCATGATGGATGACCGGCAATTGCGAGATATCGGCGCTGCGCATGCGGTTGAAGGCCACCATCAACGTATCGCTGCTGTCAACGCTGATGACGCCGCCATCATCAAAGCGGCGGCCTATGATGTCGCGCAGGTCACCATACACCTGACGTTTCAACAGCCCCTGGTCTATCATCCAGTTATCGTTATACACCTTGGACAGATAACGGGTCCCGGTATCGCAGACAAAGGTGACCACGCGTTTTGGTGTGGTTTGGGCTCGACAATAGCGCAAGGCCGCTGCCAGCAGGGTGCCGGTGGACGAGCCTGCCAGTATGCCTTCGGCACGCAGCAGTTCACGGGCAGTCCCAAAACTTTCGGTGTCATCAATGGTGTAGGCATGTTTGACTGCCGTCAGGTCGGCAATCGCCGGAATGAAATCTTCGCCTATGCCTTCCACTGCCCATGAACCGCTGACTTCATTGACGTGGCCGGTGTCTATATATTCTGCCAGTATGGACCCCTTGGGGTCGGCCAGGACAAATTCCAGTTCTGGCTGCGCCTGGCGGAAGAAGCGCGTCAGCCCAGTCACCGTGCCGGCAGAGCCGACGCCAACCACGATCGCATCGACATCATGACCGGTCTGTTCCCATATTTCGGGGCCGGTCGTGGTTTCATGCGCATAGGGATTGGCCGGGTTGTTGAACTGGTCGGCAAAGAACGAGCCGGGGATTTCTTTGGCGATACGGGCCGCATAATCCTGATAATACTCGGGATGGCCCTTGCCGACGTCGGAGCGGGTAATGCGTACTTCTGCCCCCATGGCGCGCAGGTGCAGTATCTTTTCGGTGGACATTTTATCGGGTACCACCAGCACTACGCGATAGCCTTTGGCACGCGCCACCAGCGCCAGGCCCAGGCCGGTATTGCCAGCGGTTGCCTCAATCACGGTACCCCCTGACTGTAGCCGGTCATCGGCTTCTGCTGCATCTATCATGGCCAGGCCGATACGGTCCTTGATGGAACCGCCAGGGTTTTGCGATTCCAGTTTCAGAAACAATTCACACAGCCCGGTATCAAGGCGGGTAACCTGAACCAGAGGTGTATTGCCAATCAACGCAAGTACTGCGGGATTAGTTGGATGGGTCATTTTTTCTCCAAGCCTGCAATGGCAGATCATGCCACGCAACTTGTTACGCTTTTGTTAAAGAGGCAGTCATGCTAGCGATGTCTGTGCCTGAGGCTAAGGAATTTTTACAACTATGTTTATGCGGAAATTGCATTCCAATAGCCTGTCTGGGTTTCAGTATAGTCTTTGTGCCGAATCCTGCTGAAAGCCAAAAAACAGGGCAGCGCCATGAAGAAAAAAGTGGAAGGCAGAAAATATAAATGCCGCCCGAAGGCGGCATCAAAAGTGGGGGACTGTGCTACGTTAAAACGTGCCCGGTTGGGACGAGCCGCTCTTCTTTTATTATAAACCTGTGATATTGAAATCGTTTTTATTCAGATGCAGTCTGGTCTTCCTTATGGTGAAAAGGAGCAAACCAGCAGACTGCGAAAGAAGGTACGGTTGCCAGCATGACGAAGACAAAATAATTGGTGTAGCCCAGCAATTGTTGCAGGTGACCGCTGATGACGCCGGTTACCATCATGCACAGTCCCATCAGGCCGGTGCCGAAGGCATAATGGGTGGTTGTGTATTTGCCGGGGGCCAGTTGCTGCATCAGGTAAATCATGAAACCGACAGAGCCGAAGCCAAAGAAGAATTTTTCAATGGCTACACCGGCAGTGATTAATAGCTGGCTTTCCGGCTGGAAGATGCTCATCAGCAGGAAGGTGGCATTTGGTATGTTGACTGCACAGCACAGCAGGAACAGGCTGGGTTTCAAGCCACGTTTTGCGACGAACACGCCACCCAGCAAGGAACCCAGCAGTACCGCAACCAGGCCATACGTGCCATAGATCAGGCCCAGTGATTCATTCGACAGACCCAGGCCGCCTTTTGCAACCGGATCAACCATGAAGAAAGGGCCGATTTTTTCAAGAAAACCTATACTCAGGCGAAACAGGAAGGCAAATGCCACCATCAGCCAGACATCACGCTTCTGGAAGAAGGTGACGAAAGAATCGCGCAGGATATGCACTGCGTCACCAACGCTGGCTGGCGTATTTTCTGCCTTGGCACCATCTGGCATGGTACGCATATGCCAGAAGGCCATCAGCGCAGTAATCCCTGCCACGATGAGGAAAATGATGCGCCAGGAATCCATCCATTCAGCGCCAAACACCTTGGGATCATGATGGAAGAAATCAGTATGCAGTTTGCCGCTCAGGTACACCAGGCCGCCAGCGGCGACGATAGGACCAATATTCCAGCTCAGGCTTTGTATGCCGCAGTACAGGGATTGCGCCTTGCCATCCAGAGAGGTGACATAGACGCCGTCAGCGGCAATATCCTGGGTTGCACCCAGGAATGAAATCACCCAGAACAGCAGCATCATGATCATCATGTAGCTGGACAGTGACATCACCAGTGCCACACCGACAAAGCCGGCGGCGATGGCCAGCTCGGTACAGATGACAAAGAATTTCTTGGTTTTGTACATCTCGACAAAAGAAGCAAACAGCGGCTTGATGGTATAGGCAAGGATGAGGTAACTGGCATATTCGGCAGCCTGGCCATTATCCATACCCAGATTTTTAAACATGATGGCAGTGACGCTGGTCAGCGTCATATACGTCAGTGCCATGGTGAAATACGTGGTGGGTACCCAGAACAGCGGGGAGGGCTTTCCTGGTGCTGCACGCAGATGGACTTCTGTCTGTGTAATCATAGTGGCGGCTAGGGTAGCGCTACGCTTTGCCTGGCTTGACACCGGGCGGTTGTGCTGCAACTGTCTGCCCTGATATGGCGCGGCAAACTGCTTCAGCAGGCAACCCAAGAATAGCTGGTCTCGTAATATTTATTATTTGCCTTGCACAATCAAACCGGCACTGCGGGACCACATACGTGATCATTTAAACAGATCCTGTGGATCAGCATGCCATCTTCATGTTGCAACAGCTTCTTATGAAAAGTTTTCAATAATCACGCCTTGAAAACCTTTTCAAGAAAAAGAATAACACGAAATTTAAGAATTAAAAACTTTTGTTCATCAGAAGCAGGTATGCAGACACCTTCCTGATGTGTAGAAAGCCCTTGTGTGCGAATGAAAAACAGGTTTGCAGCCGGGTTTTATCTCTCATTGCATATTGTTGTATGCCGATGCATTGTCGCTGTGTTCAGGTGTGAAATCAGGCGTTTATTCATCTGAAGTATGAAATTGTTTTCACTGTTTCCGCACAAATTCACTTGTCGTGCTCTCTTTCTCTTGTTCTTTACCAGATTTAACCCGGACAGATTGTTGACACGGCACAAAGTGGGTGATAAATTCCGTTTAACTTGAAAACGTTTTCATTTTCTTTGCTGTTTGCGCTCACTGAACTGTCGTTTGCGCACATGGTTGATATGGCCTGGAAGTTGAGGCCATATTTTTTGTAGTAAATTGAAAACGTTTTCAGTTTGAGTGGTTTGGTCATTTGTCATGCGCTGACGCCCATGCGCAGCATGCATGCAGATGGCACCAGGAGTTCTTTCATAAAGCAGGCGGGCAGGGTAGTTGACTTGCCAGGTCGCCGCTATGTAGCACTTCCTGAGAATAATAGGACTTACGCACAATTGTAGTAGTACGGCGGAGCTGCAACGCAGCTGGGGCGGTTTTGCGTAAGTCCTAAATAATAAATAAAACCGGAGTACGGCTTACAGGCCGGCATCCGGATTAATCCAACCCTACAAATGAATACTATGAATAATCCGTCAGCATCACTTGTGTTTTCACCGGCTTTTACCTGGGGCGTGGCTACCAGCGCCTATCAGATTGAAGGCGGTGCAACTGCCGATGGACGCGGCCCATCCATCTGGGACACGTTCACCCATACTCCGGGCAAGGTCATTGATGGCAGCACTGGTGATGTGGCCTGCGATCATTATCATCGCTATGCCGAAGATGTAGACATCATTGCCTCGTTGGCGGTAGATTCCTACCGGTTCTCCATTTCCTGGTCACGGGTGCAGCCATTGGGATACGGAGCCTGGAATGAAGCAGGTTTTGATTTTTATTCAAACCTGTTGGGCAAACTGGAAGAAAAAAACATCAAGGCCCATATCACTCTGTATCACTGGGATCTGCCACAAGGCTTGCAGGACAAAGGTGGCTGGCTGAACCGCGAAACCACGCTGCGCTTTGCCGAATATGCTGCCGAAGTGGCGCGCCGTTTTGGCAAGCGTGTGGCTACCATTGCAACGCATAATGAGCCGTGGTGTACGGCAAATCTTGGCTATGGCAATGCCCAGTTTGCGCCAGGGGTTGCCGATACCGTGCAGGCCTTGCAGGTATCCCATCATCTGTTGTTGTCGCATGGCCTGGCCATGCAAGCCATGCGTGCAGTGAATAGCCCGGCGCGCCTTGGTATCGTCCTGAATCAATGGCCAGCCACACCAGCCACCGACAGTGCGGAAGATATCGCTGCCGCCGAATGGGAATATGCACGTTCGGTGCAATGGTTCATGGACCCGATATTCAAAGGGCGTTATCCACAGAAAGCGCTGGACCGCATGGACATGGCGCAGTTCCAGGTGCATCCGGAAGATATGCAGATCATCCGCCAGCCACTGGACTTTCTGGGCGTGAATTATTATTTCCGCGCCTTCGTCAGTACCGAAAACCCACCCCGGCAGCCTGAGGGAAAACTGGGTTTCTCTGACATGGGTTGGGAAATTTATCCTTCCGGTCTGACCGATCTTTTGTTGCAGTTAAAGGCAGAATATCCAGACTTGCCTGCGGTTTATATTACTGAAAACGGCATGGCTGTTGCCGATCAGATCGTTGATGGAAAAATCAATGACCAGGCGCGCATCAACTATGTGCAATGGCATCTGGAAGCCGTGCAGGCCGCGATTGCGGGCGGGGTCAATGTGCAGGGTTATTTTTACTGGAGTCTGCTGGACAATTTCGAATGGAATTCAGGCTATGAAAAGCGCTTTGGCCTGGTGCATGTTGACTATGCTACGCAAAAACGCACCCTGAAAGAAAGTGCTTACTGGTACCGGAATTTTATTCGTTCTCAGGCAGCTTAGTCCATATCCGGCAGAAGCAGCCACAATCTCATGCCTGACCCGGTGTTTGCCGGATCAGGCATTTTCATTTGTATATCCCGCAGCCTATCAGTACATCACCGACGCGTTCAATGTAAGTTGACTTGGCTTCCAGTTCCTTGGTGTTCGGATTGGGCCATTTATAGTCTACCCATCCATGACCTGTCTTGCTATTGGCAACATCCAGAAAACTTTTGACGATGGAGACACCATCAGCATCCTTGAGATCCAGCAAATTCTTGCCTACCATCTTGGGATTGGCACCGTGAGCACGGTTGATGCCATCGCCATTGATGTTATAGACAAAGACGTATAAGTCTTTGACGACAAACTGTCCGCTGGTGTTGTTGAATTCAACGTAGGCTTTCTCTTTACCATTTGCTTTCAGATAAGCCGCAGCTTTTTTCACCAGCGCGATCGCTTCGTCCGCGCTGCCTTTTTCTGCTGCCATGGATACCTGACCCAATCCCAGTAAAGAAAATCCCAGGGCCGCCAGTGTCATTTTAATCAATTGTCTGCGCATCTTGTTCTCCTGCTATTTTTGTTGGGTCTATGTGTTTCAGCGATGTTGCCGCAATTCATTTTAATGAAGGCGCTGGCTAATGCAATGTTTCTGTATCCCACATTTGTTAAACAATGATAAGCATCCGGACAGGTTAGGGCGTGCACGGTCCGGATTAATGCTGGTGCGTCTGCCCATGTAAAAACCCCCGGCTCACTTGCGTGAACCGGGGGGTTTTCTGCTTAAGCTGAATGAATCGTGCTTATTTAGAAGTCGATGCCAACATTCACACCAACCGTACGCGGTGGCAGATACTGCGCCTGCCATGGTCCATTGGCATTCAAAGCACTGGTCTTGATTTTATTGTCAGTAACATTGCGGACAAAGAAATCAGCATACCAGGCAGTTTTTCCCGTGGACTGATAACGCATGCCGAGGTCGGCACGGGCATAGGCTTCCTGCTTGTCGCCATCGCCATAGTTGAACACGCTCAGCCAGGTATCTGTTTCATAATGCAGGCTCAGACGTGGTGTCAATGTACCTTCATTCAGATGGAATGTATGCTGATACATGACCTGTGCAGAAAACTTCGGTGTATGTGGCATGGTGTTGCCTGATACATCCAGGCAGTTGCTGATGCCAGGGATCTTACAGGCTGGCAGTGCATAGTCGTTCGAACCACCGACCAAGTTGCCCAGCGTTGCCTTGGCAATGGCAATGGTGATTTGCAGCTTGTCGTCCTTGCTCAGCTTGGCAGCCAGTTCAGACTCAAAACCATACACGGTAGCGCCGTCAGCATTCGAGGTCTGTAGACCACGTGTACCGTCAGGTGCAGTGACTGGTGCGCTGAACTGGAAGTCTTTGAACTTGCCATAGTACAGTGCATTGTTCAGCCTGACCGTGCCGCCCAGCAGTGTGCTCTTGGTGCCGACTTCAAAGTTGGTCAGTGTTTCCTGACCATAGGTTTTGCCGCCATCTTGCAGACCACCTGATTTATAGCCGGTAGAGATGCTGCCATAGATCATATTGTCTTTGTCGATGTCATGCGAGATACGCAACAGACCTGTCAACTTGCTGCCGCTGTAGTTGCCATCATTGAATGAGTAGGCTGCAAAGTTGGATGTTGCTGACGCCGGATCAACATTCGGGGTAATGGCCGACTGGCTCAGTTCTGGCTTGCCAGAGAAACCATAGCCGCGACCGCCGACGTTGGTGCGCTTGTCAGACGTGAAACGCAGACCGCCAGTGATATGGGTATCGCTGCTGGCGTTCCAGGTTGCCTGGCCAAAAGCAGCAGCAGTTTCCACTGTTTCTTTTGGCTGGATGAAGGAACCCTGCCAGCCCACTGTACCTTGATAAGTACCGTTCAGGATAGGAATATCAAAGCGGATGTCATTGGTTTCAGAACCATAGTACAAACCCAGTTGCCAGTCGATGTCACGTGTGCCTACGGATTGCAGTTCGACTTCATGACTGAAGTTTTTGTAGTTGGACGAGACCGTATTGTTGGCCTGCATGCTGCCACCAGAAGTGAAACTGGTTGGCAAATTAGCGCCGCCATCCTGATCGAAACGGGAAGAGCCGCTGAACTTGGAGTAACCGCCGATGTAAGTCAGTTGCATGGACTTGTCGATGGCGTATTCTATCCTGCCGCGAATGGAATCCGTATCGCGTTTCAGGAACGGGGCTGTATCAATCAGTGCCGACCATTGGCTTTGACCTGCGCGTGGATTTTGCAGCAGGTTCATCGATGGTGTGCCGCGGTCTACGAATTTCTCATAAGACAGGTCGATCTTGGTTGCGGCATTCGGTTTCCACAGCATGCTGATACGGGCCGCGCTTTGATCCTGTGCACTGTATTTAGGCCCATCCTGTGTAAACAGCGCATAGTTGATAGGCTGGAATGGTACGACAGTGCCGCCGTTTTTCAGATAAGTGGCAAATGCTGCTTTCTGACTGTCCAGAGACAGGGTAGGTGGTGTCTGGAAATCGACATAGCCATCATGTTTTTCATGGACAAAGGCAAAGCGCAAAGCCAATTCATTGCTGACTGGTACATTGAATGCGCCGCGTGTGCCAATGCGGTTGTAGCTGCCTACACCACCTTCAAAATTGCCAGAACTGTCACCGATCTTGGCTTTGGCTGTTTGCATGTTGACCGCACCCACTGTGGCATTGCGACCCCACAATGTACCTTGTGGACCACGCAGGACTTCGATGCCTTCCAGATCAAACAGCAGGGAAGTCGCACCTTCAGGACGTGGTGCATAAATACCGTCGATGAACAAGGCGACTTCAGGATCGGCGTATTCGGTCTTGGCGCTGTCGTTACCAATGCCGCGCATGGTCATGGTGATGACGCCATGGTCACCCTGGCCGGTGGCCTGGAAACCCGGCACCAGGTTGACGACGTCCTGGACGGTTTGTACGTGCGCATCTTCCAGTGTTTCGGCGTTGATGGCGGTGATGGCCACTGGTGTGCGCTGCAATGACGTGGCACGTTTGGTACCGGTCACAATCACTTCAGAAATGGTGGCGCTTTCTTTAGCGGCTTTTGCCTGGGCTTGAGCGGAAGTTTGTTCTTGTGCCTGAACGCTGCCCATGCTGGCGAGCATGGAAAAAATGGCGAGCTGGATGGGAGTGCACGCGGCTTTCCGCGGCACGAATGTGCTGATTTTCATATGTCTCCTGTTACACGGTTAGATTTATTGGCTTATTAAACCATTACGTCTTTATGTGAAAACGTTTTCTTATATATGTTTTGCGATTTCTTGTTTTGAAACCGTTTTCATATTACATAGAAACGGATTTCCGTGTCAAATATAAAATGGTAACGTTTTCAAAATGTTGTAATATTAAATGCCAGAAGGTAGCGCAGGACGGATTTGGCTCAACTTCTCTCATAGATGATAGTAGATCTGGATGGCGTGTCAGTCGCGTAGGGTGTTACAACAAAGCCGTGCGAATTTTGCAACAGGCGCATATAAAAACAGGAGAACTTGCTTCTATTCATGAAATGAGTTCCAGAAACAGGAGACTTTGAATGAAACCAGTATCAAATATCAGGAATATTTTGATTGTGGGCGGTGGCACTGCTGGTTGGTTGACCGCATGTTTTTTGGCCAGCAATCTTTCTCTCGCTAAAAAAGCAGGAACATCCCCGGATGGCATCAGCATTACTCTGGTGGAGTCCAAAGAGATAGGCATCATCGGTGTAGGAGAGGGCAGCTTTCCTTCCATACGCGGCACTCTGGCCGCCATAGGCATTGACGAGGCGCGGTTCATTCGCGAATGCAATGCGACTTTCAAGCAAGGCATACAATTTACCGATTGGGTCCGGCCAGCGGGTGTAGAAGGAGACAGGCATTATTTCCATCCCTTCAGCCACCCCAGTCAGCGCCAGGGCGGGCCGGAATTATTACCTTACTGGTTGCTCGGCGCTGCCGGTTCTGGCAAGGCACGTCGTCAATTTGCCGATGCGGTCAGCATGCAAAAGCGCATTGCCGATGCGCATCGCGGCCCCAAGCGTTTCGACGACAAGGATTTTCTGGGCCCCATGAATTACGCCTATCACTTTGATGCTGGCAAACTGGCGACACTGCTATGCGAGCATGGCAAATCATTGGGTGTGCAACAGGTGGTGGCAACAGTAGAGCATGTGCAACTTGGCGATGACGGTGCGATTGCTGCCGTGCATACCAAAGAAGGGCAGGCACTGACTGCTGATCTGTATGTAGACTGCACCGGTTTTCGCGCCGCCCTGATAGGCGAAGCACTGGGCTCACCCTTCCGCAACATGAATGACGTACTGTTTGTTGACCGTGCCGTGGCCATGCAGGTGCCTTATGCGCAGCCAGATACGCCCATTCCTTCCTACACCATTTCGACAGCGCATGAGGCAGGCTGGACCTGGGATATCGGCTTGCAGCAAAGGCGTGGCATAGGCTATGTGTATTCCAGCCGCCACACGGATGAAGCGCGGGCAGAGCAGGTTTTGCGCGATTATATAGGCCCGGCATCGGATGGCATGTCCGCCAGATTGTTGAAGCTCAACGTTGGTTACCGCGAAACCCAATGGATCAAGAATTGCGTGGCGATTGGTTTGTCCGGCGGTTTTCTGGAACCGCTGGAATCTTCCGGGATAGGCCTGATAGAAACTGCTGCGTATCTGCTGACTTATCTTTTCCCTTTCAATGGTGAAATGGCGCCGGTTGCTACCCAGTTCAATCAACATATGAAGGAACGCTACGAGCGCATTATCGATTTCGTCAAAATGCATTATTGCCTGACGCAGCGCACGGATAGTGCATTCTGGCGTGACAATACTGACCCCTCCACCATCCCCCACAGTCTGAAGGAAAAACTGGCGATGTGGCGTTGCCGTCCGCCCAATCGCATGGATTTCGTGACCGACCTGGAGATGTATCCGCCATCAAGCTGGCAGTTTGTCCTGTATGGAATGGAATTCCAGACCGACATGGGCGTCAATCAATTTGCCTACCCGCGTTTTGAAGAGGCCGCCAAAGAATTCCAGATGATCGCGCAGATGTCACCACATGCCATGGCTGATTTGCCCGATCACCGCAAGCTGGTCGAGCATATGTGCAAAGCACCGGCAGACTTGACGATGGCGCGCCGTGCTTAGTTAGCCAGCTTAGTTAGCCAGCTTAGTGAGACAGCTTAGTGAGCTAGTCTGTGTCGTTGCAGCTGATCATGCCAGCACCTGTAAATGAGTAAACCTGAGCAAAAGCTGACTGGAAACGTCGGCGTTTGCTCATTTGAAAAGAAGCATGTTATGCTGATTGTGAAAAGCTTTTCACATTGTATTTCACATTGTATTTCACAATGTGTTTCACAACATATATAACAATGATCTTTCCAAAGAATCATTCTGCCCGACGGAAGGTATTGCGTGGTCGAAAAAAATAGAACAAAAAATGAGCCAGTGACTTTATTGGATGTAGCGCGTGAAGCAGGTGTTTCACCCAGCACTGTGTCGCGCATACTCAATGGTACTGCCAAGGTGTCGCCAGACAAGCGCAAAGCTGTTGAAACTGCCATCGCAGAAATGAAGTTCGAGCCTAACCAGTTGGCGCAAGGCCTGAAAAGCGGCCGTTCCATGACCATAGGTATCGTGGTGCAGGATATTGCCAGCCCTTTCTTCGATGAAACCTTGCATGGTGTAGATGAAGGGCTCAAAGGTACAGGCTATGCATCCGTTATCGTCAGCGGTCACTGGAATGCTGAAGAAGAGGCGGCGCGCATCAAGCTGCTGCTGGCGCGCAAGGTAGATGGCATCATCCTGCTGTCTGGCCGCATCGCCGACAAGACGGTACTGGAATTTGCCCGCGACAAACCGATCGTCGCCACTGGCCGCGCACTGCAAAGCAAGACAGCAGTGGGCTTCAAGCTGGACAATGAGCATGGCGCCTACTTGGCAACCCGTCACCTGATCGAACTGGGTCACAGACGCATTGCCTTTGTCACTGGCCCTGCGAATAATACGGATGCGCTGGAACGGCAGGAGGGCTACCAGCGCGCCCTGCAAGAATCAAATATCGCATTTGAAGAAAACCTGGTGGTCGAAGGCAATTTTCATGAAGCCAGCGGCCTGATGGCGATCAATCGCCTGCTCGAAACGCAGCAGCAATTCAGTGCCGTCTTTGCTGCCAATGACCTGTCAGCCTATGGTGTGCGCTTGGGGCTGTACAGAAAAGGCATACGGGTGCCGGAAGATATCTCCCTCATCGGTTTCGATGATTTGCCCAGTTCACTCTATACCACGCCACCCCTGACGACTATCCACCAGCCTTTGTATGACATGGGTTTGCTGGCAACCAGGACACTGCTGGGTTTGATCAGCGGAACGGATGTGGATCTGGCCTTGCCAGGTCTGGAGCTGATTGCCAGGGAAACTACTCGGCGCCTGAGATAAGTTGTCCTGTCGTTGGCAGCGTCTCTGCACCGATGGGCAGCCTGCTGCCTGTCAGCTTTATCTACCCTCATCCTTCCTGGCATGAAGCCAGAGCATCGCATCGCCTTTCAACTCCGCTTGAAGCGTCTTAAATACCCTTTCGTCTATTTTCTTGATCACTTATTGGAATGCGCTGGTAGTGACAGCGGCAGGCCGGTTGCTGTTTGCCTGTTTGCAAAACATGAAAATCTTGGTTAAACTCGCATTGACATCAGACATCGTACAACTTGCCCAGGGAAAGCCCTGTGCATCAGTGGGCTCACATGGCAACAGTCTCGATTGAATGACTGCTTTTTCGGCATCGCAGGTGGTGTCAAAGCGAAACGCGGTAACAAGTGCGCGATAACAACTAAATGGAGAGCAGACAGTGAACAAACAACACCAGGTGCACCCGGTCAATCAGAAACGCCGCCGATTGCTGCAGGCAGGCGCAGTGCTGGCCAGTAGTTTGTCTCAACCCGTACTGGCAGCAAGCAAGGACGATCCATGGCAGGCAGCACAAACCATTATTGACCGCTGCACCCGTACACTGAATTTTCGCCAGCAAGACTTTGTGATTAGCGCCTATGGTGCCAGTGAATGCGAAGTCGTACAGGCGGATGCGTTCATCTCTCACGATGAACGCGGCAAGGTCAAAGCACCCAAGCCAGGCGCTGCTGATTCTTATCCGGCGATTACGGCAGCCATTGCGGCCTGCCATGCAGCCGGTGGTGGCCGCGTACTCATACCAAAAGGTAACTGGTTATGCTGTGGCCCCATGGTACTGCGCTCGAATGTACATGTGCATCTGGCTGCCGGTGCCCACCTGTTTTTTAATAATGATCCGGCTGACTATGCCCGCCATGGTGACTACGATTGTGGTCCGAATGGCAAGCTGGTGCTGTCGCGCTGGCAAAGCAATGATTGCCTGAATTTTTCGCCGCTGGTGTACGCCTATGGCCAGCAAAACATCGCCCTCACGGGTGAAGATGCCACCAGTATTCTGGATGGCCAGGGTGGTGTCGCCTTTCCCGGCAGTAAGGATTGCTGGTGGGGCTGGGCTGGTCGCAAGGCAGACGGTGCGCCTGCGAATGACAGGCAAAGCGTGGTCAATCCGCGCAACCCGGTTTCACTGGAATCACTGGCACCCGGTTTATCGCCAGAACAGGCAAAGCTGATTGAAGGAGGCCGCGAAAGCTGGCGTTCTGATCATTATTTTTTACCGGCTTTGTCTGAAGCAGGCGTACCTGCTGAACGCCGGATTTTTGGTCTCGGTCATTTCTTGCGGCCACATATGATACAGCTGATAGGTTGCACCGATGTATTGCTGCAAGGCTATCAGGTGCAGGCTGCGCCGTTCTGGTTGCACAATCCTGTTAATTGCCGCAATGTTCTCTTCCGCAATGTACAGATGAACAGCATGGGTCCGAACAGTGATGGGTTCGATCCGGAATGCTGCGACAACGTACTGGTCGATGGCTGCACCTTCAATACCGGCGACGATTGCATTGCCATCAAGGCCGGCAAAAATCGCGACACCCAGTATGGTGTGACACGCAATATCGTTATCCAGAATTCCATCATGAATAGCGGTCACGGCGGCGTCACGCTGGGTAGTGAGATGGCTGGCGGCATTGAAAACATCTACGTACAGAATGTTGAGTTTCGCAATCTTCACTGGGCCAGCGATGCCTTGCGCACTGCCATACGTCTGAAAACCAATATGAACCGTGGAGGATTTTTGCGCCACCTGTATGTGCGTAATGTAACTTTGCCTAACGGGGTGCAGACCAAAGCCAGCTTTTCCAATCTGTTGCCAGGCTCCGAAGTGCCGCCACGCAGTGCATCGGTCGGCGGTGGGGCGGTCATTACTTTCGATTGCGATTACGCCCCCAGAGATGACGTGATGCGCATACGCCCTCCACAGGTATCGCATGTCTACATCAGTGGCGTCAAAGTCAGCAATGTGAATACTGATCAGGGTGCCCGTTCCTGTTATCAGGCCATCGTGCTGATGGGGCCACTTAAATCCAGCTACAACGGCCCGGATAAGCCTGTGGTGTCACCCATCGCGAATGTGACCATCAGCGACTGTGATTTCGGTACGCCAGTGAATGGCGCGCAACCATGGTTCATCCACAATGTGCGTGAACTGCTGTTGCGCAATGTCACCATCGCGAAAAAGGTTTATAACGAAGTGCTGTCGGCATAATTGAATGATACGGTACAGTCTTGTGTTGAGTTGAGTGCTAGTTGCGCATCTCGACACAAGGAGTTGCATGGTCAGCTATCTGCTGGCTGAATATACTTGGCCGACTTTGAACATTGTCGTGCGCCCCTCTGGCAGTACCGAAAATTCCCTGGCCGTTATTTTCTTCTCTTGTAACGCCAAATTTAAATCCTTCACTGGTTGATCGATACCTTCATTGGTCAACTGAAAAGTTCCAAAATGCATGCCTATGCTTTGTCTTGCGCCCAGGTCCAGGTGCGCTTGAACCGCCTCTGTTGGGTCCATATGCACCCGCTTCATAAACCATCTTGGTTCATATGCACCTATGGGTAGCAAGGCGATATCTGGCGGCCCGAAGCGTTCCTGTATCGCCTTGAAATGTGATGCATACGCTGTGTCACCACCAAAATAGAGGCTGTGTCCGTTAAATGAAAGATGGTAACTACCCCACAGGCTGCGATCTCTGTCAAACAGGCCACGACCAGAGAAATGTGCTGCCGGAGTCAGGCTCACTTTTAGGTCTGAAGTCACCTGGTAACTTTGCCACCAGTCCAGCTCCACGACCTGCGCTATTCCACTATCTTCCAACAGCTTTTTGTTGCCAAGAGGGACAAAAAAGAATGGATGGAAACGGTCATTTAATCGCTTCAGTGTTTCAAGATCCATGTGGTCGTAGTGATTATGACTAATGACGACGACATCAATTTTCGGCAAATCAGCAAAAGTAATGCCCGCCTTTCTGTGTCGCCTGGGACCTATCCAGCCAAGGGGACTGACGCGTTCAGACCAGACTGGATCAGTCAGCAGAGTCATCTGCTGCGTCTGGATGAGCAGGCTGGCATGATTGACAAAGGTGATGGCGACTTCATCTTTCCCCGGTCTCCCCTGCACAGTAACTGCCTGCACATTTTTGATCGTGTCATTTTCAACCATCTCTGGCCAGCTTTCAAAATGAAACGCAAACAGCAGCTTGAGTCCATCCCACAGGCTGTTACCTTCTGGATCGGCCGGATTAAAAAACTTGCTGCCATCATAGTGATCTGATTTTGGATACGGCTGCAATTGTGCGCATCCCGCTAACTGGAGCAAGATGATTCCAAGGATAAATCGGGTAAAGATAAGTTGCATTTTTCTTTTTGAAAAGTCTGGATATTAAATTGATTAGCCGAAATGTGAGGTGACCGGAATTGCTCTCGTCGCCGTTAAGGTCAGACAAATACATACAAGCAGATAGATCATTGTCAGGGTGGAAAATACAGCAAGTGCAGCACCACCTGCAAAGTATTCAGCAAGAAAACCGAAGACCGGTATGAATTGCTGTGCGTGCACGCCAAGAAAATGCGCCGGCCGGATGTCACCACGCAAATGCCAGCCAACTATTGGTAATCCTTTCCCGGGCGGCGCTTGATGGGATCCCAAAAGAAAGCCGCTCAGCGTTGACAACACAAAAGTCATTATCAAACCAACGACAATTCCAGACTGCATTACCGACAGGGTTGGCTGGGCATTCTGCGACCAGATTACCCAGGCCAGCCAGGCTTGTGAAGCGGTCAGCGCTACAGCCACAATACCCATAAGCCCGGACATGACTGCGTGCAGCAAATCCGATGTATTGTAGTGCGAGGCTTCGCCCAGGCTGCCCTGCAAGCTGATGTAAGCCACTTCGAAAAGAGATGTGCTGACAATTAATACCGCAATCCAATAGAAAGATGGCAATGCTTGCGGCCTGACGTCTGCTACCTGCATCAGACATGCAGTCGTGACGGCAAACAACCCCGTTGCTGCCATGAATTTCATGGGTTTTATCCAGACGCCTACGCCGCGAAATGTCCTTGCGTCAAAACGTGACCACCACCAGGTCACTATCAGGCCTATCATCGTGATCAGGCCATATGCCAGCAAAACCTTAAGCGCATCATTCAGTGATGTCATGTACTTACTTCTTTCTTTGGTTGTTGATTCCGTAATCAGCGGTATCGGCAGTCATTCGCGCTCCTGAAATTATTTGCCCATATGTGGTCAGAATGGACAGATGATAGACGCTTGTATCGGGACGATCCATCCGCTATAGTCCGATTTATCTTTTTAATCGTCCGGTGGGTATGATGGATCCGCTGTCAGATGTCTTATCCCTGCTCAAACCCCGCAGTTACATGTTCCGTGGACTTGATGCGGGTGGACAATGGTCGCTGCATTTCAAGGCACTGCAAGGCATACGCTGTTATGCACTGCTGTCTGGCGAATTCTGGCTTACGGTAGAGGGCTATCCTGACCCAGTGCATCTCAAAGAAGGCGATTGTGTCCTGCTGCCGGGTGGGCAGCCCGCCAAGCTTGGCAGCGACCCGGCTTTGACGCCTGTCGATGCCAGCATCGTGTTTCCAACCGTAAAGGAAGGTGGCATCGTCACTTACAACGGGGGTGGTGATTGTTATGGTTTGGGTGGCTATTTTGAATTTGCCGGAAGAAACGCGGGGATACTGTTGGGTTTCTTGCCAGCGGTTGTTCATATCTACAGAGAGTCAGATAAAAAAGCCTTGCGTGGTTCACTGGAACAAATCATGCAGGAACTGCGCGAGCCACAGCCTGGCGGTACTTTGATTGCCCAGCACCTTGCTTACCTCATGCTTATTCAGGCCCTGCGTCTGTTTCTGATGGAGCGGGCCGGAGGTACAGAAGGTGCAGAAGCTGCCAAGAACGCACAAAGCGCGGGTGCTGTAGGCTGGATCTATGCCCTCACAGACAGGCAGCTCAGTGCGGCCATTCATGCCATGCATGAAAACCCGGCGCAAAAATGGACGATACAGAGCCTGGCCGAACGTGCCTGTATGTCCAGATCGACCTTCGCATTGAAGTTCAAAAAGCTGGTGGGGGAATCACCCATGAATTACCTGACCCGCTGGCGCATGATGCTTGCCGGAGACCGGCTGATGAACAGCAGTGACCCCATTTCGATTATCGCGCCTTCACTTGGCTACGAATCGGAAAGTGCATTCAGCACTGCCTTCAAACGCATCATGCAATGTTCTCCCCGTGAATACAGCCTTGGCCGGACAGAGATTGCCAGGATCAAACTGGATACGCAATTTCAAAATCGCAGTTGAAATATCCGGCCTTTTTCAGCCAGGTAATTTGTATATTGTTGTTTGGTGTCCGTTCTAGTTTTTCGCAGCCTGTTCCAACATCTATATGTTTGAGCTATCAATTTTTGCATTCTGTCGCATCGTGGTGGTGATAGCGGCCATTGTTTGGCACAGTAGCGGCATGTCATGATGAAAACCAGCCAGGCACAACGGAAAGAGCTCAATTTGTGTGTCAGGAGAGATCGCTACGTTTGTAGATGTTTAATCGAATTTCTATTATTTGACTATTAATACAAATATTTTTAAATGTTTTTTTGTTCTGTTTAAGACTTTATTTAGACGCAACATGCGTTTGTCTTGACGCTGAAAGGGCCGGGGACTATATTACTGACTCAAAAGTAAGTTAATTGAGTTATTGCTATAATGTCATGTCCTTTTAAGCCTAAATGGGAGCGTCGTAAAGATGCTCGTCCGCAAGAATTGCTTGCTGCTGCCCTTGAACTGTTTGTCGAGCGCGGCTTTGCTGCGACACGTCTGGATGATGTGGCGCGTACTGCCGGTGTCTCCAAAGGTACCCTGTATTTGTATTTTTCCAGCAAGGAAGAATTGTTCAAGGCGGTGGTCAGGGAAAGCATAGTCCCTTTGATCGGGGCGGCAGAGGATGCGATTGGTCAGTTTAACGGCAGCAGCGAAGAACTGTTTCGCCTGATCACGCATACCTGGTGGGACAACGTTGGCAATACCAAGTTATCTGGTTTACCGAAACTGATGATGGCAGAAGCCGGGAATTTTCCCGAACTGGCCAGGTTTTATCAGGAAGAAGTTGTTGATCGTGGTGAAAACCTGATGAAAACAGTGTTGCGTCGGGGCATGGAGCGCGGTGAGTTCCGTCAGGTGGATCTGGAAATTGATGCAAGAATACTGACGGCACCCGTAATCATGATGATGATGTGGAAGCATTCACAAGGTGTCTGCCAGATTGATCCCGGCAAGCTTGATACCTATCTTGAGCATTACATAGAAATCGCATTGCATAGCTTGCGTATTTAGAATTATAAAAATTTGATGCACTACCAGAACGTTCAAGTGTAACTGCCGCGAGCATGACAATGCCTGCGTGGCATGGAGCCAACTGCGTTTGCAACAATCCTGGTATATAGATGCGCTGCTTGACCCTTACACAGTGTCAGGCTTTAAAGTCAGAGTTTCACCGGACCTTGGAGGGCGTGCTGCCTGTTTTCTTCCAGGTCTTGAAACAACAACTTTTTGGAAAAAAACAATCATGTTAAAGCGCAGGACATTCTGGATCATTGCCGTCGTGCTGCTGTTGGCCGCAGGACTGCTGCTGGCCAAAAGAAAGTCGCAGGGTACTACTGCTGCTACTCTGGCGACATCTAGCGCCAGTGCCAGCACAGCAGTGCAGGTACTGGAATTTTTACCAGCCGATATTACCGAAGTCAAAACCGCCGAAGTCAGAAAATTGCTGGCATTGTCAGGTGCCTTGCGTGCAGTGAATCAGGCTGCGGTCAAAGCCAAAGTAGCAGGCGACATCACCGAAGTGCTGGTGCGTGAAGGTGAGGCCGTGCAGACGGGCCAGATACTGGTGAAGATGGATAGCAGCGATTATCTGGCACGGCAGGAACAGGCACGCGGTGCGCTGGCCGCCGCCCAGGGGCAACTGGAAATCGCCCGCACTGCGCGCGACAATAACCGCGCCTTGCTCGACAAGAGTTTCATTTCCAAGAATGCCTACGACAATACCAATAATCAGTATGCGATTGCAGTAGCTAATGTCGACAGTGCCAAAGGTGCGCTGGCTGTGGCACAGAAAGCCCTGGCAGATACAGTCATCCGGGCGCCGATTACCGGTATGGTCAGCAGCCGCATGGTGCAGCCTGGCGAAAAGATATCTCCCGATAATCGCCTGCTGGATGTGGTCGATTTGCGCGTGCTTGAAATGGAAGCGCCGGTACCGACCCAGGATATTGCCAATATCCGTATCGGTCAGGCAGTGCAATTGAAAATCGAAGGTGTGACTGCGGCGGTGGACGGCAAAGTCGTCAGGATCAATCCGTCCACGACCGCCGGCTCACGTTCCATCATGGCCTATGTGCAGGTTGCAAACCCGGATGCAGTATTGCGAGCCGGCATGTTCGGCGAGGCACAACTGGTGGTAGATAAAAAATCCGACGTACTCACCGTGCCTGACACTGCCATACAGTATGAAGCTGAGCAGGCTTTTGTGTATGCGATAGAAAACAATGTCTTGCAGCAAAAGCCGGTGAAACTGGGTTTACGTGGTGACAGCAAGGGGCAGGCCGTGGTTGAAATCACCGCAGGCCTGACGCCGGATGCCCGCATTGTCAAGGCCAACCTGGGACGCTTGCGTGCCGGTGTTGCCGTCAAACTGATAACCGCCACAGGCAAGGTGTAAGCATGTGGTTCACACGTATCAGTATAGGCAATCCGGTGCTGGCCACCATGATGATGGTGGCTTTTGTGGTGCTTGGCCTGTTTTCATATCAGCGCCTGCGGGTTGATCAATTTCCTGACATTACCTTTCCGGTGGTCGTCATCCAGACTGATTATCCAGGTGCTTCGCCGGAAACCATCGAATCGGATGTGACGCGCAAGGTGGAAGAAACCGTCAACACCATCAATGGCATCAGCGCACTGACGTCACGTTCGTATGAAGGTACGTCGGTGGTCATTCTGGAATTTGATCTGACGATAGATCCGGCACAGGCTGCGCAGGACGTGCGTGAAAAAGTGGCGCTGATCAAATCCACCTTCCGTAAAGAAGTCAAGGAACCACGCGTTACCCGCTACGACCCTTCGGACAAGCCCATCTTTTCCGTATCGGTAACGAATGACGACAAAATCAAGAAACGCGATTTCCGCGAGCTGACCACCATCGGTGATCAACTGGTCAAAAAGCGTCTGGAAAATGTACGTGGTGTCGGCTCTGTCACTCTGGTCGGTGGTGTCAAACGCGAGATCAAGATTTACCTGAAACCGAATGAGCTTGAGGCACTGGGGCTGGGTGTGGATCAGGTCATCACTGCCTTGCGTAATGAAAATCAGGAATTGCCTACCGGTGCCATCCGTGCGCTGGACAATGAAAAAGTGGTACAGATACAGGGCCGCATCCAGAATCCGCAAGACTTTGGCCGCATCATCGTTGCCCGTCGTGGTGGACAGCCGGTCTTGTTGTCGCAGGTGGCGACTGTACTGGATGGGCAGGAAGAACAAGAGAGTCTGGCCCTGTATAACGGCCAGCGTACCGTGGCGCTGGATATCCTGAAAGCCCAGGGGCAAAACACCATCGAGGTTGCCAACGGACTTACTGAGGCGCTGAAGGCACTGGAACCGCAGTTGAAGGCACAGTATCCCGGGGTCAGGGTGCAGGTCATCAAGGATGGTTCCCGCCAGATACGCGTGGGTGTGGAAAATGTCCGCCGTACCCTGATAGAAGGGGCCGCACTGACAGTATTGATTGTCTTCCTGTTCCTGAATTCCTGGCGGTCCACAGTCATCACCGGCCTGACCCTGCCGGTGGCACTGATAGGCACCTTCCTGTTCATGGACATGTTTGGCTTCACCATCAACATGATTACCCTGATGGCCCTGTCGCTATGTGTGGGTTTGCTGATTGATGATGCCATCGTGGTGCGTGAAAACATCGTGCGTCATGCCGGCATGAAGGTGAATGGCAAATTCAAGGATCACCATACGGCTGCGCTGGAAGGCACGGCAGAAATCGGTCTGGCCGTACTGGCGACGACTTTCTCTATCGTTGCGGTGTTTTTGCCGGTGGGTTTCATGGGCGGCATCATTGGTCGTTTCTTCCATCAGTTTGGTATTACCGTCACGGCTGCCGTGCTGATTTCCATGTTCGTGTCTTTCACGCTGGACCCGATGCTGTCATCCATCTGGCCTGACCCGGATGCCCATGGTCATACTGCAACAGATGAAAACGGCAAGCCTATTCGCAAGGGCTGGTATGCGAATAGCATAGGCCGGGTGTTGGAACAGTTTGAACGTGGCGTGCAATGGTTTTCGCGTGGCTATCAGGTCATGCTGCGCTGGTCGCTCAGGCACCGTGTCAAAACTCTGCTGATCGCTGCGCTGACTTTTTTCCTGGGGCTGGCGATACCCGGCACGGGCCTGATCGGTTCCGAATTCGTGCCACAGGCGGATTACTCTGAAACCGGCGTCACTTATTACACACCGGTAGGTTCTTCGCTGGAACTGACAGAAACCAAGGTGCATCAGGTGGAAGCCGTGGTCAAGGAATTCCCGGAAGTACTCGACACCTACAGCACCGTGAACACTGGTGCAGCGCAAGGCAAAAATTATGTGACCACCTTCATCCGTCTGGTGCCACGCAAGGACAGGGCCAGATCGACGGTGCAGATGTCGGTGCCGTTGCGCACCCGTTTGAGCCAGATTGCCGGTATTACCGTCACCCATATCGGTGCGCTGGATGGCGTGGGTGGTGATAACAAGAACCTGCGTTTCAGCCTGCAAGGCAGCGACCTGATGGAACTGGGTAAATTATCGGAACAGGTGCAGGAAAAATTGCGCACGATTCCTGGCCTGGTTGATCTGGATTCCAGCCTGAAGGCGCAAAAACCGACCATCTCGGTACAGCCACGCCGTGATATCGGGGCTGACCTGGGTGTGGGTGTGGCCCAGATAGGCGGTGCCCTGCGGCCTTTGCTGGCAGGTGAAATCGCCACCACCTGGCGGGCGCCGGATGATGAAAACTATGATGTCACGGTACGTCTGTCACCCAACGACAGGAACAATGCCGAAGACCTGTCGCGTCTCATGTTGACCAGTTCACAGACGAATGCCGACGGCTCGCCAAAGATGGTGCCTTTGCGCCAGGTGGCCGATATCAAGCCATCGACCGGTGCCAATCAGATCAATCGTCGTGATTTGAACCGTGAAGTCGAACTGTCTGCCAATGTGGTGGGGCGTTCTGCCGGAGAAGTCAGTGCTGAAGTCAAAAAAGTGCTGGAAGGCATGCAATGGCAGCCCGGCTACCGCTACAAGATGGGCGGCGCGACCAAGAACATGACCGAATCCTTTGGCTATGCCCTGTCGGCACTGGCCCTGGCGGTGATTTTCATTTATATGATTTTGGCGTCGCAATTTGCCAGCTTCTTGCAACCGATAGCCATCATGTCAGCTCTGCCGATGACTTTGATCGGGGTATTCCTGGCCCTGATGTTCTTCCGTTCAACGCTGAACATGTTTTCCATCATCGGTTTCATCATGCTCATGGGATTGGTTACCAAGAATGCCATTTTGCTGGTAGATTTTGCCAATCAGGCAAGAAAAGATGGCATGGATCGTATGGAAGCCCTGCTGGAAGCTGCGCATGTGCGCCTGCGCCCCATCCTGATGACGACGCTGGCGATGGTGTTTGGCATGGTGCCATTGGCTTTTGCCCTGTCAGAAGGTTCCGAGCAGCGCGCGCCAATGGGTCAGGCTGTCATAGGTGGAATTATCACTTCGTCATTGCTGACTTTGGTGGTTGTGCCGGTGATTTACACCTATCTGGATGATTTGGGCCTGTGGATTACGCAAAAATGGCGCGGTAATCGTCAAACTGCCCAAGTGCTTTGATAAAATGCCGGTTCCCTATTAATTTTGCAATCGAGTAAAGACATGAACATCGAAAAAGCCCGCTTCAACATGATAGAGCAACAAATCCGCCCATGGAATGTCTTGAACCAGGAAGTGCTGGACATGCTGATTGTTGTCAAGCGTGAAGATTATTTTCCGGCAGAACAAAAAAGCCTGGCGTTTTTTGACACCGAATTGCCCTTGCCGGATGGCAGCAAGGCCATGACGCCAAAACTGGAAGCCCGCATCCTGGAAGAACTGGCCCTGAAAAAGCAGGAAACAGTATTGCTGATTGGCGCTGGCAATGGTTACCTGGCAGCGCTGCTGGCTTACCGCGCGCGTCATGTCACGGTGCTGGAATCATCTTCAGGCTTGCGTGACCTGGCTATCGGCAATCTGGCAAACAATCATGTGAGCAATGTGGATGTCGTATTGGCAGATGCATTCAGTTTCAAACATACCGGCACCTATGACGCCATCGTCATCACCGGTGGTCTGGAACAAGTGCCTGAACAATTGCAAAAACAGTTGAATACCGGTGGCCGTCTGCTGGCATTTGTTGGTCAGTTGCCTACCCTGACTGCACAGTTACAGACCCGTACTTCTGGCACTGATGTATCGACACGCAATTTGTTTGAAACCGTAGTTGCCCCAGCTGTTGGTGCGGCACCGGTTTCTCATTTCAGCCTGTAATTTAAAACCGATACGCTAGAACAAACTGGAAAAAGTCATGCAACACATCACGGCCACCGAACTTGCGCAATGGTTGAACGATAGCAGCAGAAATCTACCTGTTTTACTCGATGTACGGGAACCTTGGGAACATCAGACTTGTCATATCCCCGGTGTGCAACTGATGCCCATGCAAACGGTACCAACGAGTTTTCATGACCTGGAACCGGATGACGTGATTGTCTGTATCTGTCATCACGGCGGACGCAGTATGCAGGTAGCAAATTTTTTAGAGCGTCAGGGTTATACCCAGACAATTAACCTGACGGGTGGGGTGCATGCATGGGCGCAGCAAGTCGACCCGGCAATGCCCACCTATTAATTTACTTTTTTTTCGGAGCGTTACATGCGTAATCCTATTCTTGCCACACTGCTTGCCAGTGCCTTCCTTTCGCTGAATGCAAACGCCACGGATTTGCTGCAAATCTATAAGGATGCTCTGGCCAATGATGCGCAGTATGCAAGTGCCCGCGCATCGCTGACAGCTGGACAGGAAAAACCGATACAGGGCCGCGCCGGTCTGCTGCCAGGTATCGCTCTGAGAGGAACAGATACCAAATCCAGCACCGATGCTGAAGTCGATGCCGTTGCCGGTTCCCGTACCGTGAAAGGCACATCCAATGCCTGGACGCTGGCCCTGTCGCAGCCCTTGTTCAACTGGACCAACTGGCAGCTATATGAGCAAAGCAAGTTGCTGCTGCTGGTCAGCGAAGCACAGTTTGCCCAATCTAAACAAGACTTGATCGTGCGTGTAGCGCAAGCCTATTTCGATGTGCTGGCAGCACAGGACACGCTGGAAACCCTGCGTGCACAGAAGAGCGCCATCTCTGAACAATTGGCTTCTGCCAAACGCAATTTTGAAGTCGGCACTTCCACCATCACCGACACCCATGAAGCGCAAGCGCGTTATGATCTGGTGACTGCACAGGAATACGCAGGCCAAAGTGATCTGCAAGTCAAGCGCGCAGCCTTGCAGCAAATTATTGCCAAGGAAGCCGGTGAACTGGCACCACTGCAACCAGGCGTGAAACTGAATGCGCCATTGCCGGCAGTAATTGATGACTGGGTCAGTTCGGCAGAAAAACAAAATTACAGCGTGGTTGCTTCGCAAGTGGCGGTGGAAATTGCCAAGCGCGATATCGAAAAAAGCCGCGCTGGTCATTACCCGACAGTTGACCTGGTAGCGACGACCGGTCGGCAGTCTACCGGTGGTGCGACTAACCCGCCTTCAAGCGGTGTCGTCAAGCCTACTACCATAGGCATACAATGGAATATCCCGCTGTTTTCCGGTTTTGCTGTTAACAGCCGCGTCAAGGAATCGATCGCGCTGGAAGACAAGGCGCGCAGTGACTATGAAAATGCACGCCGTACTGCGGCTCAGGGGGCGCGTCAGGCTTTCGTTGGCGTGACTTCTGGCCTGGCCCAGGTGAAGGCCTATGAAGCTGCCGAGATTTCCAGCCAGTCTGCACTGGATTCAAACAAACTGGGTTATCAGGTTGGTGTACGTATCAATATCGACGTGCTGAATGCGCAGCAACAGTTGTACACAACCCGTCAAACTTTGGCAAAAGCGCGTTATGACACTGTCCTGAATGGCTTGCGTCTGAAGTCTGCAGCCGGTACGCTGAAAGAAGAAGATTTGGCAGAAGTGAATGCGTTGTTGCAGCATTGATTCGCATTAATTCGTATTGATTACAGGTTCAGACAACCCGTAAAAAAGCTCGCTTCCGGCGAGCTTTTTTATTGGGATGGTGAGAATCGTGAAAGGCGAAAATAGCCAGGCTGATGAGTGATGTCTGTTCAAGTCCCGACACGCTTGCCGATTTCACGATAGGCTTCGCTGTGTTCCTGCAACCATTGGCGGGTCAGGTGCAGATTGTCGTGTTCCCAGGGTTGAAAGCCGGGCTTGAAATAAGCGAGGTAATGCGGCAGTGAAAACCACAACAGTCCACGGCGGCCAAAGTAAAATTTCAATCCTTGCCACAAGGTTTTGGCTTTGAACAATTCTCCATCGCGATACAGGCAATGCGTGGTTTGTACCAGGGTATCAAGGCTGAACAGCATTGTCACGTAGAGCAGCCACGCCACCCGCCGCCAGTAGCCACCTCCCAGCGCCTGATAGACATCAAAGACCACGGATTTGTGTTCGGTTTCTTCTATTGAATGCCAGGTCCACAAGCGTTTCATGGGTTCTATTGCATCGTCCACCCATTTTGCATCACTCAATACGCCATCGGCAAAAATCGCCGTAAAATGTTCATACGCCATGGTGATCGCCAGATTGTTTTTGACGCTCAGCCCGGCGGCCGTGCGTATGCGCCAGGCGACAAAGGGTCCTATGAAATAGCTCAGGCCCTGGGCATTCAGTTGCTGGTTGTATTGTTCGTGGATATGGCGATGGGTGGATTCCTGGCCGATAAAACCTTTGACGTCGGCTTTCAGTTTTTCATCCGTCAGTAATGGCAGGGCCGCACGCACGCTGTCAATGAAATACTGTTCGCCCAAAGGAAAACTGAAGGACTGGGCATTGAATAACTGTGAGCGAAACGCATCATTCCCCAGCCAGTGACGTGGAAAGCCTTGAGAGAAATCGATATGCAGATGCCGGACCTGCAAAGTTGTATCTGATTTGCCTGGTACGCTGTTTTCTTCAATCCCGCTCATCTTGTTTCTCCATGTTTAATCATGGGAAACAGTCTAAACAATATGCGTTCAGCCTACTTGTATCAAGACGTCAAATTTGTACCGACCCGTCATTCAACTGATAAAAACAGATCATAAAAATCCTGCGCAGCGATGCGATAAATCCAGTAGGCGGGATCCTGGCTATTGATTTTTTGCCTTAGCTGGGCCGGTGCGATACCTGCCAGTTCCAGATATTCCCTGTGCATGTGGGCCTGATCGTAATAACCGGTATCTTGCGCAATCTGGGTCAGGTCACCCCAGGTTACATCCGGCTTGATCAGGTAAGGTAGGGATTGGCCAAAGCGCACGATACGCCGCACGTCACGTAGCGTGACACCAAAAGCATCTCGCACCCGACGTTCAAGCTGCCTTTGCCCTATACCAAAATAGTCGGACAGATCAAGCAGCGGAAAGAAGATTTTCTTGTGTGCAGCCAGGAAGGCGGCACCGATACTGCTCTTTTTTTGATGATCAAGTATCTCCAGCAAAAAATCCTGAAACAGGCTGACGATACGGTCAATCTCTTGTTCATTCTCGAGGGATTGCAAGAAGGCATAGAGTTTTTCCTGGTCCACCAGCTTGTCCATTGTGACGTAGCCATCAGCGATATCGTTGGCGTTCAGGCCGGTCGCCTGATTCAGCATGCCGGGGCGCAGGCAGACTGACACGGTCAGGGTATTGGCTTGATAATGCACATGCATGGGCATCATGGTTGGACCACGCAAGAAAAAGCGTGGTGATTCCGTGCGGCTCTCGTCAGCATTTTCTATGCAGCCACCACCACGCACGAACAGCATGATGGCTGGGCACAGCGTGGCAGGCAAGGATGCTTCGCAGCCGTCCAATTCAACGACCAGTATATGCATGAGCAACGGCACCAGCCTGGGATGAATTGGGAAGACGTGATGCCTGACCGGATAGGTGGAGGTATTGGGCTGTTTCAAGATACAGTAATCATTCAGGCATTAATTAGATCGCTGCATTTTACTAGTTTTACTTGGATACTGACCCATATATCAAAGCCGCTTATGGGGCCTCTTAATCAACAATAAACAGCTTTGCTCCGTCAGTAGTCGAGGAGCGATGGGCTTCTGCACCATCGGCTACCTGATAGCTCATGCCTGCCTGCAAGTTCATTATGCGACCATCGTCCAGTTCGGTTCGCAATTCACCTTCCAGGCATAGCAAGATATGGCCTTTACTGCACCAGTGGTCTGCCAGATAACCGGGCGTATATTCAACCATGCGCACGCGTACAGTGCCGAAGTGGCAGGTGCGCCAATAGGCGGTACCGGTCACGCCAGGATGGGTGGTGGCCGGGATGGAGTTCCAGTCTGTCGTACCAAAGGGGATGTCCGTGATGTTCATTATTACCCTTCATCGCTGCCAGTTGAAAACAGGTACAACTATAGACTGGCTGTTGCGAAAGCACAGGTAACAATTACGGCTTATTTTGACGACATTCTGTAATGCGGTTCAGTTGCGCCGTCAGACGCAGGTCTGTAAAACAGCGATGTCACCCGCAGTGATCAGATTGATGTTGCGGGAAATTTTTTCGATCGGCCAGTTCCACCATGCCAGCTCTTCCAGTGCAGCAATGACTTCAGGCGCAAAGCGCTGGCGCAGTGCTTTGGCAGGATTGCCGCCGACGATGGTATAGGCCGGTACATCACTGACGACAACAGCGAGGGAAGAAATAATGGCGCCATTACCGATTTTGACACCCGGCATGATGAGTGCTTCATAGCCTATCCAGACATCATTGCCAATGACAGTGTCACCCTTGTAGGGCAGCGATGCCATATCCATGGGTGTGCTGTCCCAGCCATTCCCAAAAATTTGAAATGGATAGGTAGAAAAACCAGTCATATTGTGATTCGCACCGTTCATGATGAACTTGACGCCACGGGCCAGCGCACAGAATTTTCCGATGATGAGTTTGTCACCGATAAATGGAAAGTGATAGAGCACATTGCGCTCGAAATTTTCTGAGTCTTCCGGATCATCGTAATAGGTGTAGTCACCAATGATGATATGAGGGTTGTTGACGGTATTGCTGATATAGCAGACTTGTGGAAAGCCTTGCATCGGGTGTTTGTTGTCTGGGTTTGGGCCGTTCATGATGATCCTTTGGCACTGATTTTTTATTGCTTAGATTGCAACAGCGAGTCAATCAATCGATGCAGACCAGCGGTCATGGCTTTGACCGAACCTTGCATATCCCATTCATCATTATGAATATTGACAAAATTCGAGATGGCGCGCAACTCCAGAAAAGCCTGATTCTCTTGCAGGCAGGTATGGAAGAAAGCCGCACCTTCCATGTTTTCCAGATCAACTTCGCCGGTATTCACAAACGGTGCCATGGCTGCATTCAATGACATGCTGCGGGCCAGCGGGAAGAGCGGGTTGGTTGGCAGATGCGGACAGGTCAGGGTGTGGCGGCGTTCAAATTCCATGTCTATCGGTAAATGGGCAAGATGAACAAAGCCGGAAGTCGTAAAGAAACCCAGATCACCTTCGACTTCTGTGGCAACCAGGGCGACGTCACCGATCTTTAAGCTGGAATGGGGATAGGCACCGGCGATGCCTGCCATGATCAGTAAGTCAGGCTTATGCTGACAGATCAGTTTGGTCGTCGCATATGCCGTGGCGCTCAGGCCGACACCAGAGATGATTGTGCTGACATCATCACGCTGAAACAGGCTGGCCTCTGTCTGGGTGGGAAACAGTACGGTGATTTTCATGGTTCTCTTGTAAATCGATAAATTTCTAACATGCTTGCCTCACGATTTTTCTTGCTGACAGATTATCGCATTGAATTGTTGACATCAATCAAAGTACAGCATCGCTGATTTTTGGTTTGGGCCGGTGTGAGGTGCATCTCGAATTACCCCACTTTTCACTGGTTATTGTTTGAATTGGACATGAAACTTATCAACTATACTTGGTGAAAATAGTATTTTTGCCGCCCAGAAAAATAGCTGTGCTGCAATTATCAGAAATTCTGCCGTTATAAGACCAGAGGCTTGCTTGCGGATATGTTGCATCAGGCTTTGTTTTTCTTTCCTTTGCTGTAAATCGTTCAGGTGCAATGATGGCCAAAACCAATAAAGAATTTGTCACAGGCCTGTATCAGGTATTGTGGAATAAACCAGCAGATCAGGCCGCAGTTGATCTGCTTGCTGCGCGTCTGGATTCGGGCCTGCTGACACGTGCCGGTGTTGAATATAATTTTCTGACTGCGACCGATTACAGCCCGGCAGCAGAGCAGATCGTGCGCCTTTATTTTGCGGCCTTTAATCGTATTCCTGACTATGACGGGTTCTTGTTCTGGATGGGCGTGCAAAGAAATGGCGGCAGCAATTTGCAAGTTGCCCAGACCTTTGCTCAGTCAGAAGAATTTGTCGCCAAATATGGTAGTAATTTGTCGAATACGCAATACCTCAACCTGATCTATCAGAACGTACTGGGGCGTAATGCTGATGTCGCAGGCCGTGATTACTGGCTGCAACAAATGGCTAACGGTATGTTGCGTGGCGAAATACTGAGCCAGTTTGCGCAATCCGCAGAATTTCAAACCTCGGCGGCAACCAAGGTGTATGCCAGCGTGGTGTATACCACGCTGCTGGGGCGTATGCCGACTGCAGCAGAGGCTGCCGTTGCACCTACCAATGTTGAACAACTGGTACTGAAGGTGGCGCAGGCTTCTGAGGTAGCGCCAACCATAGGCAGCATTACCTATTCTTCCACGGTATTTAATGAAAAGCAGCTTAATGACGGCAGTATCGTCAATACCGTTACCCTGACTGTGACAGGCGATACTTTCAAAGGCAATGTAGGTGCCACTCTGGGGAAAATATCGAATGTACCAGCTGGTTTGACAGCCAGCCTGACCAAGACCACTGACACTACAGCGACCTTGACCTTGACAGGTTTCGCGACGAGCAATAATAGTGTCAATAATGTCAGCAATTTGACAGTGACACTGGACAATACATCGTTTACCGGTGGCAAGGTGGTGAATATCATCAATGCCGTCAAGTCAGACCTGCAAGTCAATTTTATCGATATCCCCTTGAATGAAACCAATCATTTATTGAGTGGCAAGGGCGCATTGACGACACCGCTGTCGGTGGATTTGTTGCTGGACAAGCTTTTGCTCGACGGTAAAAACCTGGATTTGCTCAGCGGCAGCATACAGCAGGTCAACAACGTCGATCTTAGCAGTCTTGCCGCTGCGACCACCACGACCACGGGTGGCAGCAAGGTGACTGTGACGACTACGCTCAAGGGGGATGACGGCAACAATTTGCTGATAGGGTCTGCCTACCCGAATTTCTTTGATGGCGGTAAAGGGAATGACACCATGCAGGGTGGGATAGGTATCGACACCTATGCGTTTGGCATTACGCCGCAGGCAAATGGCAATGACCTGATCACCAATTTCACGATAGGCAAAGGGGGGGATGTATTGAATTTTTCATCCTTCCTGAACAAAACCGGTACCACCAAGATTGCTGCGGTGAATGCTGCCAGCACGGTTCCCAAAGCTTGGGCAAACGGAGACGTATTGACTGTTCAGGGTAATGCCCTGGACCCGGTAAAACTGGCCGCCTTGTTTGGCACTGGCAAAGCCTTCGCCGCCCCGACGGTCGCCACCAAGATGGTGTTGATCACGGCGGATATCATTGGCGACGCCAGTATCTGGTTTGTGATCAACCAGACCGATGTCGCCAATATCACACCCGATGAAATTACACTGGTTGGTACGCTCAAGAATATCAATAACCTGAGCCTGGTAGGGTTTGATGTGACGAACTTTTTGTAATGCGTTTTTGAGACGCATTTTTCTGACACATAGATCTACAGGTGCTATTTGACTTCGGGCAAACCATGCCGGAAAAGCATGCGCAGTTTATACGGAACCATAGAGAAGACTTTGAGGTAAGCAGACTGACTGACAACTCGCCTGCTTTGTATTAGACGGCGACAGACAGCCAGTCTTTTTCTTTCCTGCCATTGTGATCTCAAGCAGCCCCAATAGATTTGACTGAACAATGTCCAGCGCTGTTTGAGGGCAGCAAGTACCAGGCCTTCCAATAACAGCATGCACAGATGCAGCGGCAAAAGCATATAAATCAACGGTGCCGGGGTCGTCATGACCATGACAAAGGTTTTGTTGCGCTCTGATGCCACACGTCGTGTCAATTTGGTGCTGAGTTTATTGTCAAGCACCTTGCCACCACCCAGGCTTTGTCCAACCCAGTGACGAAAACCGGATATCCCCAGCGCTTGCACCGGATAGGAATATAAGCGCGCTACACAGCAGACATACATATCTTCTGCAAGTGAGCCAAACCAATCTGGAAAGCCGCCGATTTCTATCCACAATGTCCGTGGCATCCACAAGCAGGCACCTATGATCATGCCTGCATCCTGCTTTTGCGGATCCAGATTGGGCACGGGGTTAAGAAAGATATCAAAACTGCTGCCTATGTCGATGAGATTGCCGGTAGCCGCGTCATATTGTGGCAGGCCGAGTATGGCTGGCTGTTGTAAATTTTGGGCATGCGCGTAAAGTGTGGCAATGGCATCGTCAAACAATTCTGCATCATTGTTCAGCAAGAGCAAATATGCACCTGTTGCAACGTCTGCCATGCGATTATTCGAGATACAAAAACCGACGTTGTCGGCGCTTGCGATAAGTCGGACATCAGGGTAGTGGGTACGGATATAGTCAACTGAACCATCGGTTGACGCGTCGTCATGCACGATGATTTCAATTGAGCCTGAAAATGTTTGCTGGTACACCGATTTCAGGCAGGCGTCGATGAGCTTGAGACCATTGTAATTGGCAATGCAGACGCTGCAGACGGGTGTTTTGTCCGGCGTTGGTACGGGGGGCATCTTGCTTTTATCCTTGCAGGCTTTGCCAGGTCAGTGCTATCCCCTGGTCGAGTGAAACTTGTGGCTGCCAGTTCAATTGTCGGGCCAGCTTGTCGTTATTGAGTATGATGCGTGCTACGTCGACCTGACGTGCAGGCTGGTAATTCACTTTGAGCTTGCGCCCGCACATGGCTTCCATGCTGCGTATGACTTCGTTCAGGCTATGGCCCACGCCATAACCGATGTTGTAGCTGCCGCTGACATCGCCCTGTCTGATGATGGACAGGCAGGCATTTACCAGATCGTCGATATACAAAAAATCACGTATGGTTTCGCCGTCACCCCAGATATCGATGGCGGTATCGCGCAATACATGTTCCAGCATGGTACGGATGACACCAAAGCCTGGCCGGAAAGGCTGGCCACAGCCATACACATTAGATGGCCGCAATATCGTCACTTTGCTGCCGGTCTGTACCTGGCAGACCTGTAAAAAGGCTTCTATGGCGACTTTGCCGGCACCGTAATACGAGCGTGGAGCGAATGGAGTATTTTCAGATACCGGCGAGCTGTCCGGATTACCATAAAAGGTGCCACCAGAAGAAAAAAACAGCAGCTGTTTGGGGGCGCATTCATTCAGCAACTCAATGAAGCGCAAGGTCGGCAGTATATTCTGGCTTGCTTCCAGCGTTGGCTGTTTTGCCGATACGCCCGGTGTCGTCGACGAGGCAGCATGGATAATCGTCGAACAGGCTGGCAGCAGCGTGCGCAGCAGATCGCTATTGTCCATACTGCCACGGTGTACTTGTATACCAGCCGGCAATGCTGGTTCCGCATGCCTTGCCAGGATATGGATGGGGCGTTGCCGGCAAGCCGCGTCATTTTGCAGGCCACGGGCAATGGCTGATCCCATGAAGCCAGTGCCGCCAATAATCAATATGCCGTCGTTGCTCATTTTTTTGCCATCAAATCCAAATAGGCTGATTCATACCGGCTTGCACAATCGTCCCAGGTACCGATTTCTGTTTTTATCCAGGCTTGTGCTGCTTTGCCTATGCGTTCATTATTCTCTGGAACGTCGAGGAAATCCAGCGCCTGTTGCAGTTTGGACTGGTTATCGCAAATCCATCCGGTTTTTTTGTCCTGCACCAGGCTGGCATGTCCAGGTATGTCAGAGACGATCACAGGCAGGCCAGCGGCCATGGCTTCCAGCAAGACCTGTGGACGGCCTTCATCATGCTGACTGAGTGTCAATACACCGGCTGCTTGTGGAAACCATTCGCCAACCAGGGCGGTGGGGTTGGTGGGGCCGTGATAATGCAGCCAGTCAGGCAGCTCTATCTGCTCTTGCATGGGGCCGAAAAGATGTATTTCACGTTGCGCGTGCACCAGATCTTTAGCCCATTCCAGCAAGCTACCCAGCTTGTTTTTGGTGATGCGGGTAATGACCAGCCATTTCTTGATCACCGGGGCTGGCGTTTGTCGCTGCAAGGCAAACCATTTCTTTTCTACACCAAAAGGAATGACACGGATTTCAGCGACATCACCAAAGGCCGCTTGCAATGTTGGCTGCATCCATTCTGCATTCGGCGCAATGATACAGTTGCGCTGCGCCATGACACGGCGCAGCGCAGCTTTCATGCCGGGCAGGCGCAACAGGGCGAAATCGGTCCCGAGGACGGTAATCAGCGCAGGTGTGTTGGTTCCCCACAAGGGCAAGGCGTTTTGCAGCCAGTTGACATGGGCAACATCATGCTGATGCCGTCCGCGATAAGTGCGTCGCAACAGGTTCAATAGTTTGAGTACGTAAAATACGCCTTTTATGCCCTTGCTGCGCACAATATGGGCGATGCCGCCTTCTGCCAGCATGCCGTCCAGCCATTGTGCATCTTCGTCACTTAGACTATTGCGGACATTGGCGGGAATATCACCAGATGGTGCCCAGAGGCTGAGCGCCAGTGTCGGTTTTTCTGATAACGATTGTAACATGTCAGCAATAAATCGCCCTTGCCAGTCTTTTGCATTTTTCGGGTAGGAGGTGCTGACCAGCAAGACATCAAGACTAGCCTTATTGGCCGGATGGCTCATTGTCGCTATCCTTGTAATGCAAGGCAGATACCTGTTCCGAGACTATCCCGATCAGAAAGGTGAGTATGGCCGATATAAACAACAGCGCACTCATATTTGTGAAACGGTGCGTGGTGATGAAGGTGTACAGATAATAGGCCAGCCCGGTCGTAAAGAACGACAGGCTGATCGGCAAGAACAATTTTTGCGGGGAATACAGGGTGCCGATCTTGATAATGATCAGCAAGAACCGGAAACCATCCTTGATCACGTGTACATGGCTTTTACCGATGCGTTTTGGCGCTTCGATCGGCACATAGGCAATTGCATAGCCAGCGCGAAAGAAACTCATGGTAATCGTGGTCGGATAAGAAAAGGTATTCGGCAACAGGTACAGGAATTTGCGAAATTTTTTGGCGTTGACGGCACGAAAGCCGGATGTCAGATCATGTATCTTTTGTCCCACCATCCAGCTCGACAGACGATTGTAAAAACCATTGGCGACGGCGCGGTGGGCACCGGCTTGCGACGCCCGGTCACGGGCACCGACCACCATGTCATATTTTTCATCCAGTTTTGCCAGCAGGCGCGGAATATCTTCCGGTTTGTGCTGACCATCCGCATCCATGAACAGCAGCGTTTCACCCTTGGCAGCCCGGGCACCGGACTTGATGGCACCGCCGTTACCGATACTGTATGGGTGGGAGATGACCTTCACCTGATTTTGCTGACATATCTCTACCGTGTTATCGGTAGAACCATCATCAACGACGATGATTTCTGCGTCGCCTGCATATTCACGCAGTTTGGGCAACAGGCTCTGCAAGGAAGCAGCTTCGTTCTTTGCCGGCAATATGATGGAAAGTGTATTACGCATAATAATCAAGATAGGTCAGTCTTCATTTGTCGTATATTCCGCTTGATGTTACTTGATATTTTCTTCAAGGCTCGCCAAGGCTTTCGTATAGTTTTGTAATTGATCAAGCTGCTTGATTAGTTGAATTTCCTTTTTCGCACTGTCAAACATTTGCAAATTAATTAATATAGTCAGCATGTTGATGTGGGTATCAATGTCTTTTGGTGATATATCGATCGCCGCCTGAGCAGCTTGCAATGCTGCCTGATTATCATGCTTGATACGGTATAAATAGTCTCCCCATGCAAACAGGACTTGCATTCTCGCTTTGCCTGTTAATGTTGGGTTTTTCAGTGCGGCTTCAAATAGTGTACCGGTAAGCTCGTCAACTCCTTTGCAAGTTTTCGCGATCACACATTGACACAAGTGTGAAAGCGAATTCCCGGTATTTGTCGAAAACGGGTATTTAGTCAGCCTTTGGGACAGTGCATCGCCCCATTCTTTTTCTACTGGTAAATCGTTGTTCGCGTGCAGTGAAATAAGGCCTAACAGACCCAGAGCGTCAGATGAAGATAGCTCGGCCGCTTTGGCGTAATACTTGTAAGCTTCAGTGTAATATTCGTTGGCATCGATCGGGTTAGTAGCCGGCAATACCGCATAAAACGTAGCGATATCAATATTTGCCCTGACGGATTGTGGGTGATGTGAAACTTCCTTGAGTTTCATTTCTACCGGATCACCCCATTGGCCTGCCCTCATATAGCTGATACCTGCCAGCATGATCAGGATGGCTACGGCCAGCAGGCTACGAATTTTAGAGCTTTCATTATGTTTGCCTGGCACAAACAGATAAAACATAAGCGCAAAAATCAGGCCGAATGTAGGCAGGTAATTTCTGTGTTCGTGGATCAACTCGAGTGGAAGAAAACTCGATTCCATGCTGTGACCGACCAGGAAAAATAAAACACCAAAGGCAGCTACCGGTGCACGCCTGTAGGCAAAAAGGCTAGCTATGACTACTGCCATGATACCCAAACACGCAGGCAAAGTAGTTAATGGATCCAGCCAGCCCCTGGATAAGGGAATATCATCGTGAAACAGCCCAAGTGCACTGATATCCGGAACAAATACCAAGCGGATGTAAAACCAGATAATGCGTGCTTCGGTAAATAAGCGTTCGGCTAGGGTAAAGTCACGTATCTTGTAGGTATTGTCCAGCCATTCAGGGTGCCAGGCAAGGTAGCCTACAATAAGTAGTGCAGGTAATGCGAGTGTGCCCAGGTAAATTGTCTTTAACAATTTTTTGGACAGTAATGGTGCTGTAAAACCAAAGAAAATGCACTCGGTCAAAAACAGGAAAAGTGGCAACAGAGCGCCATTTTCTTTGCAGAATATGGCCAGTGGAGTGAATATAAAAAAAGCGGCAAAAACATATAGCCAGCCCTTGTTGTTGTTCGCCATCAGCAGACGGCCGTGGACGTAAAAAATCAGACCAAGAAAACAAAACAGGCTGCTCAGGCTGGTCATGCGCTGCACGACATACAAAACGCTGGATAGGTTCAAGGGATGCAATAGCCAGATTGCAGCGATACTAACACTTACCCAAGCAGCGTTCGCAACAGGGATACTGACTGCGTGCTTGGCGCGATGGGCCTTGATGAGTAATAGTGCAAGAAAATAGACACAAATGCCATTGATCAAATGAATGACAAGATTTGTCAGCTTGAATTGGGCTGGACTATTTTCAGATACCAGATAGTCAATGGCAAAGCTCACCATACTGATGGGGCGACCAAGTGAGCCTGCTGTGCCAGAAAGTGCTGCTTGTTTGAGACTTAGCCAATCGAAGCTGGTGATCCGCAGTTTATCGTTCTCAAGAATATTGACGCTATCGTCAAACATGAAGTATCCGCTCAATCCAGGTTGGTACACAAAAAAAGTCAGTACCAAGACCAGAAAGAGAGCAAATAGCGGGAGGCGATTTTTTGTCATTATTTAAAAAGAAAAAGGTCCGAAGACCTTCTGTTATCCCATTGATTTTTCTATCAGTTAAATCAAATTCATAGCTATTGAGTGCTTACTTGAGGTAACTGACCAGGATCTTAATTTACCACTTACCTGAATGGCAATTAATAATTTTGTATATAAGCTTGATTGCTGGAGCCAACATCTTGGTCGTTCCATGACCTGGAAATTGTTGGCCAATTCTTTGAAACATGTTGTGCTGGTTAGGGGTTGGCGGTTGACCTCTGGAGCCTGGACTGCACTTGATAATAGACCTAGTTCAGTTGAGCGTCGCTAAATAATTGTTATTTGAATTTCGTGCTTAGCGCACAGCTCAACAAACAAGAAAAAAATTAATTTGATAATTATGCTTTAGGTAAATATTTTTGTGGAGTAGTACCACTTACAGTCCAACGCATCGAACCAACACCGCAAGCGCCACTGTAAGTAACTGTTTGGCCGTTTGCGCTGCCCAATTCAGGCAATGTGTCCATTGTTGCAGTGATAACAATGGTGGAGACGGTGGTTGTACCAGTAACGCCTACGGACGCAACATATTTACCACGAATAGAGCCCGCAGATGGGATACCCAATGTAGAGTTCGCTGTAGCAGATGCCAAAGTTCCACTGGAACACATAACACCCGCAACCTGTAGGGCCGGGCTAATCAAATTACCTACTTCGGCAACTTTAGATTTGACTGTATAGTCTTGATAGGCAGGTATCGCAACAGCAGCCAAAATACCAATAATCGCTACAACGATCATTAATTCTATCAATGTAAAACCGCGTTGCACATACTGCTTCGCTGTGAGACGTTTAATTGTAGTTTTCATGTCGCTACTCCCTGGATTTAACATCAAAAATCATCAGATGCATCAAATAATATGGATGTATCTTCGGTCTAAATCATTTGCCGGTCTAAAAAAATAGGGGGATGTTTAGATCCCCCTATCTTTTTCATACTAATGCTTAAGCTATTATGCTTTAGGCAGGTATTTAGCTGGAACAGAACCACTTACAGTCCAACGCAGGGAACCAACACCGCAAGCGCCACTGTAAGTAACTGTTTGGCCGTTTGCGCTGCCCAATTCAGGCAATGTGTCCATTGTTGCAGTGATAACAATGGTGGAGACGGTAGTTGTACCAGTAACGCCTACGGACGCAACATACTTACCGCGGATAGAAGCAGCAGATGGGATACCCATTGTGGAATTTGCTGTAGCAGATGCCAGAGTACCGCCAGAGCACATTACGCCAGCTTGTGCCAATGCTGGAGCGATCAGGCTGCCAACTTCAGATACTTTGGATTTAACTGTGTAATCCTGATAAGCAGGAATAGCAACAGCAGCCAGGATACCGATAATCGCAACAACGATCATCAATTCGATAAGGGTAAAACCCTTTTGCATAGTTTTCATGATAAATCCTTAAATTTGAAGTGAAACAAGGCTATTAAGTGCTGCACTCACCTATAAGCATGATATGTGCCAGCTTTTTTTAAACGAGAAACTTCTGATCAAAATAAAGACAGTTCAGAAGCTGACTTACGACAAGCAAGTTGCTTGCCAGCCATATTCTGGCATGGAGGCAATACAGGCAGTCGATTTTTTTACATCTGCTTACTTGCGCTGTCATTTTTTGTCAGTGCAGGAAATGGCAGTGACAGAATTTGTTAGTTGACGACTTTTGTTGCCCACTTTGGTCAATGGAACATCCATCGCCATGCGATAATTTACTTGTCGTCAATATGAAAAGCAGACTGTTACATGGTTCCCAACGTACTTTTGAAAGAAAAATCATCAATGGCGATTGCCATTTTTGCCTTTTTACTAATCTGTTCGTACGCCCATCCTTTCCATATCCATCCTTATCGTACTTATTACCACGACATCCTGAGCATACTGGGTCTGGTATTGGCCTTTGCATTTCTTGCGGCTGAAAAAGCTCCGCGCCTGCAAGTGCCGGCCATCATTTATCTTTTCGTCAGTTTGCTGTGTCTGATTGCCATACAGTTTGTTGTTGGCCATCTTGAAAATGCGGCTGACGTCATTTTGCCTCTGCTATATATAGTGGCGTTGGTCGCGGCCATCATCATGGGGGCGACCTGGGCTGCAAAAGAGGGCGGCGTGACATTGCTGTGCCAGGCTCTGGCTGTTGCTCAGCTGTTTGCAGGCCTGTTTTCGGTGGTCTTACAGTGTATACAGCTATCCGGTCTGTATGCCTGGCCCTTCGTTATGTACATCGCCACGAATGCCCAGCCTTTCATGCGGCCATTTGCCAATGTGGCACAGCCGAATCAATTGGCTTTGTTGTTATGTTTTGCTCTGGCTTCTGCGTGTTATTTGTATAAAACACGCAAAATGCCGGTGTGGCTGGCGACGGTGGCGGTGATTTTTCTGCTCTGGGGGCTGACACTGACCCATTCCCGCATAGGATGGGTGATCGTTCCGGCATTTGTCCTGATCTGTGGGCTTGGCCGCCAGACGAATACCGGCAACGCAATTGAAGCACGCCTTAGCCTGTTATTTTGTATAGCCATGGCCTTGTTGTATGCGGGCATGGTGGCGGGGTTACCTTTGCTGGGAGATATTTTCGGGTTTAGTGGTGGTTCGATTGCCGAGCATGTAGGCGGTCGTTCCGAGCGCATGGTCCTGTGGTCGCAGGCGTGGAGGATGGCTACAGAACATCCCTGGTTTGGTGTGGGCTGGTTTGGCTTTGGTGCAGAACAGGTCAGGATCGCGGCAGATCTGACTTCAGGCACCTACGCCGAACATGCGCATAACCTGATCTTGAATTTTGCCGCAGAACTGGGCTGTCCATTTACCCTGGTGTTTATGGTGACGCTGGTATGGTGGTTTGTTCAGACCTGTATCCGGCCTGCGGCCCATCCGGCAATACAGTTTTCCCGCCTTTGTTTTGTCGCTGTGATGGTGCACAGTATGGTTGAATTTCCTCTTTGGTATGCCTATGTATTGATACCGGTAGGTGTCTTGATGGGAATGGTGCACCAGATGCGCTGGCCGGCTGCTGGCGTGCGGGTAGTGCCATCCGCCTTATCCATTCTGGTAATTCTGTCCTTGTTGCTGATGGCCTTGATCAGTATGGATTTTCAGCGAGTCGTTGCCGATTTTCAAGCCCTGCGTACCGAGCAGGCGGGCTACAGTGCGCCGCAGGCCCCGATGCAAAAGCCTGCTCTGACCATTTTCCCGCAATTTTTTGAATATTTCACGCTGACCAGAATCAATCCTCATGAGGGCATGTCAGCAAAAGAAATAGCTTACCTGGAAAAATGGGGTGCGCGATTTGGTTTCGTGCATATCATCAATAAGCTGGCTGAAGTCTATGTATTGAATGGGCAAGCAAACAAAGCGGAACGCGCCATGCTGAGCCTGCAACGCCTGCACCCGACAGCCTATGCAGAATACTGGGATTATTGGAAAGCCAAGTCAGCCCAGGACGAGCGTTATCAGGCAGTCTTTGTCACCATGCCGCCGCGTGACGCACCATGATGCCAATACAGGCCACGGTACTGCTGACAGGTTTCAAATGGAAGACTTCTTTTGCTAACCGTCAATCAGGCTGACCCAGTCGCCCGACTTGCCGCCATGCTTTTCCAATACCCGCACGTCGGTCATGACCATGCCACGATCAACTGCCTTGCACATATCGTAAATGGTCAGAAGACCTACCTGCACTGCGGTAAGGGCTTCCATTTCGACACCGGTTTTACCCACTGTTTCAACCTGGGCCTGGCAACTGATCGTAGCGCTTGCTTCTTCAATGCTAAAATCAACAGTGACCCGGGTCAATGCCAGAGGATGGCAAAGTGGAATCAGATCGCTGGTGCGTTTGGCCGCCATGATGGCAGCAATGCGGGCGATACCCAGTACATCCCCTTTTTTTGCATTGCCTTGCTGGATGATGGACAGGGTTTCCGGCTTCATGCGGATTTTTCCTGAGGCAATAGCGCTCCGGTGGCTGTCATCCTTGGTGGCGACATCGACCATATGCGCTTGCCCACTGGCATCAAAATGGCTGAGGCCCTGGTTTGTTGAATCATTACTCATTATTGTGATAACAGGCAAAAAGTGAAGAAAAAAGGAAGCAATTCAGTGTCCAGGCATCATAGCATTGCGAATACTGTCCGTCGCACATTTCGCCGGACTTCTTTATGCGCCGCCGTCCTGCTGATCTGCGGCTTGGCTAATCTCAGCGTCGCGCCAGAACTGGCCTATGCTCAAAACCTGCCTACCCTGGGCGATACTTCTCGTGAAGAATTATCGCCTTTGGCAGAACGCAAGCTGGGTGAGCAGATCATGAGCGTGGTGCGGCGTGATCCGGATTTCATGGATGATGCCCCGGTGTCCGAATACCTGAACCGCCTGGGCAATAAAATGCTGGAAACCCGTCCCGATGCGCGTGGTGAAACATCATTCAATTTCGAGTTTTTTGCCGTTCGTGACCCGGTACTGAATGCCTTTGCTTTTCCCGGCGGCTTTATCGGCTTTCATTCAGGCCTGATTCTGGCAGCACAATCTGAATCAGAACTGGCTTCGGTCATGGGACATGAAATTGGCCACGTGGCACAGCGCCATATTGCCCGCATGCTGACCAGCCAGAGAGGCGATGCATTTATTCCACTGGCGGCATTGGCATTGGCGGTGCTGGCCGCACGCTCCAGCCCGGATGCCGCCATGGCACTGGCGGCTGGCGGGCAAGGTCTGGCAATACAAAAGCAATTGAATTTTGGACGGGACGCCGAGCGGGAAGCTGATCGCGTCGGCTTCCAGATTTTACGCGATTCCGGTTTTGATCCTTCCGGCATGGTAAGTTTTTTTGGACGCCTGCAAAATTCCACGCGCAATTACACCGACAACGTGCCTCCTTATTTGCGCAGCCATCCCCTGACCAGTGAACGTATTGCCGACATTCAATCGCGTCTGGTGGATCAACGGTATCGACAGCATGCCGACAGCCTGGAATTCTTGCTGACCAAAGTCAGGGTACGTGTCTTGCAAGACAGTACCACCCAGGGCCTGATGGATGCCATCACCTACTTTGACGTGCAGGCCAAATCCGGCAAGCTGGAAGACCAGATCACTGCCACGTACGGCCATGCCTTTGTTGCCTACAAACGGCTGGATTACAAAGCCGCCAGAACATTGCTGGACCAGGCACAGACGATGGTTGAAAAGGATGCCAGATACAAAGACCTGCTAACGCAAAGCAATATGTTTGCTGATCTGTCTATTGATATCCTGATCGGTAGCCAGCAAACTGCCGCTGCCGTCAAAGAAGCAGAAAAAGCCATGCGTGAGCTACCGCTGTCACGCGGTGTGGCTCTGCAATATGCAGAAGCTTTACTGGCCGATAAAAAGGAAGAACAGGCCGCCGCATTTTTGCGCGACCAGATCGTCTTGTACCGGCAAGAATCGCAACTGTATAGCTTGTTAGCCAAGGTCTACGACGCCCAGGGCAAGCAAGCTGCCCAGCATCTGGCCCTGGCTGAAGCCTATGGTATACAAAGCAATTGGGACGCTGCCCTACAGCAGCTGGAAATCGCCCGCCGCGACAAGGATGCCCAATATTTTGAATTGTCCGTCATCGATGCACGCGAACGCGAATGGAAAGAAAAGCACAAGGATCAGATGGCAGATGAGAAGAAGCGGCGTTGACGATTGGGTCAGGTGAAATGAATCGAATATCTCCCATTTGTGCTTTTTTTGCGGCATAGGTTGAGATAAGCAGCTTTTTTCCTGATATCCACGCGGTTTGAAGACCGTTATAATAAGTTACGTTCAATTAGAATAAAATTATCACATGTGATATCCACGATGAAAATCTGAACCTGGCACATCAAGCCGGTTCAGCCTCAATGAAGACATGGTAGTGCCCAAACGTAAGCGGCTTATTGGGCAGTGTCTTTTCATTTCTAATTTTCATATTGTGGTCACATGCAAGAATCTCGTTCTGTCAAAATCAAGGCAGTGGCAAAGTCTGCTGTCGTTAAATCCGTTTTAATCAGTCTGTTGCGTCAGCCAAACCAAATCGTCGCCCTGCTCGGCGATGAGGTGGACGGTGTATTGCAGCCTGGCTTTCGGCAGGTAGGTCTGTCGATACTGGATAAAGTTTTGTTTCCCCAAGCCGCCAACCTGCTTGCAGACTGGAACGGTCTGCAAAACGCAGTTGAACTTTCCCTTGTATGGCCAGCATTCTGGCGTGTGTTCTGGATGACGGTGTCTGATCCCTGCAATGCCAGCATGGCGGCCTTACCGCAAGCCCGGGTGCTGAAGAAGCCGGTGGCTACTGCCGCACATCCGCGTGCTTTTCGGGGTACCAAATACCAACCACCAAAGCCGGTGCAACCTGCACTTGACTTGTGTCGCTGGCTGGCAGATGCTCGTTTGCTGGATGCTTTTTTTACGCGCCATGATTTTTCTGTCTTTCCTGTACTGGATGCGAGAGGGCAGGTGATGTCGCTGCCTGCCGGGTTCATGATCAGCAGTGCCACTCTGTATTTCCATCACTGGAATACACCAGCACAAGAATTGCCTGTCATGGCAGAGGCATTCCGTCGTTGCTTCCTGTGGCAACTACGCGCATGCAGTGCAGATATGCAAATGGCGTGGCTGCGTATATGGCATCAATACAGTAGCCTAAGTGCAGGCGAAGCTTTACTCACGCAAACACTGCCAGTACTAGCGCGCCTTTGTGCAATGAATTCGGGTGATACCCACGGTGCACAGCTCGCCTTGCTCTTGCCAGAAAACCGGCAAGCTATTTTTCTAAATATAGTGATGCGGGAAGTGCAGGGGAAATTGTCGCCTCAACAGATGTCTGTAGACCAGCTCATGCGTTTACATGATTTGTCAGAGGACGATACACGCTTTGAATTTTACCTGCGCAATATTTTGCGTAACCTCGGCAGGCAAGTCACAGTGGAATATAGTCTAACTGGCTGCCTGCTATATGAGGCGAGTGATATCAGCGAGTTGCTCGACTATATGCTGAGCGCCAAACATGACTGCCAGGACGTGCCAGTAGACGCGATAGTGAGAGCATGTGACGCAGCAGGTATTAAATCGTGGGTATCCTTATGGGATTATTGCGCTGAATTACCTGGCCTTGCTCAGTTATTGCTGGAAACTCGCTGGGAAAAAATCAGCCAGGAGGCTGCCGAGACCTGGCTCAATATTTTCTACAAATTTGTCGGTGAAGATGAGAAAGGAAAATTACAGGCAAAGTGGCAAGTCTATTTGAAGCTGTTTTCTTCCTGCCATGATGTGCTGATAAGCCTGCCCACTGAAAGGCAAAATAAGCTGGCCCAGATGTGGTGTTGCTTTATTGGAGGCTGGGACGATGCACTGACTTTGCCGCAGGCCGTGCACGATTTTTTACCCTTGATGCAGAGATTATGTTTGCCACCGTTCAAGGCTGAAATTGATTATGGTCATAGCTTTGTGAACATCGTCGAGACCTGGCCTATAGATAAAAGGGCGGAAGTTATTGCCATCGACGATAGCATCTGGCGGCAATTTGAACTTGCATGTCGCCGCGAAGACAATGTGAATTTGCTGACCTATGGCAGCTATTCTTTCGTGAATGTAGCCCCGGATTTTTTACGAACTTCTTTGATGGCGGCGCCAGCCAGGTTTTTTAAGGTATGTAGTTTACTGGGTAGTTTGCATTACGAGCGTCGGCAACTATTCATGAAAAAGCGGGTAGCCACTGACTGGTTTGCACTGGACTGGCATGCGATGCCGCCACTAGTAGCCTGTCAGCGCATACTGGCCTTGTGTAAAGAAGCGGGCATGGACAGCCCCTTGCCACGTCGCTTGCGCGAATACCTTGAAGGCAGTTTAAGTTTATCGCCACAGCAAATTGCAAGACATTGCAGGCTGAGTTTGTCGAGATTGCCGTCATTGCGTTTACATGCTCTTACAGCAGCACTTTGGGTAGAAATGGATGGCGATTTCCGCTTGCACGATACTTCTGCTTCCGTCAGACATGCCCTGCGCCTGCTGGCTGGCCTGAGCAATATTACTGGCCGTAACCGCAAAGGCTTGCGACGATTCCTGATCCATGCCAGAGATGGCAAGGCGCTCGAACACATGCAGCACCCGCTCAACCAGGCCTGGTATGCCAGACATCCACGCATACAGCAGGCTGGTTGGCAGGCAGGGTTACAAAGAACAGTGCAAACAGAAAAAGAGGATTTGACCCTGGCATTCGAACATGATCCCTTTGAAGTCCTGATGCTGGGCAGCTATGCCGGAAGTTGTCTTGGCATAGGGGGCTTATGTGATTATTCAGCCGTTGCCTGTCTGCTGGATGCGAACAAACAAGTTCTTTACGCACGTAATACACAGGGCAAGGTAGTGGCACGCCAGTTGCTGGCGATCGATGATGCAGATCAACTGGTTTGTTTTGCCGTTTATCCAGAGAATATCTCACAAGATGTAAAGGCTGCATTCAAAGCCTATGATCTGGAGCTGGCTGCGCAATTGGGGTTACCGTTGTATCAGGAAGGCGAAGGTTGCAGCTATGACGTCGCTACTATTCTGGCGCAAGACTGGTGGGATGATGGTTCCTGGCTGGAAGAATAATCCTCAGTCAATGTACGGTAAAGATTGCTTCATGTATGATTTCTGTCTGACATTTAAAAGGCAGGTAAGCTATGAAGAAAATTGTATTGGGTATTTGTGTTGCCTACCTGGCTGCAATAGCAGCAAGTGCCAGTGCGCAAGATGCGCCGGTGCCTGCCGTCAATGCCATTAGCGCGAGCCATACTGTAGCTTCCTGTTCCACGCCAGGAAAAAATGGATACGATAAGAACTGCATTATGTATCCGGATGCCAGTAACTGGCCAACGACCTGTGAGCAGGCCGCCACCAAGATATTGGCCAAACTGGATGGTGCCAGCAAGCAGCGCGTCAAGGATTCAAGCTATGAAGACTTGATCCAGTTTTACATGGGATGGGGCATGGGCATACGCAATAGCACTGGCCTGTGGCGCGGCAACGTGGCACTGACAGAATCATGCATGGCTGCGCGCAAGGATGTCAGCGCTCACCCTGATGAAATTTCCATGGTCATTATTCAAGAGATATGGGAAAAGCTGCATTGAGGCACCATCTGTTTGTTAAAGGCTAACCGGTGGCGATATTTTCCAGTCTCGGCCTCTGCACAAACCCAAATTCCCGCATCAACTGATGTTCTTCGCACCGCTGCACGTCTATGCATAACCCGTTTGTGCCGGGTGGGTGCAGTTGTAACTGACCTGTGGCGTTGTTGTCTTCCAGCCATGCCAACAGCGCTTCATCACTGACGACTTGCTGATCAAGGGTGAGCCAGGGCAGGCAGGTAGCCAGGTCGCGGTCATCGAGTTGAGCCAGCGTGTTGCCGCTGCTGAGTTGCAATTTGCCTTGTGGGTCAAGAAAGGCCAGTTCCGGTGTGAAAGCCAGTTCGCCGTGTTGCAGGGCAAAACTGCCGTTGGCTGTGGTGGTGGCGATGAAGGGGGTCGCTTCCAGATCGACATACACGCGTTGCGGGCCATTCTGAAAATACCAGCAGCCTTCTTCATTGCACAGGTAATTGCGGGTGATGAAGGTCAGCAGGGCAGGGTGGCGTATGATGTCGCCGGGCAGGTTCAGCGCCTGGCAACGTTCGTCGCGCATGCGCCAGTTGCCGCGTGCGTCAAGGGCCAGCCAGCCGTAGCAATGGGGTACATTCGGCCATTTGGCCATGGCTGCCTTGACGATCTCATCCATCAGCTATTCGCCTCAAAAAAATGGAGTATCTTTTGTGGCAGCCAGTTTAAATGACCTGGCACATTGCCAGTTGCAAAACCGACGTGACCACCATGGTCAGGGTATTCCAGTGTGACACAGTTTGCTGCCCGCGCAGGTAGATGCTGGCCTGGCAGAAAAGGGTCATTTTTTGCGTTGAGTACCAGTGTCGGTACGGTAATGTCTCCCAGTATATGCTTGGCACTGGCTCTATGCCAGTAATCATCCGTATCCAGATATCCATGCAAGGGAGCGGTAACAACGTTATCGAATTCATACAGGTCGCGGGCGTTCAGCATGGCATCTTTGTTGAACAGGCCAGGGAACTGATCAAGTTTTTGCAGGCACTTGGGTTTCAGCGTCTTCAGGAACATGCGTGTATAGATCATGTTGAAACCGCTGGACAGTGAAACGCCACCCTGCGCCAGATCGAGTGGGGCAGATACGGCGCAGGCTGCGCTGACGATATCAGCATGATGTTGCGATTCGCCCAGCCAACGTAACAGGGCATTGCCACCCAGTGATACACCAGCAGCATAAAACTTGCCGTAGGTATGTTGCTGGTGATATTGCTGGTACAGACGATTGATGATCCAGCCTATTTCTTGCGCATCACCAGAATGATAAAAGCGCGGGGCCTGATTCAATTCACCAGAACAACCACGAAAATGCGGTATGGCACCCGACCAGCCACGTTCACGCAGGGCTGCCATCATGGCACGTGCATAATGGCTGTCGCTGGAACCTTCCAGTCCGTGGAACATCACTACAAAGGGTTTACCCGGCTCACCATCCAGAAAATCAACATCCACAAAATCGTCATCCGGCGTGGTCCAGCGTTCACGTCGCAAGGGCGTGACAGGTTTGTTGATAAACACGGCCGGGTATATCGTTTGCAGATGGCCGCCGGGTAACCAGCGTGGTGACAGGTATTTCATGTAAGCCTATTTCATATGACTCAATGACGGTTGCACGCAGGTCATCATGGTTTAGTGCAGGATGCTGGCCTTGAACAAATCCAGCGGTGCCTTGCCCGATGCGACCGACGCATGGTGCATGGTGATGCGCCAGCCATGCGGAGTCTTGACATAGACATTGGTGGCAAGCACATGCACATCCTGCTTGCTGTCGCTGGTATGTTGAAATTCTTCTATGATGCTGTGTACAGCGGTCAGCATATTGTGGGTAGCATGCAGTTGTATAGGGTGAATATTGACATTGCCACGTTCAAAAATACTTTCCCACGAGCTGCGTATGGCAGCGTGACCGATCAGCCTTCCCGCACCCGGATGGATGCAGACGATTTCTTCCTCATCAGCCCACAGTGCCATCATGCCATCCAGATCGGCACGGCTGAGAGCATCATAAAAGGCAGCTTCGACATCATCTGCACTGCCATTCATTTGCTTTTTTGCGGCCATGATCGTAAAAAATCAATGCGCTTTGAGCACAACGCCCGGCGCCAGTTTGTATTGCGTGCCGCAATAAGAGCAGGTCGCCGTGCCGCCATGTGACAAATCCAAAAACACGCGCGGGTGAGATGACCACAGCGGCATGGCAGGATTAGGGCAGTGCGCCGGCAGATCCGTGGCTTGCAGTTCGACGATATTGCTGGTGGTGCTGGCTGGTGTGGACATGGTGACTCCGGTAAATAAGGATGGTGCGGGAAGCCGCCATGCCTGCTGTCAGGCAGCCTGCTTTCCCAAAATAGAAATTGCCACCGCGATTTTAACGGATTCTGGCCCGGCAGAGTGAGAATGCGTGGCGGCCATGGTCGAATTTGCGTTTTGTCAAATTGAGAAGAATTGTTTCCAGATGGGCTTGGGCGGGGCAGTCTTGGGCAAGCTTTTAGTTTCCCCGCTACAATAATGAACTTTTCTGCATTTCCTCTCCCCTCACATGTCATTCGATAGCGACAAGGCCGCATTCAAAGAAGGTTTGAGAGTGGGCGCACCCACCTGGTTTGGTATTGCCGCCTGGGGCCTGGTGGTCGGCATTGCCATGATCAAGGCCGGCCTGACATTGCCACAGGCACTGGGCATGAGCCTGCTGGTGTTCGCCGGATCAGCCCAACTGGCTTCTCTGCCCTTGATGGCGGCACATGCGCCGGCCTGGGTTATTTTTGCGACTGCTCTGGTAGTCAATCTGCGTTTCCTGATTTTTTCTGCCATCCTGGCACCGCATTTCTCGCATCTGCCGTGGCGTACCCGCGCCTGGCTGGGCTTTATGACTGGTGATATTGCCGTCGGCCTGTTTATGCAGCGTTATCCCGACCCCGGCGAGCAAAAAGGCAAGCTTGCTTACTTAAAGGCGCTCATTTTTCCTAACTGGTTGTCCTGGCAAGCAGGTTCCATCATCGGCATTCTCCTGGGTAGTCAGGTACCTGGCAACTGGGGCCTGAGTTTCGCCGGTACGCTGGCCATACTCTGCATCATGCTGCCCCTGATCATCAATCGCGCCGCCTTTGCCGGTGTGATAGTGGCCGGCATCTGTGCTTTGCTGGCGGTTAACTTGCCATACAAACTGGGCTTGTTACTGGCAGTCTTGCTGGGCATGGGCACAGCCATGATGCTGGAAGAGTTTTTGGAAGGCAAGAAAACGGGCAATGATCAGGCCGGCAAGAACACTGGTGAGGAGTCAACATGAACGATTGGGAAGTCTGGCTGGTCATCGTCCTGTTGACCCTTGCAACTTTCATCGCCCGCAGTGGTTTCTGGCTGGTCGGGCATCATATCAGTCTGCCGAAACGGGTGCAGGAGGCTTTGCGTTATGCGCCAGGCTGTGCCTTGGCTGCCATCATCGTGCCAGATCTGTTATTGACCAATGGCCAGGTAGAAATCGGCCTGAGCAACCCACGCCTGTTGGCTGGCTTGCTGGCAACCGCATTCTTTCTGGTACGTCGAAATATGTTGCAGACTATATTCTTTGGGATGGCGGTGTTTACTTATATTCGGTTGGGGTTGTGAGGCGCGGCTTTGCTTGGTGTAAAGTTAAGCGCTTTACTGGCGGTATCGAAGTTTGGATTCGTAATATATGGCCGTGCCATTCAATACGTCGCTCCTGCACAGGCAGGAGGCTACCGGACTGGCGCCGCACCGGGCTGGCGCCACACCGGGCTGGCGCTCCAGTGACATTCGTTGCATGCTTAAGTCGTTATTAATGCGATTATCCTTCGTAGATACGAATTCGATTTCGGTCAATCAACGGCAATCATAATACCGTCGCTCCAGCGAAGGCTGGAGCCCAGTGGCGTTCGTTGTATTGCCGTACTTTGATTAAAAGATTGCCCTTCGTGGATACAAGCCGGGACTCGGCCCGGCGGCCGAATTCCTTTCTTTGCTTCGCCAAAGAAAGGAATCAAAGAAAGGCGCCCGCAGACTCGCCCTTCGGGTGCTTACGCTACGCTTCAGCATAATTTGTGCATCCCAAAAAATGGGAAAGCTTCGAAACTCGCTTCGCTCAAACACGAAGCTTTCTGATCCATTTTCTGTGAAGCACAAATTACATCGTCCCAAGCGGATTGACGTCAAAAGCAGCAACAACTTCAACAACAACCCCAAAATCAAGAACAACAACAAAGTCAAAACCAACGTCAACACAACCTCATTCATATTTATTTGAATGCCGTCAATTAACGATGTTGCGGGGGTTGTAGTTGTTTTTGACGTTGCCTTTGACCTTAATCCGCTTGGGACGATGTAATTTGTGTGTTACAGAAAATGGAAAAAGAAGATCCGATGTTTTGAGCCGCAGGCGAGTTGCGGATATTCCCATTTTTTGGGATGCACAAATTATGCTGAAGCGCAGCGTAGGCACCCGAAGGGCGAGTCTGCGGGCGCCTTTTCTTTGGATACTTGCTTTTGGCGACGCAAAAGAAAGTATCTCGGCCGCCGGGCCGAGACCCGGCTTGTGTCTACGAAGGGCATTCGTTTTAATAACAACTCAAGCATACAACGAACGCCACTAGACTCCAGCCTGCGCTGGAGCGACGATATTATGAGTGCCGTTGATCGACTGACGTAGACTTGGTTTTACGAAGGACAATCGTTTTAATAAAGACTCAAGTGTGTAATAACTCCGCTGGAGCGCCAGCCCGGTGTGGTGCCAGCCTGGTGTTGCCCCAGCCTGGTGTGGTGCTGGCTTGGTGTGGCACCAAGCCCGGTAGCGTCCAGCCTTCGCTGGATCGACGATAATGAAATCACCGTAGTGAACGGATGCGCCCCTGATTGCCGCTCCTTGCGGAAATCAAGCCAGCAGGTATTTCCCTTAGACGCGGTAGCACCAGCTTAACAAATCAACAAAAGCACGCACGTGCTCTTGCAGGTTCAGGCAATCCTTCAGGGATGTAATGCCACTCACCCGACACGCCAGAATAATAATTTTACACAATAAATGCCAATTTATTATCAAACTCTGCATTAAACTAGCAAAACCCGCTCAAAACGGTATGGTCTGTAACCTGCCTTTGGTAAAATAGCAGGCTGAGGACTTTTGCAATATTTATCTTGGCGTCATGTCACTGTCCTGACTGACACAGACAGAATCGCCACCCTTCAACCTTGCCAATTCCATATCACGATGCAATTCAACCGACTCAGTGACCTGATCGCAGCCAACCAGCTTCAGGGTAAACGTGTTTTCATCCGCGCCGATTTGAACGTTCCTCAGGACGACAACGGAAATATTACCGAAGATACCCGTATCCGTGCCTCGGTGCCGGCGATACAGCAGGCTTTGCAGGCAGGTGCAGCAGTGATGGTGACTTCACATCTGGGTCGTCCGACTGAAGGTGAATTCAAGGCAGAAGATACATTGGCACCTGTAGCCAAACGTTTGTCCGAATTGCTGGGTGTGACTGTAGAGCTAAAGCAGAACTGGGTTGATGGTGTTGACGTAGCGCCAGGCCAGGTGGTCTTGCTGGAAAACTGCCGCGTCAACAAGGGTGAAAAGAAGAACGATGATGCACTGGCGCAAAAAATGGCTGCCCTGTGTGACGTGTATGTGAATGACGCCTTTGGCACAGCCCACCGTGCAGAAGCAACGACCCACGGCATCGCCAAGTTTGCCGCGCTTGCCTGTGCTGGCCCGCTGTTGTCAGCCGAACTGGATGCGCTGGGCAAGGCGCTGGGTCATCCGGCGCGCCCACTGGTGGCGATTGTTGCCGGTTCCAAGGTATCCAGCAAACTGACTATTTTAAAATCACTGGCAGACAAGGTGGATAATCTCATCGTTGGCGGTGGCATTGCCAATACCTTCATGCTGGCGTCTGGCTTGAAAATCGGCAAATCACTGGCAGAAGCTGATCTGGTGGAAGAAGCAAAAGCCATCATAGCCATGATGGCGCAGCGCGGTGCGTCCGTGCCTATCCCGACTGACGTGGTCTGCGCTAAAGAATTCTCGCCAACAGCAGTGGCAACCGTCAAGGCAGTCGCAGATGTGCAGGACGATGACATGATCCTTGACATCGGCCCGACTACAGCAGCATTGCTGGCAGAACAGATCAAAAAAGCAGGTACGATAGTCTGGAACGGCCCGGTAGGCGTATTTGAATTTGACCAGTTCGGCAACGGTACCAAGGTGCTGGCCCAGGCGATTGCTGATTCAGCAGGCTTCTCCATCGCTGGCGGTGGCGACACCCTGGCCGCAATTGCCAAGTACAACATTGCTGACAAGGTAGGCTATATCTCCACAGGCGGTGGCGCTTTCCTCGAGTTTTTGGAAGGCAAAACCCTGCCAGCAGTAGAAATTTTGTTGCAACGCGCGGTAAAGTAAATTCAAGGTCAAGACCAAGACCATTAACCACAGAGACACGGAGACACAGAGACAGCACAGAGAAAACCTTAAGAGATGATGACGGTCTGCATTGGCCTTACATTACTTGCTTTTCTCGGTGATCCTCTGTGCCCCCTCTGTGTCTCTGTGGTGAGCTTTTCGGTCTTGATAAGTTTTCAGGTTTTCATCCAACTCAACGCTAAAAATAATATTTACATCAGGAGACCAGATGTCACGTGCCACCAAGATTGTTGCCACCATAGGCCCAGCTTCCAATGACTTGCCTACGCTCAAGCGTATGATACAAGCCGGGGTGAACGTGGTGAGGCTGAATTTCTCGCATGGCAAGGCGCAGGATCATATAGACCGGGCCAGCATGGTGCGCCAGGCAGCAGCAGAGTGTGGGCGTGAAATCGCCATCATGGCCGATTTGCAGGGGCCAAAAATCCGTATCGGCAAGTTTGAAAATTCCCGCATCCATCTGGAAAACGGCGATAAATTTATCCTTGATGCGGACTGCAATCTGGGTAATCAGGAACGTGTCGGCCTCGATTACAAAGCCCTGCCGCGTGATGTCAGAAACGGCGATTTGTTGTTGCTGAACGATGGCCTGATCGTGCTGATCGTTGAAAAAGTCGTCGGCAATGAAATTCATACCGTCACCAAGATCGGTGGCGAGTTATCCAACAACAAGGGTATCAACCGCCAGGGCGGTGGCCTGACAGCCCCGGCATTGACTGGCAAGGATATGGAAGACATCAAGACTGCGATGTCTTTCCAGGCAGATTATGTCGCCGTGTCCTTTCCAAAAAATGCCACTGACATGGAAATGGCAAGACAGCTTTCGAACATCGCCGGCGAGCCGTATAACCACAAGCCGATGATGATCGCCAAGATAGAACGGGCCGAAGCGATACCGCTGCTGCAAGAAATTCTGGATGCATCTGACGGTATCATGGTTGCCCGTGGCGATCTGGCTGTGGAGGTCGGCAATGCCGCTGTGCCAGCCCTGCAAAAACGCATGATCAAGATGGCACGTGCTTCCAACAAGGTGGCAATTACAGCTACCCAGATGATGGAATCCATGATCGTGAATGCCGTGCCTACCCGTGCGGAAGTGTCCGACGTGGCCAATGCGGTGCTTGATGGCACCGATGCCGTCATGACCTCGGCAGAAACTGCCTCTGGTAAATACCCGATAGAAACCGTGGAACAGATGTCGCAGATTTGCCTGGAAGCTGAAAAGTTCCAGGAAAACAAGCTCGATGCTGACTTTCTCAACATGGCCTTTACCCGTATTGATCAGTCCATCGCGTATGGCGCATTGTTTACTGCCCATCATCTGGGTGTGAAAGCCATCGTGGCCCTGACCGAATCGGGTTCTACTGCCTTGTGGATGAGCCGCCATAGCGTGGACGTGCCACTGTTTGCACTGACCCCTAGCGTCGCTACCCAGCGCAAGGCAGCGCTGTACCGTAATGTCCAGACTTTCAATTTGCCTTATTCCGCTGATCGTGAAGCGGTGTTGAAGTCTGCTGAAACTGTCTTGCTGAAAAACCACGTGGTCGCCAAAGGTGACATGATCGTGGTGACCTGGGGTGAACCCATGGGGCAGGTAGGCGGCACCAACGCAATGAAAATTGTCAGGGTCGGCGAGAATTAAGCGTGTTAAGCCCGTCTTGTAAGGGCAAAGATTTTTTTATAGCAATCTGGAGTTAATTATGCCACTCGTATCCATGCGTCAATTGCTGGACCATGCTGCCGAAAACGGTTACGGTCTGCCAGCTTTCAACGTCAATAACCTGGAGCAGGTTACCGCCATTATGCAGGCTGCCGATGAAGTTGGCGCGCCTGTCATCATGCAAGCCTCAGCCGGTGCCCGTAAATATGCTGGCGAAGCATTCCTGCGTCATCTGATCGAAGCTGCGGTAGAAGCTTACCCGCACATCCCCGTCGTCATGCACCAGGACCATGGCCAGTCGCCAGCGGTCTGCATGGCCGCCATCAAATCCGGCTTCACTTCAGTGATGATGGATGGTTCTTTGATGGAAGACGGCAAGAGCGTCGCCAGCTATGAATACAATGTCGAAGTATCGCGTGAGGTGGTCAAGTTCTCGCATTCCATCGGCGTTACGGTAGAAGCAGAACTGGGTGTGCTCGGTTCGCTGGAAACCATGATGGGTGACAAGGAAGATGGTCACGGTGCCGATGGCAAAATGACGCGCGAACAATTGTTGACCGACGTGCAGCAAGCTGCTGATTTCGTCAAGCAAACACAGTGCGATGCACTGGCGATTGCGATCGGTACATCTCACGGGGCCTACAAGTTTTCTCGTAAGCCTACTGGCGACATCCTGGCGATAGACCGCATCAAGGAAATCCATCAGCGCATTCCAAATACTCACCTGGTGATGCACGGTTCCTCTTCCGTACCGCAAGAACTGCTGGATGAAATCCGCCAGTTCGGTGGCGACATGAAAGAAACCTATGGTGTACCGGTAGAAGAAATCGTCATCGGCATCCAGAACGGTGTGCGCAAGATCAACATTGACACTGACATCCGCCTGGCAATGACAGGCGCCATCCGCCGCTACATGTTTGAAAATCCATCCAAGTTTGATCCACGTGATTACCTGAAACCAGCACGCGAAGCAGCCAAGCTGGTATGCAAGGCACGTTATCTGTCTTTCGGTTGCGAAGGCCAGGCAGGCAAGATCAAGCCTATGGCCTTGGAAAAAGTGGCAGAGCAATACAAGAAAGGCGCTTTGGCGCAGATCGTAAATTAAGACTAAGTTTGTTTCCTCATTCCGGCGTGAGCCGGGATGAGGGAGTTGAGGGTTTAGACAAAATTGCTGTTAGTGGTTGGAGTATTTGTAGGTTGGGCTACGCTTCATCAGCCCAACACTGGGTCTCAAAAAATGTATACGTTATTTAAACGCCGAGTGTTGGGCTGATACCCCTCAGCCTAGCGAGGCCCGGCCCAACCTACGAATTACGGCCTGTCAACTACACCAACAATTTTGTGTAAACCCTATCTGACGAAATAAAGAAATCCCTCATGACTACGCAAATCAATTCCACTCTTCATTCTCTGCCTTTGCTGGGCCGTGGCAAGGTACGTGATAATTACGCTGTTGGCGAAGACAAGCTGCTCATCGTCACCAGTGACCGCTTGTCCGCATTCGATGTCATCATGAATGAACCGATACCCGACAAAGGCCGCGTGCTGAACCAGATGGCGAATTTCTGGTTTGAAAAGCTCGGCCATATCGTGCCTAATCACCTGACAGGTGTCGCACCAGAATCCGTGGTGGCAGCAGATGAAGTGGCGCAAGTCAAAGGTCGCGCAGTTGTGGCCAAACGCCTGAAACCCATCATGGTAGAAGCCGTGGTACGTGGTTACATCATTGGTTCAGGCTGGAAAGATTATCAAGAGACTGGCGCAATCTGCGGCATACAATTGCCAACTGGCTTGCCACAGGCTGCCAAGTTGCCAGCGCCGATATTCACCCCGGCTGCCAAGGCAGAAATGGGCGAGCATGATGAAAATATCAGCTATGCAGAAACCGAGCAACGCATAGGTGCAGAACTGGCCGCTAAAATCCGCGACATCAGCATACAACTCTATACCGAAGCCGCAGAATACGCCGCCACCCGTGGCATCATCATCGCCGACACCAAGTTTGAATTTGGTCTTGACGACGATGGCGTCCTTCACTTGATGGATGAAGTACTGACTGCCGATTCTTCCCGTTTCTGGCCTGCTGATTCTTATGCTACCGGCATTTCACCACCGTCTTTTGACAAACAGTTCGTGCGTGATTACCTCGAAACCATCACCAGCTGGAAAAAGACAGCACCAGCACCAGCCCTGCCGGATGAAGTCGTGCAAAAAACCGCTGCCAAATACCGCGAAGCGCTGGAACGCCTGACTGGCGAAAGCCTGAAGGACTGATGATGGCTACCAATAGTAATGTAACAAATAAAATTGTCGTCGGCGTCGTCATGGGTTCATCGTCGGACTGGGACGTGATGCAAAACGCTGTCGCCATCCTCAAGGAGTTTGGCATAGGCTTTGAAGCCAAGGTCGTCTCTGCCCACCGCATGCCTGATGAAATGTTCACGTATGCAGAAACCGCCCGCGAACGCGGCCTGCGCGCCATTATCGCCGGTGCTGGCGGTGCAGCCCACCTGCCAGGCATGATCGCTGCCAAGACCATCGTGCCGGTACTGGGTGTGCCCGTGCCATCCAAATACCTGCGTGGCGAAGATTCGTTGCTATCCATCGTGCAGATGCCAAAGGGCATACCGGTGTCGACCTTTGCGATAGGCGAGGCAGGCGCAGCAAACGCCGCTCTGGCCGCGATTGCAATTTTGGCGACGACCGACGATGCACTGGCCGCAAGGTTGATCGAGTTCCGCGAAAAGCAAACGCAAGTTGCACGCGATATGGTGTTGCCGGTTTGAGTGTGAATGATCGTGGGTTGAGTTAAGCTCGTAGGTTGGATTAAATCGTAGGTTGGATTGACCTCGTAGGTTGGGCTACGTCTTATCAGCCCAACACTCAGCGTTTAAATCACGTATACGTTTGTTGAGGCCCAGTGTTGGGCTGATACCCCGTAGCCCAACCTACGATACAGCCCAACCTACCGCTCAACGAGCACGAACAAATTCACCTAAATATCCGTACCTCATTTGATTTGTACTATTGTGTGCAAACGATTCCTAGTTTGAAATCATTATCATGACCACTCATCCACAGCCCGCACAGCCACGCCAGCCATTGTTACCCAACACTCCCGCCAGTTGCCTGGGCATCATGGGCGGTGGCCAACTGGGTCGCATGTTTGCTCAGGCGGCGCAAGCCATGGGTTACCAAGTCGCCGTGCTGGAACCTGAAGCAGGCTGCCCCGCCGCGCAAGTGACTGGCCAGCATATTCAGGCTGGCTATGAAAACCAGCCTGGCCTGATGGCACTGGCCAAGCTCAGTAAAGCCGTCACCACAGAATTTGAAAACGTCCCGGCAGAAAGTTTGAAGCTGCTGGCGCAAACCAGCTTTGTGGCACCGGCCGCCGCTTGTGTTTCTATCGCCCAGGATCGTCTGGCAGAAAAGCATTTCTTCACACGCTGCGGTGTAAGCACCCATGTGTATCCAGCGCCGCACTGGGGCATCGCCAATCAAAATGATGTTGCCAGCGCTCCAGAAGACCTCTTGCCCGGTATCCTGAAAACCGTGCGTATGGGTTACGACGGCAAGGGCCAGGTGCGTGTGCGTGACCGTGCCGAACTCGCCGCTGCCTTCGCTGGCATGAACGGCCAGGTCTGCGTGCTGGAAAAAATGCTGCCACTGGCCTATGAAGTGTCTGTGCTCGTTGCCCGTGGTGTCGATGGTGAAGCAGTTGTGTACCCGATTGCAGAAAACGTACACCGCGATGGCATCCTGTTTACCACCATCGCCCCCAGCACCCATGTATCGGCAGATGTCGCCAGCAAGGCCCAAGCTGCGGCCCTGCACATCATTGCAGAGATGGGCTATGTAGGCGTGCTGTGCATAGAATTTTTTGTCCTCAAGGATGGCAGTCTGGTCGTCAATGAAATGGCACCACGCCCGCACAATAGCGGCCATTACACGATAGATGCCTGCGTCACCAGCCAATTCCAGCAACAGGTCAGGGCGCTGGCGCAACTACCGCTAGGCGATGTGCGCCAGCATTCTCCAACTGCTATGCTCAATATCCTTGGTGATGTCTGGTATGAAGGAGACACCGACACCATGCGCGAACCCGAATGGGATCAAGTGCTGGCCATCCCTGGCGCGCACCTGCACCTGTACGGCAAGGCAGAAGCCCGCCGCGCCCGCAAGATGGGCCACGTCACCTTCGTCTCACCGACGATGGCAGAAGCACAGGCTAACCTGGGCAAAGCCTGCGTTATCCTTGGTATTGCAGCACCGGAGTGGGTATGAAGTCCCAAGCCTGCACGCCTGACGTAATTCTGGAAGCAGCGCAAGCACTGGAACGCGGCCAGTTGGTCGCCTTCCCGACTGAGACCGTCTATGGTCTGGGTGCTGATGCAGAAAACCCGGTCGCCGTCGCCAACATCTACGCCGCCAAAGGCAGGCCGTCTAACCACCCGGTGATTGTCCACGTCGCCCCCGGTGCTGACATCAGCTACTGGGCCAAGGACATCCCGGCAGAGGCGCATCTTCTCATCACCGCCTTCTGGCCAGGTCCGCTGACCCTGATCTTGAAACGTGCCGACCATATCCCCGATGCCGTCTCAGGCGGGCAAGATACCGTAGGCATACGCTGTCCATCCCACCCGGTGGCACAAGAACTCTTGCGTGCTTTTAAGGCAGGCAAGGGCGGCGTCGCTGCACCATCAGCCAATAAATTTGGTCACGTCAGCCCCACCACGGCTGCACACGTAGAAGAAGAATTTGAACAGGAAATTTTACCCGGCGGCCTTATCGTCAGCATATTAGATGGCGGTCAGAGCGACGTCGGCATAGAATCGACGATTGTTGATCTTAGCCGCCTGGCTACCCACGGCCCCGTCCTGCTGCGCCCTGGTCACATCACTGTCGCCCAAATGGCTGTAGTGCTGGGTACGACGCCTGCTGCACCAGACGCCGCAGCCCCACGCGCATCGGGTACCCTCGACGCCCACTACGCGCCGCATACACCAGTTATTCTGGTGGAAGCTGCAGAGCTGGACGACACCGTCAATCGCCTGCACGCCAAAAACAAAAAACTTGCCCTCATGAGTTACCAGGCGCATCCCGCCATCCAGGCCGAAGCATGGCGTCACCTGCCCGCTGACCCGGTAGGCTATGCACACGACCTGTATGCAGGCCTGCGTGAGCTTGATCATGCCAATGCAGATTTAATCCTGGTAGAAGCACTGCCGCAGGACAAAGACTGGCAAGGTGTGAATGATCGTCTGCGCAGGGCGGCGTTTGATTCGCGGGATGTGTTGAAGGGGATGTTGGAGTAAAACAGATTGAGACTTGTCGACATTTCTTTTTAGGCTAGGTTTCATTCGCCCAGCCATCATCCAGACGCTTCATTTGTTTGGAGTCAGACGATGTTAACGAGGTTTTCAGAGTGATCGGCTTTTGGATACATTGTGTAGCATATATACTGGGGTTGTCAGACAGTTTGTATGGGGTTGATACTGTAACTAACGGGTATTTCTGGATCATTCTATAAATTAATCATTATGTTCGACTTCATCAAACCAACTATTCTCTACGTCCAAATTTCACCTGAACAGCTAAGCGTAAGAAATGTCAAATCGGGCGAATCCATTTCAGAAGTGCCGGAACTGGCAATCAGTGCATCACCGGATCAAAAAATTTTAGGTGTTGGTACAACCGCGCGTTCTGCTGCAGCAAGCCAGATTGGTGCCCTTGTCGTCAATCCATTTGCCCATCCCCGTTCGCTCGTATCTGACTTTACTGCGGGTCAACAACTCATTAAAGCATTTGTATCTCGCCTGATGGGCGGGTCACGCCTGGCCATGTCGCCAACCATCATTATCCATCCGCTGGGCAATCCCGATGGTGGTTTTACCCAGATAGAAGGCCGGGCATTTCGTGAACTGGGCATGGGCGTGGGCGCTGCAAAAGTTATTCTCTGGTATGGAGATGTTCTGACTGATCAAGAGATGCTGTCACATCAATTTCCGTCACATGGGCGGGTCATTGAATGATATTGACATGTGTAGGCATGCTTACTTGATTGTCTGTTGATTCCCAGAGTCCAAACCTGGCTTCACCAGACAATGCCCAATTCCTGCAATTACTAGCGCCCCCAGAACCATTATCCCCGCCACCATAAACGTCGTCCGCATACCGTTTGCAATTGCCTCTGGAGCGGCTGTCCTGATATCTCTGCTTGCCGATGCAAACGCAAACACAGCGCCCATGAATGATGCACCAGTGATGAGACCAAGGTTGCGGGACAGGTTCAACATGCCAGAGATGAGGCCACGTTGCTCTGTGCGGACATCCAACATGACGGCGGTGTTGTTGGCTGCCTGGAATAACTGATAGCCGGGTGTCAGGATGGCGATGGCAATGATGTAGCCTGTGATGCCGAACATGGCTGGCAGCATGGCAAGGGCGAATGCTCCCGTTGTCATGGCGATGAGCCCAGCGGTGACTGCAAGCGACGCACCGGCGCGGTCAACGATACGTCCCGCGACGATGCCGCTGAAAGCGGAAATGGCAGGACCAACCGACATCAACAGACCCACCATGGCATCGCTGAGTTCTAATGAGCGCGACAGATAGAAAGGGCCGACCACCAGCGTCGCCATCATGACGGTGGATACCAGTGCATTCATGATCAGGCTGGTACTCAATACAGGATCGCGGAACATGCTTATGCGCAGCAGAGGCGAGGCAACTTGTGTTTCGGCGAGTACAAACAAGACTACACCTGAGACCGCAACCAACAGCAGTAGCATATTCAGTGCGCCAAAGTGACCACGCCCCAGTGTCATGGCGAGCGCATAGGCTGACAGCGCCAATACCAGCAACAGCGTACCGATGTAGTCAAAACCTGCCCCTGCTTTGTTTTGCTGGGGGCGATCAACTGGCAGATAGCGCCGGGCAAGAATAAAACTCACTATGCCCAGAGGCACATTGACAAAGAAAATGGCGCGCCAATTGAGTCCGGCGATCAACAGGCCGCCCAGTGATGGGCCAAGGGCTGTGCCAACGGCGGACATGGTACCCAGCAAGCCCATGGCGCTGCCGGTTTTTTCTTTGCTTACTGTTTCACTGACAAAGGCCATTGTCAGTGCCATCATGATGGCTGCACCCAGACCCTGCACTGCTCGGGTAGCAATCAACAGACCCAGCGTAGGGGCCGCAGCACATAAGGCAGACGCACCGGTGAACAGAGCAATGCCCGCCAGCAGCAAGCGTTTGCGGCCTAGCACATCACCCAGGCGACCAACGCTGACGATCAGGGTCGTGATAGCAAGCAGATAGGCAAGCACCACCCATTGCACTTCCTGAAAAGAGGCGTTGAATGCATGGCTTAAGGCAGGCAGGCCCACATTGGCGATACTGGTGCCCAACGAAGACAATAACATCGACAGAGAAAGGCTTGCCAGCACCCAGCGTAGCGGGGGCGAGTCTGCGACACAGTCAATGTCCGTGGTGTGGATAGATTTCGACATGGGCTTGTTCCTGGCGAGCGTGAATGGGGATGCCCTTGATCATAGGCCTTTGGCATATATGGCGGAAGGTGCACGGTTTGCACTTTATTCATGCATATGACGCCATGTCATCGCAAAGCACGCTAGAATCCGTGTATGTCTACCCCTGACCTCAACTTGCTGCTTACCCTGGATGCGGTGCTCGCAGAGGGCAGTGTGGCACGTGCGGCTACAAGGTTAAGGCTTAGCCCTTCTGCCATGAGCCGGGCGCTGGCACGTCTGCGTGAGACTACCGGTGACCCTTTGCTGGTGAGGGCAGGGCGCGGGCTGGTGCCCACACCCCGTGCGCTGGAATTGCGTGGGCAAGTTACCCAACTGGTGCAGGATGCGCAAGCGCTACTGCGTCCCGCTGAAAAACTTGATCTTGGTCAGTTGAGTCAAACCTTTACGTTACGTACCAGTGATGGTTTTGTAGAGAATTTCGGGCCAGCCTTGATCGCCCGCATCAATGCAGAAGCGCCTGATGTGCGTCTGTGCTTTATCCCCAAACTGAACAAAGACAGTACCCTGCTGCGCGACGGCAGTGTTGACCTGGAGACGGGAGTGGTAGGGGATGCGACCAGCCCCGAGGTGCGCACACGGGCGCTGTTTCGTGACCGCTTCATAGGCGTCGTGCGTAGTGGGCACCCCTTGAGTCAGCTAGCGATGACGCCGGCAGTCTACGCATCTGGAAAACACGTCCTGGTTTCGCGTCGCCTGCATAACAAAGGGCCTATGGCCGACGTGTTGAAACCCTTTGGACTGGAGCGTGATGTTGCCATTACTGTGGGCGGTTTTTCTGCTGCGCTGGCGCTGGCTCGTGCGTCAGATCTGATCGCTACCGTGCCGGAACGGCATACGGGCAATCTGCGTACCGGTATGCATAGCTTCGTTCTGCCATTTCCTGCCGATGAAATCACAGTGTCCATGTTATGTCATCCGCGCATGGATGCCGACCCGGCGCACCGCTGGCTGCGTGAATGTGTGTGGGAGGTATGTGCTGGCCTGGACGCTGTATATGACTGATATGCCTATCTTGAAAACATGAGGAAACATCGGACTCAATCATCGTGTACGTGAAAAATCAAGGAACGTATCCATCATAAGCAAGCTCCGGACATAATGAAAAAATCCATCTTGTACCTGTTGACGCCGAGCTTTTGAGAGTCAGTTCGCCGCCTATCCGTTTGGCTCTCTCCTGCATGCCTACCATGCCCCAGTGGCCCGAGCGATGGCCAGCGCTGGCGATTTCCTGAGGAATTCCCTGGCCATCGTCACACACAATCACAGTGATGCCGTCCGGGCAATAATTCATCTCTACTTCGATTTTGCTAGCGCCCGAATGTTGATAGGCGTTGCGTACTGCCTCGCAAATGATTGCCAGCACTTCTTCAAAGATGACAGGATGCAGGCGACGTATTTCACCTGAATTTCTGGTGATGAATTCGGCGCTACCTGGCTGTTCTGCATTGACTTTTTCTTTTAATACGCTCATCAGATCAAGCTGCTCTTCCGTTCGTGAACGTAAGCCACGAATTCGATCGCGTCCTTCGTTGATAGTGTTGGTGGCAAGATCCAGCGCGCGTTCCATCGATTCGCGTCCGGGCGCTGTTGCAGGCAGTTTTTGTGTTGCCACATGCATTTGCAGGATCAGAGCATGTACTGTTTGTAGTATGGTGTCGTGCAACTCGCGGGAAATCCTTTCGCGTTCCATCAGTCGCTCTTCTATGCGCGAATAAATCTGGCTGGCAATTTGCGCACGACGCCATTTGTAAAGGCAAAACAGCGCAGCAAATATGATGATGGCAACCATTGTTCTGAACCAGTAGGTCTGATAGAAAGCCGGTTCAATATAGAAACGGACGAGTGCACCTCCTGTATTCCAGACGCCATCATTGTTTGTTGCAATTACTTTGAAACGGTATTCACCGGGGTTGAGATCGGTATACGTTGCGGTCCGTCGGTTTCCTGCGTCTTGCCAGTCGCTGTCAACGTTTTCCAATTGATAGCGAAATCGTATGCGTTCAGGCATAGTCAGGCTCAAAGCGGTGTAAGAAATTTCCAAACGTGTCTGCCGTGGTGGCAAGCGAAGCACAGCATTATCAACAAACGGCATGCTTGAGTTTGGCGTGGTGATGCCACGGATGTACACCGGGGGTGGAAAGGTATTTTTGACCGTCTGAGCGTCCTTCAGCCAGAATACGCCAGCAGTGGTGGTGAACCACAGAGTGCCATCTGTACCTGCAACGGCGGAGGGTATAGGGTAGCTTTGATTAGCACTCCCTAGTAGGCCATCTCTATGATCAATTCGCCTGAATTGAACCTGGTATTGCGGGTCTTTTGACGCCTGTTTGAGTTCTGCAATATCAATTGCGGTGATGCCTGCCATGCCATTTAACCAGATCACTCCCTGATGCTCAAATATGGCTGATGTGCCAAGAAAATTTTCGTCACCGGTCCCCTGAATGGAAGTAAATTTCGAACCGTCAAAGCGAAATAAGCCATTTTCACCGCCAATCCAGACATCGCTGTCATGGCCGTAAAATTGCATGACATTTCCTGTCGGTAAACTATCCTGGGCGCCATACAATTGCAGCTTGCCCTTGTCCAGAACAGCAATCTTTCTACCCAGAAGACCAAACCAAAGCCGTCCAATTTTATCTGAGTAGATACAAAAGGCTAGTGTTTTAAGCTCAGGATAACCACCTCCGGCCACCCACTTGCCGTTTTTTAGACGAAATGTACCTACCCCTCTCGAGGATATCCACAATGAACCCTCGGCATCAACCGTAATGCTACGAATATCGGGCAACTTTATTTCCGGGGGGAGATCAAATTTTTCTATATCGTTACCCCGCTGATGGGTAAGTCCCATCATGGTCGCATACCAGACGCTGTCCTTCCCCTCACGCCAGATTGTGGTGACAGTGTCTTTTCCTGTCACAGTTGGGATACTGGAAAATGACTCCACATCTGGTTTGGGTAAAAGTGTTGTGCCTAGCCATAATCCACCGTTTTCCCCGGCTGCTATGCCTGGCCTATCAAGAAAAATCTGTGGCAGTGTTACTCCTGACAGCCTTGTTTTCCGGAATCTGTCCAAGCCGTTTTCTGTGCCTACCCAAATATTACCTTCTTTATCTTGCAAGAGGCAATTCGGCATGGCACCACTCAGCCCCTGTGCTACACCAAATGCTTCATTTTTTCCTCTGCCGTCTGCACGGATCAGTCCATCTGCACGTGTAATCCATATATGCTCACCGTCGCGATCGAATAGCATGGTGCCACCGCTGACGCGTGGTTTGGCCCAGTTCTTCTTCTCGCGTGCAGCATCAGCTTTATTCAGTGCAACAATTTCACCCTGAGGTCCACCTATACTCCAGACGGTTCGAATGGGGTCTTCAACCAGACGCCCCATGCCCATCGGGCCGGGGTGCTGAATAAAGGATATCGCGGGCGGAGGTAATCTGAAACTGCCAGTTTCGCATTGCGCCCAGATGCTCGCGTCGCTTGCGGTCAGAAAGGTACAGTCGCCTTTGGGCGCATGCAAGGTTTCCGGCGGTGTAGCCCATTTATTGCCGTCATATACATGCAGACCGCGGCTGGTTGCGCTCCAGATTCTGCCAGCGCTATCTTCCGCAAAGTCATAGATTGTCGCCATCGGTAGGCCGTCTTGAACCCCGAAATTGCGTACTTTCCCGTCTTGGATGAGGCTTGCTCCACCTGTCCGGTAACCTATCCAGATTGCCCCCGACTTCATTTGATGCATACCCCAGACATTGCTGGAAATCAGTTGTGCACCGATCGGATGAAATCGCTCAAACCTGACGCCATCAAAGCGAAACAGTCCGTCGCTGGAGGCTAACCATAGCCATCCATCCTTACTCTGGGTCATGGCGAAGATATTAGGCGGCGCGCCATCTTTCGTCGTCCAACTGGTGTGGTGCATGTCCATTGGATTGGCTTGTCTGGCATGCGCTGCCGGTGCAGAAGATGTCGCTGGATTAACGGCGTTTGCGGCTAGTGGAACTATCGCCATCGTCAGATTGAGCAGGGTGATGGCTTGCAGCCTGCTCAAACTAAAATAGCGTAAAAAGTCACAACGCGTTTTGTTGAATTTGCCCTTCAGAGCATGTGCCAGGGCACTTTTTAGCGCTTTCATTGGGCGAAATTTTATGTGCGGGTTGTTTGGAGACGAGTTTGGATGGAAGCTGGGAAGCTATTGCACAGTTGTTCTTAGTTCGATGATGCCGCTTTCAACCGCAATCATAGCTGCGTGTGCTCTGTCGTTGGCCATCAATTTCGACAAGATATTTTTGACATGTGCTTTCACAGTATCTTCGGAAATGGAAAGATTGATCGCAATGCGCTTATTGGAGTTTCCTGCGGCAATATGCTCCAGTACTTCGACCTCCCGCTTGCTTAAGGTACTGCTGGAGGAAGACGTACCCATGAGTGATGCCAATTTAGGTGGAATGCAGTTATACCCCCGATTGATGGTACGAATTGTGCCCAGCAGATCTTGCCCTAGCATGCTTTTCAGCAGATAGCCTGCTGCCCCCGCTTTGATTGCTTTCAAAGTACGGGCATCGCCCTCGTAAGTGGTAAGAACGATGATACGAGCCTGAGGGAACTCGGCCTTGATCTCACGCGTAGCTTCGATGCCACATTTGATGGGCATCTGAATATCCATCAATGTGACAGCAGGCTGCAATTTGCGAAAGCACTCTATGGCTTCTTGCCCATTGCGCGCTTGCGCGACCACCCGCATATCCGGTTGCGTTTCGATCAAACTGTTAATTCCTTGTAGAAAAACCGGATGGTCATCTACCGACAAGATGTCGATGGGTGTAGCTGCACTGGAATTCATGTTTACTTCTCCAGCTAAATACCAATTGTCATAACAGGTGTTTTTTTGGCAAATACCAAAATTGCGTTCAAGAAATGAATAGTAGCTTATTTTCAAGACTAGGTTTGTTTGCCTTACTTCCTGCTACAACTTTTCCTTTATCAATCACCCGAAAGGGTATTGTCATTTGTGATAAACCGAGCAGAATGGGAGAACGTTGGTCTGGTTCTAGTCTGCGGCATTGTAATTTGCATCTGCGACTTTTGAGGGGCATGCAGACAATCCTATCTTCAAGGCAGAGTCAGCACGATGAACGATGACGCCGTCCGCGATATGGCAAGCCATGTGTCAATTCATATTTGATGAGACATCTGCTTCTCGTTAGTAATCATGAAATGAGCTTTCAATGAAAATATGGCTTGCTGCCTTAATGATGTTATGTGCCGTTGCAGCGGTCTCAAACGACATTTTTATTTCCATAATATGGCGGGAATCAAAAACACGCTTTCCCGCTGCCTTGAATGCGTCTGGCTGCGAAGTTGCTACACCGGCAGACGCGCCTGTTTTTTCTTGTCGCCAAGTTGGTGAGAGTGGAACGGGTGAAAAGGAGACGCAGAGTCAAAAGTCGGCATCAGTCCTGATTTTCCGATTTCAGTGATAGGTAGCAATATGGGATTAACCGGCACACTCATGTTACATGCAGGCTTTATCCTTTTCGGTTTTGTGTTGGCAATCGTCTACACGCTTTGCCGGCGTAGCAAGAGCAGTTCCCGACTGGTCATGCGACTGACAGAGAGCAACCAGACGGCCAGGGCGGCGCATGACAGTTTGCTGCAGAATGTCAACAGCCTGGTGCTACAACTACATGCTATGGCGATTCATTTTAGAGATGAAGATGCGGTGAGAGGCGCATTGGATCATATATTGAAAGATGCCGAACTGCTTGTTGAGCCGGGACATTACCAGATAGTGGGGCAGCAAATATTGCCACAGTATGAATGTGATCTTGAACAAATGCTGGTCGAACTTGCGCAAGCCTTGTCCGAAGATGGAATTTGTCAATGCATCCTGATCGTCGTTGGAGATTATTCCAGGCTATATTTTTCCATGCATGATGATTTATATCGCTTCGCCAGAGAGGCGTTGACGAATGCTTATAGACATGCGTGCGCACAAAAGGTAGAAATTGAGCTGACCTATACCTGCATGAGTTTGCGCTTGCAGATACGCGATGATGGAACAGGCTTCCCACTGCTGCCGCGCCTGACAGCGGGGATGACTGGCAGAGGTGGATTGCACACCATGCAAAAACATGCGTCAGACATTGGTGGACATTTGTATATCAGCAGCGGCAGCGGTCTGGGCACGGAAGTTAGTCTGGACGTGCCGCTGCCAGCACAGCAGGAACATCACTATCTTACCGCTACTCTGGCCTGCATGCGGCGGCATCTGGGGTTCCGGACCTGACATTTTGCGCAAGTCTTTTCATCTTGCTTAGCATCGACCTGAAACTACCCTAATGGGTAGTATGCCTATCAAGATTTATGGCGATGTTTTTCTGTAAATTTCACACTACACTTTAAATGGACTAATGATGCGCATTCAGGCAGGTGTTGAACTGAGCTGTGTCTGATGCCACAGATTAAACCTGTTTTTATGCAAAGGGAGAAAAATTCATGAAGTCTGAAGAGAACGCACAAGAAGTAAATCAACAACGTCGTCATCTGCTGGCTGGTGGTGCGACGGCCGCAGTAATGTTCAGTTTGCCAATCAGTGGTGCTTTTGCACAAACGCTGCCCGCCAGTAAACCTGTTTCAACTTTACATCATATTGGAGTAAAAAAAGTGAGTACATTCAAAACGAAAGATGGCGTTGATATCTATTACAAAGACTGGGGCACCGGTCAACCTATCGTTTTTTGTCACGGTTGGCCACTGAACTCAGATAGCTGGGAATCGCAAATGATTTTCCTGGCGTCGCAGGGATATCGTTGCATTGCCCATGACAGACGTGGCCACGGGCGTTCCAGTCAACCCTGGAGTGGTAATGACATGGACCATTATGCCGATGATCTGGCGCAGTTGATGGACTTGCTGGATTTAAAAAATGCGGTGTTGTTTGGCTTCTCTACCGGCGGTGGCGAAGTTGCGCGCTATATCGGCCGTCACGGTACAAAACGTGTTGCAAAGGCAGGTCTGATTTCTGCCGTACCACCATTGATGGTTAAGAGAGATGACAATCCAGATGGTGTCCCGATGCAGGTATTTGATGACATCCGCGCCGGCTCGCTGGCAGATCGTGCCCAGCTCTACATGAATATCGCCAGTGGTCCTTTCTTTGGCTTCAATCGTCCAGGTGCCAAGGTTTCACAGGGTCTGATTTATTCCTGGTGGGCGCAGGGTATGCAGGCTGGTCATAAGAATACCTATGATTCGATCAAGGCATTTTCAGAAACGGATTTCCGTGATGATCTGAAAAAATTCACGGTTCCTACCTTGATCGTACACGGCGACGATGATCAGATCGTCCCTGTGAATGTGGCCGGTATTGCTTCTGCCAAGCTGGTTAAAAACGCCAAGCTGCTGGTCTACAAAGGTGCACCACACGGCTTGACAGATACCCATAAAGATCAATTGAATAAAGATATGCTCGACTTCATCAAGTCCTGATCGCTATGCGTTGATAGGGAGCAGGCAAGGGTAGTTATTGGATTTCAGCCCTTGTCTGCATTAGATCAGTTCATAGAATGAAGCGTTGCAGACTGTTCATAAAATGCAAAAACTGTTTTCCATGTTTCCTGCCGGTGCTCCGGGCATAGGTTTGCTTTTGCTGCGCATGGCTATGGGTCTGCAAATGCTGGTGTACAGCGGCTGTTGTGAAGCGAGTCGCATGCCAGCCTGGCTTGCAACCCTTGTTTTGGTATGGATGGGCCTGATCCTTCTTGGTGTACTGACGCCAGCCATGGTGGTTTTGTGGATACCGTTCGCAGGTTTCCTGGTCCTTGCCGGAAATCTTGCATTGATGCCGGCTGTTACATCTGGTTTCTCTGCTCTTGCGCTGGCTTTGTTAGGGCCAGGCACTTATTCGGTGGATGCACGTCTGTTCGGCCGACGGGTGATCAGGTTACCGGATATTCGCGAGAACTGATGCCGGACTTGATTGCATTGGGGCATATGGTCTGTTGATGATCTGTTTAATTGAAAGTACTGTCATGAAAAAACTTACAACTGCAGCTGGCGCGCCCGTAGTCGACAACCAGAATATCCAGACAGCAGGACCGCGTGGCCCAGCCTTGATTCAAGATATCTGGCACCTGGAAAAACTGGCCAATTTCAACCGTGAGGTTATCCCGGAACGCCGCATGCATGCCAAAGGTTCTGGTGCCTTCGGACAATTTACCGCGACGCACGATATAAGTCAGTATACAAAGGCGAAGATATTTTCCTCCGTCGGAAAAAAGACGGACTTGTTCGTCCGTTTTTCTACCGTAGCAGGCGAGCGCGGTGCGGCAGATGCCGAGCGCGATATTCGCGGTTTTGCCATCAAATTTTATACCGAAGAGGGCAACTGGGATCTGGTTGGCAACAACACACCAGTCTTCTTCCTGCGTGATCCGCTCAAGTTCCCGGATTTGAACCATGCTGTCAAGCGTGACCCTTATACCAATTTGCGTAGTGCTGAAAACAATTGGGATTTTTGGACGCTTCTGCCAGAGGCGCTGCATCAGGTGACCATCGTCATGAGTGAGCGCGGCATACCTGCCAGCTATCGCCACATGCCCAGCAATGAAAGATATTGGGTCAAGTTTCATTTTACCTGTCTGCAAGGCATCAGGAATCTGAGTGATGCCGAGGCGGCTGCCGTCATTGCCAATGACAGAGAAAGTGCCCAACGTGATCTGTTAGAAAGCATAGAAAAAGGCGACTTCCCACGCTGGCAACTGCAGATACAGGTCATGCCAGAAAATGACGCTGGCAGCTACCCTATCAATCCATTTGATCTGACCAAGGTCTGGCCACACAAAGACTATCCTTTGATGCCTGTTGGCATCATGGAACTGAATCGAAACCCGGACAATTATTTTGCCGACGTGGAGCAGGCTGCTTTCTCACCTGCCAATGTGGTTCCTGGTATAGGATTTTCACCTGACAAGATGTTGCAATCCAGGCTGTTTTCTTATGGTGATGCTCAGCGTTACCGTCTGGGCGTAAATCATCATCAAGTGCCTGTGAATGCTCCCAAGTGTCCTTTTCACAGCTACCACCGTGACGGCGCGTTGCGCAGCGACGGCAACTACGGAAAAACTCTGGGCTATGAACCGAATTCCAAAGGTGAATGGCAACAGCAAGCAGAATTTGCAGAGCCAGCCCTGGCGCTGGGAGGCGTTGCCGCACACTGGGACCACCGAGCCGATGAAGACTACTACAGTCAGCCAGGTGCTCTGTTTCGGCTGATGAGCTCAGCCCAGCAACAAGTCCTGTTCGACAATACTGCGCGTTCTTTACAGTGCGTCTCAGAAACGGTTCAACAACGCCATATCGACAATTGCAACAAAGCCGATGCTGCCTATGGCGTGGGAGTGGCTGCGGCCTTGCTGGCATTAAAAAAATAGAGCTGTATCTTAAACCGGCCGTTGTCTGACAACGGTCTTAATTTATGACCTGCATCAAGGAGAATAGTATGCCTATCGCAAAAGCTGTACCCGGTAAAACTCTGCTGGACCCAAGCAATCATACCTTGATCATGATTGATCATCAGCCGCAAATGGCGTTTGCCACCAAATCGATTGATCCCGTCGCATTACGTAACAATGCAGCTTTGGTTGCCAAGGCTGCCAAAGAATTCAATGTATCTACTATTCTTACCACGGTGGCAGAGAAATCATTTTCTGGTCCGATCTTTGACGAAATAAAATCGGTATTCCCGGATATGAACGTGATTGACCGCACGACCATGAATACCTGGGAAGATGCGCGTATCGCCGAACGCGTCAATGCAATTGGTAAAGAGAAAATCGTGTTGGCTGGTCTTTGGACTGCGGTGTGTATTGTTGGACCTGCCATGTCAGCTCTGGATCAGGGTTTCGAGGTATATGTAATCGCTGATGCATGTGGTGACGTGTCAGACGAAGCGCACCAGCGCGCCATGGAACGCATGATACAAGCTGGTGCCCGTCCTATGACTTCGCTGCAATATCTGCTTGAACTACAGCGCGATTGGGCACGTGGTGAAACATATAACCAGACGGTTGCGACATCGATTGCTCATGGCGGCGGTTATGGTCTTGGCCTGATTTATGCTAAAACTATGTTTAATGCAAGTGAAGGTCATTAATCTGGTGACCTGACCGTAGGCAGGCCCCTATCCGGGCCTGTTCTTGCCACTTCGTCTTGATGGCCTTTTCAAAATTAGTGTCGCTTTGTTTCTCCACTTCGATGGAATGAATTTGGATAAAACGAACTAATTTTAAAATAGCCTGAACGCTCTCACAGCTGAATAGTAAGCTGCTTTTTCAGAAATTTTGATTGTCTTGTTCCCAGGAGTTCGCATGCATGCCGACCTGATTTTATACAACGGACGTTTCCATACCGTAGACCGTACTCAACCGCTGGCAAGTGCCGTCGCCATTAAGGATGGCAAGTTCCTGGCGGTCGGTGAAGCAGAAGATGTGATGCAACATCGTGGTGCCGACACCCAAGTAATCAGTCTGGAACGTCGCACGGGTATACCCGGACTCAATGACTCTCACTTGCATCTGATTCGTGGTGGCCTCAACTATAATCTTGAGCTGCGCTGGGAGGGCGTACCTTCACTGGCTGACGCGCTGCGCATGCTCAAGACGCAGGCAGATCGTACCCCACACCCACAATGGGTACGCGTAGTTGGTGGCTGGACTGAATTTCAGTTCGCCGAAAAGCGCATGCCAACATTGGATGAAATCAATGCGGTCGCACCGGACACACCTGTTTTTATCCTGCATTTATATGACCGCGCCTTACTGAACCGTGCGGCACTGAACGCGGTTGGCTATACCAAAGACACGCCAAATCCTCCGGGGGGAGAGATACAGCGTGACGCCGCCGGTAACCCCGCAGGTTTGTTGATCGCCCGCCCTAATGCCATGATTCTGTATGCTACTCTGGCTAAAGGTCCACGATTGCCTCTCGAGCAGCAGGTAAATTCGACACGACAGTTCATGCGCGAGTTGAACCGCCTTGGTTTGACCAGTGCGATTGATGCGGGCGGTGGGTTCCAGAACTATCCTGACGACTATGCCATCGTCGACCAATTGGCAAAAGATGAACAATTGACTATCCGTATTGCGTACAATCTTTTTACCCAACGCAAGGGGCAAGAACTGGAAGATTTCCAGGAATGGACAAAAATAGTCAAGCCGGGTGACGGTACAGACTTTTACCGCCACAATGGCGCTGGCGAAATGCTGGTCTTTTCTGCTGCTGATTTTGAAGACTTTCTTGAGCCCCGACCTGAGCTAGCAGAAAACATGGAGGCCGAGCTGGAGAAAGTGGTGCGCCATCTGCTTAGCCAACGTTGGCCATTCCGTCTGCATGCAACCTATGATGAGTCCATCTCGCGCATGCTGGATGTGTTTGAAAGAGTGAATCGTGACATTCCATTTGATGGCCTGCACTGGATCTTTGACCATGCAGAAACTATTACCGAAAGAAATATAGAGCGTGTCAAGGCACTCGGTGGTGGTATCGCCATTCAACATAGAATGGCTTTTCAGGGGGAGTATTTTGTCGAGCGCTATGGCGCTGATGCCGCCCTTGCCACGCCACCCATCGCCAAGATGTTGGAGATGGGTGTGCCAGTCGGAGCGGGTACCGATGCGACCAGGGTGGCAAGCTACAATCCCTGGACCGCACTTTATTGGCTGGTATCCGGGCGCACTGTCGGTGGAATGCGCCTCTATGATTCTTCTGGGCGCTTGCCGCGTGAGACTGCATTGGAACTCTGGACCAGGGGCAGCAGTTGGTTTTCCAATGAGCAGGGGAAAAAAGGGCAGATCAAGGTCGGTCAACTGGCTGACCTGGCGATATTGTCTGCTGATTTCTTTGCAGTACCCGAAGATGATATCAAAGCCATAGAATCCGTCATGACCATTGTCGGTGGAAAAATCGTCTATGCAGCGGCCGAATTGTCATCGTTTGGACCACCACCAATTCCTGTGCTACCCGACTGGTCGCCAGTTGCCAAGACCGGTGGTCATTATCGCTTGCAGCAACAAAATACGCGTAACCAGAAAATCCAAGCCAAGTTGCCTCACCAATGTCGCGGTACCTGTTCGGTACATGGTCATGCGCATGATGTGGCACGCAAGTCGCCCGTGCCGGTATCCGAGCTGACTTCATTCTGGGGTGTGCTGGGTTGCAGCTGCTTTGCGTTCTGAAATTGATCAAGGAAAAATCATGCCCTATTTTAAGATCGTAATTGGCTTGGTATTGTCGTTTGTTGTTGGTATTGCCTGCCGTCTTACGCATATTCCCGTGCCGTCGCCACCCGTGCTAAGCGGGGCACTTCTGGTGTTTATGATGAGCTGCGGTTATTGGCTGGTCGATCGTTATTGCGTGTTTCAGGCTGCCCGGAACAAGGGCTTGTGTGCGGGACATGCCATAGAAAGGAAATAGAATGGAACTGATTATTGGCGCCTTGTTGGGGCTCGCTATCGGGGCATTTTGTCGCTGGCAAGATATACCTTCTCCTGCGCCGCCGACACCAATAGGTGCACTGCTGGTGGTTGCCATGAGTGCCGGTTATGTTGTCGCGAGCTTGTTTTAGTACTGCTACGTAATGATCAAGTGGAGCTAATTTCATGAACAAAAATAAGGTGTTCAGTCTGCCGTTGCTGGATTCTCCTGATATTGGCTTACTGCTGCTCAGACTGGCAGGAGCTTTTATGCTGCTGTACGTACACGGTATCCCCAAGATTTTGCACTATGGCAATGAATTGCAGCATATCGAAGACCCATTTCATTTGGGGGCTGGTTTGACCTTGTCTCTGGCGATTCTTGCCGAAGTAATTTGCCCGCTGCTGATAGCAACTGGCATTTTTACGCGCCTGGCTTGCTTGCCCATTCTTTTTCTATTGCTGGTGTCCATGCTGGTAGTACATCCAGACTGGAGTATTGCTGAAGGACAATTTGGCTGGTTGTTGCTGACCGTCTTTGGTAGCATTGCTTTGACTGGCCCTGGAAGATATTCATTGCCAGCATTGCGACGGACTTAAAATTTTGACTGAAATATGACGTATGCAAGAAAATAAATATTTGGGTGTTGGACTGGGATTTGTCGCAGGCTATGTAGATACAGTCGGCTTTGTATCGTTGTTTGGCTTGTTCACAGCCCATGTTACTGGTAACTTTGTGCTGATAGGTAGCGAGCTGGCCAATCCCAGTCATGGGGTATTAATTAAATTTCTGGCTTTTCCTGCTTTTGTGGCGGGAATAGTGCTGACTCGCCTTCTGCTTATTCGCTTGCAGGGAAAAAAACAGGCAACTTTGGGACCGGTTCTGGGAATGCAAATAACATTTTTGCTGACTTTCATGATCCTGGGCTGGATGGCGCAACCAATACTTGAAGCAGATACCTGGGCGGCACTAAGTGCAGGTATTGCTGGCGCAACTGCAATGGGTGTGCAAAATGCTGCCAGTCGTTTGGTGTTTACGGACATAGCACCTACTACCGTCATGACTGGAAATGTGACACAACTGGTGATAGATTTGCTTGACTACATGCGTGCCGAAAACAGCGGCGAAATCCGTAAGCGCATCAACAAATTTCTATGGCCTGTACTTGCTTTTGGCACCGGTGCAATTGGCGGCGCATTTGCCTGCATGTACTGGCAATTCTGGAGTCTATTGATACCAATCATTATCTTGGCGTGTTTTATACCCTGGACGGCTTCGATGCAACCCAGGAGTTGATACAGTGCGTCTGTTGGATTCAAAGTAAAGCAGCGATCGTACGCCAACGCACAGATGCCTTAAGCCTACACTAGTATTCTGAATGGAAGCAGTGCTTCGTCGCACGCGGGTTTCGCTGCTATGGACGCATGAATCCAATCAGAATAGGGTCAAAGATGGCACATATTATTGCAGGACGATTGCAGCTGCAGGATCAGGTGCAGCACGCTATACATCAATTGGTGGCGATTGGCTTTTCAGAAAATCACATCAGTTCCTTTTATCTCAATCCGCCTGGTCAGCATGACATGTATAAATTTGGTGGCGATCGCGAAGAATCTCCCGGTTCAAAGGACGCTGGAACAGGTGCTGTAGGCGGTGCAACCGCAGGTGGCGCAATTGGTGCTGCAGTGGGGATGATTGGTATCCCGGTTGCCGGGCCAGTGAGTCCTGCGCTAGGTGCATTGGTCGGTGCACATGTTGGCTCACTGATTGGTGGTTTGTCACAAATGAAGGAAAAGGGTGATACCGAGGATGATGCGGAGAATGCGGCTGCGGTAAGAAGATCCGGCATGATGGTCGCTGTCAGTGTCACTGGCCCAGAGCAGGCAGACAAGGTTGTAACGGTATTAAAGGGCCTTGGTGCCGACCAGATCGAAACTGGAGAAGGCATAATTACCGATGGTAACTGGCATGATTTTGATCCCTTGCAACCGCCAAAATACATTTTTCCTGCCGAGGCAGCTACTGTTGAGCAGCAGGCGGCAGAACAAGGGGTGACCGGTCGTGAACTATAAAGGCAAGGCCGAAAAGCATCGCAGTACCCGTGACCCTGATATGCTCAAACCGGGAGGAAAGATCATGCTGCCGCATGAGCGGGATGAAACAACAGATGACGGAGCAAGGCCGCGCAAAGTCATGAAGCAAGCTCTGCGTGATCTGCAGCAAGGCCTGGTTGATACCGACATGCACGGAGAACGCGGCGTGGAAGCGACCGTTGATTCGCCGCAAAAAAAAACAAGCAAACCTTGATTCTTAAAAATGGACAGCAGGGCCGGATTCGCGGTTCCTTTTCGGCTTGCTGTCTATGCCTGACACGGGTGGCTCTAGCTTGCGAGACTACCCGCTTGCATATATATTGCTATGATGAAACTATACTCGATCACAACACCCACCCATGAAAAGCGCCTTAAATTCTGAATGGGTCTCTACTCACTTAGAGGGAAACTGAGAGCTCGCTCAGTATCAGCAGCGTTGCTTGTCCGATCATCGCTATCATCGAGTATGTGGACTTACTCACCCCCATTCCTACATGTCTGTCGATCCCATCTCTTTGGATGCCAGCGCATGGTTTTTCCAACTGTTTAGCTTTTTAGTGTATAGATTGACGTCTTGGCCGCCTGGACGGTTTGTTGACTTTGTATCCAGCACAATTTTTTGCTACTCTTGCCTACGCGCTTAGCCATTCAGATTTTATGGCCTATGTCATAATAAAATATAAAAACCTCGCGTCAATCCGGAACTGATTAACCGCAACACGGCTTACTATTGCCAGGGAAGATAATGTCAAAATTTGTATTTACTCTTGTATCGCTACTGTCCTACTCTACGCTGGTACAGGCGCAGGATGGCCCCAAACTGATGGAAACCCTGGGCATCAGGATTGGTGACACGCCAGAACAAATCGAAAAAATTCTTGCTCCACAGGGATACAAGGCAGGTAACCGTAGCGAGCATGTGCTGGGGCCGGATTTTCGTGGACATGTGGCCTATATCATGTATGCAAAGGCGGCCACAGGTTTCGAAAATGCAGGTGAAATCACGGTTGGATTTGGACCGCAATCAGGGACGGCTGTGGCGATTGCAAGGCGTGAAAATTTTTATAGAAATGTATCTGCCAGTGAGCTAAAGAAAGCCTTGACTGATAAATATGGCCTGCCAAATAGCGATACCGCGGGAAATATGCGCTGGATGTCGTATAAGCCCGGTGTCAATCCCAAGTCCATATCGCCAGAATCCTGTAAGGTGCGTGACAATATGCAGGTCAACTACGGACAGGATGTCAGACGGTTCAAGGATTGCAAACAGTCTTTGTATGTGGGCCTGAGTGAATCGCCAAATAATGGTCTCGAATACAGAAAAATTGAAGTCGGCATGATCGACTTCAGTGTCTATTCTAATGAATGGACTGCGGTGAATGCCATGATCGCGAAAAAGTCTGCGGAAGGTCTGGAAAAAAATAAAACCGCGCCCTTGCCTAAACTGTAAACAGGGGCTGGCCAGCAGAGCAAGGACATGGTTGTGGCTGCCATTGCTGGCCAGTACGTCCTATGCGTATTACTTCAGACTCTGTAAGGTTCCACCGCTGGCCGTTTTTGCCCATGCCTGCTGATGCGCCAGTTCTGCCCGTTTTTTCATGAGCCCCAGTATTGATTGATGAAAATCAGCCAGCACCATTTTTCCCCAAACATCACCATAGGTCTTGAGTTGGGATTTATTCACAAAGCGGGTGCTCAGACGTAATTCGGTACCGCCATCCCTGGCTGCAAGATCATACCCGCCATCGAGGACGTTGAAGTATTCACCGCCCATTTCCACATGCCTGTCGAGCGCGTCTCTGGGGATCCCGCCTGGTGCAATATGAAATTTATAGTGCATGGCATAAGGTTTTTGCCAGGTAGTGATGATTTCTTCAAAGCGCACATCTTTTTCCCAGCGTGAGGTACGTACTGCCCCCACGCCACTGCCATTCATATTGGCTTCGATTGGCCTTGGCAAGCCGATCAGGTGCACGAATGAAAATCCCAGTTCACCTGGCGCAATGTTTTTGACCGTTGCCAACTGATCAAACACTTCTTCCGGACTGGCCTGTATCTGAATAACAGAACTGACGAGTTGCTCGCTTTGTGCGGGTGGCAAACTGGCTTCAATCGGGCCCAGCAAGAGCGGTAGCAAAGCGAAAGAAGACAGGCTCACTGTGGATGCCCTGAATCGATTATGTATCCAGCCAGCGATAAGACCACCGATCATGGCGGCGATCAGAAATGCCGGCAACACCAGGATGATGCAGATTAATCCCTCCAGCAAACATATGAACATCGCTATGAGAAAACATAACATGGCTGAAGCAGATGCTCGCAACTGGTCTGGGATAGAGATGCGTGACTTCCCGGCGGCAACCAGCACGGCAATACCACCGACGCTGAAGGGCGTAACGATCAGGAAGGCAGTGGAAACGATCTGCAACCATTCATGCATGGCCTTGTATTCAAATCCAAGACGCAATAACAGACCGTAAGTGACACCGGCGCTCACGGCACCAATAATCCGGATTTCTAAATGTGGTTTGGGGGCGGACATGGCAATGCCTGATCGTTGGTGTAGACAGCACCAGGGTTTTGAACCCCGGTCTGACAATTTACGTTTGATATTGAAGCACGAAGCAAGCAAATATTGGCGACAGTCTTGCCGGCAAGAAGTCTATGAAAGCCTTACAGCAAACTTGTCTGACACAGGGTTTGCTGTTTGTGCTTTTACCTGTGCTTCTTGCTTGTATTTCTTACTTGTATTCGACTTTAGGTGGTTTGTCAGCGGAGTAGGTTGTCAGGGTTCTTGATCTGACACCGTCCGGCAAGGGGCTATTCATAATTTCTTTAGCCGTGTTCTGGTTCCTGTAATTCATGTTGTCGACCAGGTTGTTATGGTCACGCACGGCCTGACGTTGATTGAAAGCGTCATTCTTCGCAGCCATGCTGCCGTCTCCACCCACATCACTACCCGAACCACTACCAGATCCAACCATTTTTTGGCCTGCATGTACTGACTTTTGCTTGACACTGGATTTAGCACAGACATTATCGGTGAAGGTTACGCGGCCATCGCTGTCCACGCATCTTTGTATCTGGGCAGATGCCATATTGCTCATTGCCAGCAGCATCGCGGCAGAGACTAGATGTACCTTCTTCATAGAGACTTCCCTCAATTCATATTTGGTTTTTATTTTGGTAGCGCTGTCGACTTACACACCAGCCGCGGCTGCTTCAAGCATCTCATAAACGGAGTTGAAATTCAAGCAAGAGACTCACATCGCAGTCTCAGCCCGAGGTATCGACTATTGGTATCGTCTATTTATTTATACACCAGCTTCATAACCAGAATAAAACTGGCCAGCACCAGTGTGATCATATTGGCGATGATGACTGGCAGAGCATGCAGCATCAAACCGTAAATCAGCCAAAGCATGATGCCGGTGACGAGAATGATGTACATGCCCAGCGAGACGCCTTCAGCACGTTTGCGACGCCAGGTCATCCAGGCTTGCGGGACAAAGGCAGTGGTGGTGAGGAAAGCCGCAAGATAGCCGACAAGGTCAGAAGAAAATGGAAAAATCATTGTGCGCTTACTTGTTTACTTCGAGGTCGGCAAAAACTGGCCGGAATGAAAGACCAGCGGTGCCTGCGGGCTAAATTCGCAATGCTCCACTTCGCCAACGAAGATGACATGATCACCTTCAGGGTAGCGGCTGCGGTTGTGGCATTCAAACCAGGCAGATACACCGCTCAGTATCGGGTGGCCAGTGCGCGACAGGGTGTACTCCACTCCCTCAAAACGGTCGGTTTTTCGGCTGGCGAACTGTTCTGCCAGCCAGGCTTGTTCGCTCGATAAAACGTTGACGACATAGTGGGAATTGCCAGTGAACACCGGCATGCTGTTTGCAACATTACCCAGGCTCCAGAGTATCAGTGGTGGGTCCAGCGATACGGAGTTAAAGGAGCTGGCAGTCAGGCCAAGAAACGCCCCATTCGCCAGGCGAGTGGTAATCACAGTAACGCCTGTCGCAAATTGCGACAGGGCATCACGAAAATGGCGGGTATCAAATTCGCGTACTTGGGCGCGGGGAGAACGGGTGTGCATGGATTTCCGTGGTTTTTAATTAAACCTTGATCAAGTCTGGCGAATACGGCTAATTTGTGGCGATTCCAGACAAATGGCGCGTATTTATCGACGCAACAGCAGGTTTTGTTGTTCTGGCGCAGTACCTTAAGCAAAGTTTGCATAACATTATCCCAGATTTCTTGCGATTCCAGCTGTTTCGCCGCCTGCCTGGTGTATAGGACGCTGGCGCACCCTTGTTGATGAAATAAGTTCTAACTGCTTGCCATTGCTGTAGGCTGGCGCTGACTGTGTTAAACTTGCGCCCTTGTAAGATTCCATTTTTTAGCTTTAAGTAGTTGATTCCTTTGAATTTTTCGTTTTCACTCTTCCTTGTCGAGGCACCTGCTTATGTTCATGCGCATGTCTGTTTTTTTGACTGTACGCCGTGGTTTGATGGCCCTGATGCTGGCCGGTTTGAGTTTGGGTAGCGTGGCGCAAACGACGGGACAGGTAACGGATGAACGTAGCTTCCCGCCCAATACCAAGCGTGGCGTGTTGAACATGTCGAAATATCCAGATGTGATCATGGATGGCAAGATCCGCTACACCGTACCGGCGACACGTTTTTACGATGCCCAGAATATGCTGGTGCTGCCGACCTATCTGACCGGCAATTACATCATCGTCAACTACACCGATAACGATTTTGGTGAATTACAGAAAATCTGGATTCTGACGGCGGATGAGCGCAAGCGCGTATTGCCCAAGCCGGAAGTGTGGACGCCGATGCAGTTCAAAAGTAACAATTAGTCGTAACTAGAAACAGAGTTGATGCAAAACCCGGCAGTCGTGCCTTAGTCACTTTGATTGCCGGGTTCCAGCAAATTAGAAAATTATGCAAAAAAAAGTATTTATTAAAACCTTCGGTTGCCAGATGAACGAGTACGACTCGGACAAGATGGCGGACGTACTGAATGCTAATGACGGCATGATCAAGACGGACAACCCCGACGACGCCGACGTGATTCTGCTGAATACTTGCAGCGTGCGCGAAAAGGCGTCCGAGAAGGTGTTTTCTGATCTGGGTCGCCTGCGTGAACTGAAGCGTAAAAAGCCTGATCTGCTGATCGGTGTTGGCGGCTGCGTAGCTTCGCAAGAAGGCGAAGCCATCATCAAGCGTGCGCCCTATGTCGACGTGGTATTTGGCCCGCAGACCCTGCACCGTTTGCCGCAACTGATCGCCGAGCGCCGCCATTCTGGTCGTTCACAAGTCGATATCAGCTTCCCTGAAATCGAAAAATTTGACCACATGCCGCCTGCCAAGGTGGAAGGTGCAACAGCCTTCGTCTCCATCATGGAAGGTTGCAGCAAGTATTGCAGTTATTGTGTCGTGCCATACACCCGTGGCGAAGAAGTCTCGCGTCCGTTCGACGATGTGCTGGAGGAAGTGGCAGGGCTGGCTGAACAGGGCGTCAAGGAAATCTCCCTGCTGGGACAAAACGTGAATGCCTATCGTGGTGTTATGGAAGATGGCGAGATCGCTGATTTTGCCCTGCTGATTGAATACATTGCTGAATTTCCACAGATCGAACGTATACGCTTTGTCACCAGCCACCCTAAAGAATTTACCCAGCGCCTGATTGACTGTTATGCCAAGGTACCCAAGCTGGTGAATCATTTGTATTTACCTGCCCAGCATGGTTCTGATCGCATACTGTCGGCGATGAAGCGTGGTTATACAGCCATCGAATACAAATCTGTGTTGCGCCGCTTGCGGCAAGTGCGCCCGGATATCGCCGTGTCGTCTGATTTTATCGTCGGCTTCCCTGGTGAAACGGACGAGGATTTTGATGCGTTGATGAAGCTCATCAACGACATCGGTTTTGATAACAGCTTCAGCTTCATCTTTAGCCCGCGGCCTGGTACTCCGGCCGCGAATCTGACTGATGATACGCCGGCGGAAGTGAAATTGCGCCGTCTTCAACATTTGCAGTCTGTGATTGATGCCAACACCAAGAAATACAGCAATGCCATGATAGGTACAGTACAGCGCATCCTGGTTGAAGGCCCGTCCGTCAAGGATGCAAATGAATTGCAAGGGCGCACAGAGAATAACCGTGTCGTCAATTTTGCCGGTTCCAAAGAACTCATCGGTACGCTGGTCAATACCCGCATTACCGAATCCTATAATTATTCCCTACGCGGCGAATTAGTCGAAGAGGCAGTGACAGCATAATGGCAAAAACACCCGTGCCGGTAGCACATTTCATCCCTCAGCCTCTGGACAACACCCGTCTTGCGCATCTGTGTGGTCCATTGGATGAAAACCTGCGGCAGATTTCGTCAGCACTGGATGTGACGATCTTCCGACGCGGTGAAAAATTCATCGTCAGTGGCCACAATGCCGAGAAAGCCATAGAAATACTGGAACATTTCTATGGCCTGGCAAAAAAAATCATCACCATTGATGAAGTGCAACTGGCACTGGTAGAACAGCGCGCCAGCAAAAACCTGAAAACCGGCAAGACAGATAAGGCGGACAAAGTCACTGGCATCGCAACGGACGAGATCGCCAGCGACGCGATTTTGCCTGAAGATGCGGATATCGAAAGCCCGATGCTGAAAACCCGCCGCAGTGATTTGCGCGGACGCACTCCACATCAAAACCATTACATCAAAGCCATACTCGAACATGACATCAGCTTTGGCATAGGCCCGGCCGGTACCGGCAAAACTTATTTGGCCGTAGCTTGTGCGGTTGATGCGCTGGAACGTGACTCCGTCAAGCGCATAGTACTGACGCGGCCAGCAGTAGAGGCTGGTGAACGCCTGGGCTTCTTGCCGGGTGATCTGGCTCAAAAGGTAGACCCCTACCTTCGCCCGCTGTATGACGCCCTGTATGATTTGCTTGGCTTTGACCGCACGCAAAAAATGTTTGAAAAACAGGTCATCGAGATCGCCCCGCTGGCGTATATGCGTGGCCGCACCTTGAACCATGCTTTTGTCATTCTCGATGAAGCGCAAAACACGACGCCGGAACAGATGAAAATGTTCCTGACACGCATAGGCTTTGGCAGCAAGGCCGTGATTACCGGGGACGTGACTCAGGTCGATTTGCAACGTGGGCAAAAGAGTGGTCTGTTAGATGCCTGCCAGGTACTGGATGGTGTGCGTGGCATTGCCTTCACCCAGTTTGCCAGCGTGGACGTGGTGCGCCATCCACTGGTGGCCCGCATCGTCGATGCCTATGAATCGGCGAATGCCAGCGCCACCGCGAATAGCGCTGCGATCGGCCTGTTAAAACCCGCAACCCCTCTCAGTTCTGCACACCATGGTCGCAAAAAGTAAATCCGAAGCCAAACCTAAACTGACCCTGTCCGTGCAATATGCCGACAAGCGCCTGCAAGATCAATTAACACGTCCGCTGATACGCAAGACCGTGCAGGCTGCACTGTTCTTCCCGGCTGAAATTACTTTACGCTTTGTCGATGCAGAAGAAGGCAAGGTGCTGAACCATGATTATCGTGGCAAAGACTACGCCACCAATGTGCTGACCTTTGCCTACACCGAAGATGAAGATGCCGAAGTTACCCAGGCTGACATCATCCTGTGTACTGATGTACTGGAAAAAGAAGCGGCAGAGCAAAAGAAAACGGTACTCGACCATGCGCAGCATCTGATCGTCCACGGCGTCTTGCATGCCCAGGGCTATGATCATGAAGACGATGAAGAAGCCGAAGAAATGGAAGCGCTGGAGATAGAGATACTGGCGGGACTGGGTTTGGAAAATCCTTACCAGTAGGTTGAGTTTGGTTTTGTTCTAAAAATTGCCAAGCTTTATTTATTCCGTCAAGCTGTAGCTGTGCTATTTTTCTCCATCCGCTTCAATGTGGATGGCAGATATGGGGATGAGTTTCTGTCGCAAATTCATTTGCAGTCAATTAAGCGAAACCCATCCCCACCCTAACCCTCCCCTTGAAGGGGAGGGAATTTCAAACGGAAATCGCTCCAACATGAACAAACATCAAGATCGCGGCAGGCGTATCACCATGGGAGAACGGGCGGTCATCGCCTATGGCTTGCGCACGCAGTTCTGGCAGGATATCTACTACTATGCGATGACCTCCAGTTGGCCGGTGTTTTTTGCTGGCGTGGGAGTGGTATTTCTGGTGTTGAACCTGTGTTTTGCCAGTCTGTTCATGCTGGGTGATAACCCCATTGGCAACCTGCATCCGAACAGTTTTTTGGGTGCCTTCTTCTTCAGCGTGGAAACCCTGGCGACCGTAGGTTATGGTGACATGCATCCGCAGACCGTGTATGGACACAGTGTGGCAACGCTGGAGATATTTGTTGGCATGGCCAGTGTGGCCCTGATTACCGGCGTCATGTTTGCGCGTTTCTCGCGACCGCGGTCCAGCATCATTTTTGCAGCCCAGCCGGTCTGTCATGTGGTGGATGGTAAACGCCTGCTGCTGATACGCATGGCCAATTCGCGTATGAATATCATCAGCGAAGCATCGGCCAAACTGCGCCTGATGCGTGATGAAAAATCATCGACCATGGGTAATTTCCGCAAGATCGTCGACATGAAGCTGGAACGCGATCAGCATCCCATCTTCATTCTTGGCTGGACCGTCATCCACGTCATTGATGAAAACAGTCCCCTGTTTGGCCTGGATGCAGATGCCCTGCATCATCTGAACGCCTCACTGATACTCAGCATAGAAGGTGTGGACGACACCACCAACCAGCCGCAAAGGGCGCGCCACTATTACCCTTGCAGTAAAATCCGCTGGAACCACCGCTATGTGGATGTCTTTGAAAACAGTAAGGGTCTGGTCCAGCATATTCATTACACGCGCTTCCACGATTCTGTAGAAATCGTGGATGAAACCGCGCATTAAATTGCTTGCAGGCCCTGTGTAGCGTTACAGATGCAGCAAGACCAGTGCAATTGCTGCTGGTGCTGCCTGTATGTACAGAATGCGGCGGCTGACCGAATAGGCACCGTAAGCACCGGCAATGATGACGCAAGTCAGGAAGAAAATCTTCACATGAAAGCCAGCCGGGCCCAGACACAGTCCCCAGATCAGGCCTGCTGCCAGAAAGCCGTTGTATAAACCCTGATTGGCAGCCAGCACCTTGGTGATTGCTGCTTTTTCTGGCGTGTTGCGGAAAGTTTTCAGACCCAGAGGCTTATCCCAGAGGAACATCTCAAGTATCAGAAAATAAATATGCAGGGCGGCGACGAGGCCGGTGATGACGCTGGCGATGATGAACACGGTTTCTCCTTTAAAGTGGTTGAAGTGGACTGCTGGCCCTTGTTTTCAAGTTTTCAGGTTTTGGAAGGGCACAAAGTCTCTTCAGCTTGTCATTTGTAATTGGGTATTGTCGGTTTTTACCCCAACAGTGCTAAAAATGACACATGCGAGTATGCCTTGCAAGTGCTTTTTTGTGTTGAGGACTTGCTCTAAAGTAAATGAAGCATGCTTGCAGGCATCATGGCGAGATGAGCAGCCAAGAGCGAATCTTCGAGTGAGAAGTGCCTGAAAGATAGTTCTTTTTTTAATTTAAAATATGCTTTTGCTACTTTCCGTTACAGCTTTTTTTGACACTACCCGGGTCAAAATTGGGGAAAGCACCCGCATTTGTTGTATTCTGTAGGATTGAAACAACGGCGTTACGCCTATTATGCAAGAGCACTCTAGTAAGGTCAGACCAACTGACCTTAAACCCCATAGGTCATTGTTTGAACGCTTGACCGCCCTCATTTCTCCTGAACCTGAAAATCGCGCCGAGTTGCTGGAAGTTTTGCACGATGCGCAAGAACGCAATCTGATCGATGCCGATGCACTGGCAATGATAGAAGGTGTGTTCCAGGTATCTGATCTGTGCGCACGCGATATCATGGTGCCGCGCGCGCAAATGGATGTCATCGACATCTCCAACCCCATCGAAGAATGGATGCCAGAAGTGCTGACGACGGCACACTCGCGCTTTCCTGCTGTGGATGGTGACCGTGACAAGGTCGTCGGTATTTTGCTGGCCAAAGACTTGCTGCGCTATTACGCGGCGGAAGCCTTTGATGTCCGTGAAATGCTGCGCCCGGTGATTTATATCCCCGAATCCAAGCGCCTCAATATCCTGTTGCGCGATTTTCGTGCAAACCGCAATCACATCGCCATGGTGGTGGACGAATACGGCGGCGTATCTGGCCTCATCACCATCGAAGACGTACTGGAACAGATCGTCGGCGACATAGAAGATGAATACGATTTCGATGAGGAAGAAGACAATATCCTGGCGCTGGAAAGCAAAGGTAACGGCAAGCGCTGGCGCATCAAGGGCCTGACCGAAATCGAGCAATTCAACAACATGCTGGGCACCACTCTGTCGTCAGAAGACGCTGAAACCATCGGTGCCTATGTCGCCAATTACATGGGCGCAGTACCCCATATGGGCGATGAATTCTCCATCGGCAACCTGTACTTTGAAGTCTTGCGGGCCGATGCCCGTCAGGTACAGATGCTGCTGGTTGAACAAAGACCTACCATGCGGTCCGATGATTAAGACGCTGGCCGGCGTACTGTCGGCCCTGTCCTGGCGTTCATCTTTCCTGCTGATGCTGGTGGCAGGGGGGCTGAACGTCTTTTCATTTGCCCCCGTCAATTGCTGGCCCCTGCAAATCATCAGTCTGGCATTGCTGTCTGGGTTGTTGTTGAGGGATGGCAATGCAGCATTCACACGCAAGCAAGCTGTCTGGCTGGCATGGGCCTATGGCTTTGCCTGGCTGACTGCCGGTGTCGGCTGGCTGGTGATCGCCATGACCGTCTATGGCGGCTTGCCAGGTTTGCTGTCGGTGCTGGCCTTGATACTGCTGACTGCCGCCTTGTCGATTTATATGGCTGCGGCTGCTTACGCCTTGCACTGGCTGCGCCAGCGCTGGCAACTGTCGGCTTTGGTGACGGCCTTGCTGATCATGCCCACCCTGTGGACTGTAGCAGAGTGGTTACGCATCTGGCTGTTGACCGGTTTCCCCTGGGTGTTGTCCGGCTATGCCCATACCAATAGCCCGCTGGCGGGTTTTGCGCCCGTGATCGGTGTGCTGGGGCTGTGCTGGTTGAACGCATTACTTGCCGGTGCGATTGCGCTGCTGTGCAGTGCAGGATCGTCACACTATGCATCACGCTATGCAAAGGTATCCGGTATTGTTTGTATGGTGATCTTTGCTGGTGGCTGGGCATTGCAGGAAGTAGTCTGGACCAGGCAGCAGGGCCAGCCCATACAGGTGCGATTGCTACAGGGTAATGTGCAGCAAGACATGAAGTTTGATCAGGATCACCTGAATGACTCACTAAGTCTGTACCACGACATGCTGCTGGCAGCGCCTGCTGATCTGATCGTCACCCCAGAAACAGCATTACCCATGCTGACATCCCAGCTCCCGCCCGATTATCTGCCCCTGTTGAACAACTTTGCCCAAAGCAGCGGTTCTGCCTTGCTGGTCGGCGTTGCGGTACACGATGGCGGCGATAAGTATTCAAATAGCGTGCTGGGTATGTCACGCCAGTATGGCAACCAGGCTTATCGCTACGACAAACATCATCTGGTACCTTTCGGTGAATTCATCCCCCCTGGTTTCCGCTGGTTTGTCAAAGCCATGGCGATACCCATGGGTGAGTTTTCTACGGCAGGGCCCATACAGCCTGCCATGAAAGTAGGTGGCCAACTGGTCATGCCCAACATCTGTTATGAAGATCTGTTCGGCGAAGAAATCGCCGCCCAGTTGTTATCGCAATATGCTGCCGGTGAGCCAACAGCAAGCATCTTGCTGAATGTCTCCAATCTCGCCTGGTACGGCGATTCTTTCGCCATCCCCCAGCATTTGCAGATATCCAGAATGCGCGTGTTGGAAACCGGGCGCCCCATGCTACGGGCCACTAATACCGGGGCCACGGCAGTGATCATCCCGGGTGGCAAAGTGGTTGCGCAATTGCCAGCCAATACCAAGGGAGTATTGACGGCGAAGGTGCAGGGGTATCAGGGGATGACGCCTTATATTCTGTTAGGGAATTGGGGTGTCATTGGCTTGATGGTCTTGAGTGTGTTGCTGGGGTTTGTGTTGAGGCGGAAAATGTAGGGTTTGGTGCGGGTGCGGTGGGATTGATTGAAGCCTGTTTGTAATATTGACGTACCCTTAGCTTCGTCGCTCCTGCGCAAGCAGGAGCCCAGTGGCGTTGCTTGTATGCCGTACCTTGATTAAAGCGATTGTCCTTCGTGAACATGAATTCGATCTCGGTCAATCAACGGCAATCATAATACCGTCGCTCCAGCGAAGGCTGGAGCCCAGCGGCGTTGCTTGTTTGCCGTACTTTGATTAAAAGATTGCCCTTCGTGGATACAAGCCGGGTCTCGGCCCGGCGGCCGAGATACTTTCTTTTGCGTCGCCAAAAGAAAGTATCCAAAGAAAAGGCGACCGCAGACTCGCCCTTCGGGTGCTTACGCTATGCTTCAGCATAATTTGTGCATCACAAAAAATGGGAAAGCTTCGAAACTCGCTTCGCTCAAACACGAAGCTTTCTGATCCATTTTCTGTGAAGCACAAATTACATCGTCCCAAGCGGATTGAAGTCAAAAGCAGCAACAACTTCAACAACAACTCCCAAATCAAGAACAATCCCAATGTCAAAAACAACTGCAACCCCCACACCATCGTTAATTGACGGCATTCAAATAAATATGAATTAGGTTGTGTTGACGTTGACGTTGACGTTGACGTTGACGTTGATTTTGGTTTTGACTTTGGGGTTGTTTTTGAAGTTGTAGTTGTTGTTGACCTTCAATCCGCTTGGGACGATGTAATTTGCGCGTCACAGAAAATGGATCAGAAAGCTTCGTGTTTGAGCGAAGCGAGTTTCGAAGCTTTCCCATTTTTTGTGATGCACAAATTATGCTGAAGCGTAGCGTAAGCACCCGTAGGGCGAGTCTGCGGTCGCCTTTCTTTGGATACTTGCTTTTGGCGACGCAAAAGAAAGTATCTCGGCCGCCGGGCCGAGACCCGGCTTGTATCCACGAAGGGCAATCTTTTAATCAAAGTACGGCATACAACAAACGCCACTAGGCTCCAGCCTGCGCTGGAGCGACGATATGATGAGTGTCGCTGATCAACTGATGTCCTGCTTGTATCTACAGAAGGGCAATCGTTTCAACCAAAGTACGGTACACAAGCAACGCCACTAGGCTCCAGCCTTCGCTGGAGCGACTTCATTAAGCATACGGCCAGCCAAAAAAATTCGTACGATATCAGTCAGTAACAACCTTCTTCTGCATGATAATCGCCCCACCAAATTCCGGATTCAACTCATAAGGCGCAAAGCCTTCAGCGCGATACAGATTCTGCGCCCGCGTATTCCCCTCCAATACTTCCAGCGTCATCTTGCAATAACCCAATTCCCTGGACAGGGTGCTCAGGTGCTGCATCATGCCCTGTGCTACGCCTTGCCCGCGAAAATCGGGATGCACGGCAAAGTCGTGGATGTTCAGCAGGGGTTTGCAAGCGAAGGTGGAGAAGCCTTCTATGCAAATGGCGAAACCGGCGGCCTGGTCGTCAACGTAGGCGAGGACGGCGCGCACGGTATTGCGTTGCTTTAATTCTTTGATCAGGTTGGCTTGGGCATAGTCGGACAATGCTTCGTTGCCGCCCATGGGGTCCAGCGCATACATATTGAGCATGCGTACCAGGTCGGTGGCATGGGTGGGGTTGTTCAGGTCTGCGTTGGTGATGGTGAGCATGTCTGGTTGTCCGTAGTTGTTCGTAGTTGTTCATATTAAACGCGTAAAAATTCTTCTTTATAACCTAGCCAGCGCTCCAGATGGGCGATGACGGTGGCTGGATCATTTTTCAATAAATCGTCGGCCAGGTTACGGGCTTTTTCTACCAGCCATTGGTCGGTTTCGAGATTGGCAAAGCGTAACATGGCTTCGCCAGACTGGCGCGCACCCAGGAATTCGCCGGGACCGCGCAGTTCCAGATCTTTGCGGGCGATTTCAAAGCCATCATTGCTTTCGCGCATGGTGGCCAGCCTTTGTTTTGCGGTACCACCTAGCGGGCCCTGGTACAGCAGCAGGCAAACGCTGGCGGCGGCACCGCGGCCTACGCGGCCACGTAGCTGATGCAGTTGCGACAGACCGAAACGTTCTGCATGTTCGATGACCATCAGACTGGCGTTCGGGACATCGACGCCGACTTCAATCACCGTGGTGGCCACCAGTACCTGGCTTTCATTGCGAATGAAGGCTTCCATCGTGGCCTGTTTTTCCGCCGGTTTCAGGCGGCCATGCACCAGGCCCACACGCAGTTCTGGAAGGGCTTCTGCCAGCATGGCATGGGTGTCAGTGGCGGTTTGCAATTGCAGGGTTTCGGATTCTTCGATCAGCGGGCAGACCCAGTAAACTTGCTTGCCTTCCTGGCCTGCTGCCTGCACGCGGGCAATGACTTCATCGCGGCGGTTCTGGTCTATCACGCGGGTGACGATGGGTGTGCGGCCTGGCGGCAGTTCATCGATGACTGATACTTCCAGATCGGCATAGTAGGTCATGGCCAGGGTACGTGGGATGGGGGTGGCTGACATCATCAGTTGGTGCGGCACCTTGCCGGCTTCCGTCTTGTTAGCAAGGTTAAGTCGCTGGCTGACACCAAAGCGGTGCTGCTCATCGACAATCACCATGCCCAGCTTTTTGAATTGCACGCTGTCTTGTATCAAGGCGTGGGTGCCTATCACCAGTTGCGCTTCGCCAGAAGTAATAAGCGCATTGGCGGCTTCCTTTTCCTTTTTCTTCAGGCTGCCGGTCAGCCAGGCGGTTTTTACACCGAGTGGTTCCAGCCAGGCGGCGATTTTCCGGAAATGCTGCTCTGCCAGAATTTCAGTCGGTGCCATCAGCGCAGCCTGAAAACCATTGTCTATGGCTTGCGCCGCTGCCAGGGCGGCGACGATGGTTTTGCCGCTGCCGACATCACCCTGCAACAAGCGCTGCATGGGGAAGGCTTCACGCAAGTCGGCGCGTATTTCGGCCAGCACTTTTTCTTGCGCCTTCGTCAGTGAAAACGGCAGGTTCAGCAAGAAGGCATTGCTGAGTTCGCCAACCAATGGCAGGGCATTCGCCCCTTTGCGGCGGCGGGTGATCTGGGCGCGCTTCAGTGACAATTGCTGGGCCAGCAGTTCATCGAACTTCATGCGTTCCCAGGCCGGGTGTTCGCGTTCTATCAGGCTGTACTGGTCGACGTCAGACGGCGGGTTGTGCAGCACGCGTATGCTGCTTTCAAAATCTTGCAGGCCCAGCGCGGTCAGCAGGGCAGGGGACAGCGTGTCACGCCAGTTGACGCGTGTCATGGCATTGGCGATGGCTTTGCGCAGCAGGGCTTGCGGCACGCCTTCGCCGGAAGGGTAGACAGGTGTCAATGCCGTTGGCAACGGCGCACCTTCATTCACGACCTTGTAATGCGGGTGCACCATTTCTGCGCCGAAGAAACCGTGCCGCAATTCGCCCCTGGCGCGGATACGTATGCCAACCGCCATCTGCTTGGTCTGGTTGCCGTAAAAATTTAAAAAGCGCAGTACCACCTGGCCTGTGTCATCGGCGATGGTCACCACCAACTGGCGTCGCGGGCGGTACTGAATATCGCATTCGGTGACGACACCTTCGACCTGTACGCTGCTGCCGCCACGGAAAGAGGCATCGCGCATGCTGACGATTTCGGTTTCATCTTCATAGCGCATGGGCAGGTGCAAGACAAAATCCATGTCTTTGCGCAAGCCCAGTTTGGCCAGTTTTTCACTTATTTTGCTGGCACTGCTGGCATTCGTTACTTTGCCAGCGGCCGACCTGGTCTTTTTTGCCGCTATTTTTGCAGTTTTTACTGGCGATGCCGCTGTAGCAGACTCCTGCTGGCCGGAAGGCGCATTTTCAGCGTTTGTTTTTGCACTTTGGTCTTCAGCGGCCATGGGGTGTAAAATGGTGGGTTTTGCCGTTAGCTTATTTTTTGTGTAAGCATAGCTGGAAAACTGTGTCCCTATTGTATCGATAGTGGCTGGATTCATGATGAAACAAGATATTGTCGTCAAAGAATATTGTCAATTGGAACAGTTTTTACCTGATATTGTATATTCTACTGATATTTTATACAGTATGCAGCAGCTTTCTATGGCTTTTCGGCCATTAACCCTGATTTTTGTTTGATGTGATGTCTGATATTTGCATGCGCTATTCCCTGAGTGATTTCGATTTTGAACTGCCCGATACCCTGATCGCGCAAACACCTTTGCCCGACCGCACGGCGTCGCGCCTGTTGCATGTTGACGGTGATCAACTGGTAGACCGGCATTTTGCCGATGTCCTGGACCAGTTGTCGGCAGGTGATTTACTGGTATTCAATGACACCCGCGTGTTGAAGGCGCGTTTCTTCGGCGTCAAGGAAAGCGGTGGCAAGATACAGATGCTGGTCGAACGTGTGCTCTCAAACAATGAGCAGGAACGTAGCGTATTGGCACAAATGCGTGCTTCCAAGTCGCCGCTGCCGGGCAGCAAGATCCGTTTGGCCGATAGTTTTGATGTCGTTGTTGGCGAGCGTGTGGGCGAATTCTTTACCCTGCATTTTCCATCTGATATCTTCACTTTGCTGGAAACCTATGGCCGCCTGCCTTTGCCGCCGTATATCGAGCATGATGCCGATGACTTTGATGAGCAGCGCTACCAGACCGTGTATAACCGCGTGCCAGGCGCAGTCGCTGCGCCTACGGCTGGCCTGCATTTTGACCAGGCTCTGTTGCAGCGTTGTCAGGATAAAGGCATCAAACTGGCTTATGTAACCCTGCATGTGGGCGCAGGCACTTTTCAGCCGGTCCGTACCGAAAACCTGGCAGATCACCAGATGCACAGTGAATGGTATACCGTGCCAGATGACACCGTGGCAGCCGTCCAGGCGACCAAAGCAGCAGGTGGCAAGGTGGTTGCTGTCGGCACCACCAGCATGCGTGCGCTGGAATCGGCCTCGCAAAGCGGCGCCTTGCAGGCAGGCAGTGATGACACCCGTTTGTTCATCACGCCAGGCTATGTATTTAAAACCGTGGACCGGCTTATCACCAATTTCCACTTACCAAAATCCACTTTGATGATGCTGGTATCGGCCTTTGCCGGTTATGATCGCGTCCGCGCTGCCTATGCGCATGCGATTGCTCATCAATACCGTTTTTTCAGCTATGGCGATGCCATGCTGCTGACCAATTCCTCCGGGGAAGACCATGCTTGAATTTACACTGATCAAAAAAGATAAAACCACCGCTGCCCGTCGCGGCCGTGTCAAAGTCAACCATGGTGAAATCGAAACACCTATCTTCATGCCGGTTGGTACCTATGGTTCGGTCAAGGCCATGTCACCGCTGGAATTGAAAGAAATCGATGCCCATATTATCCTAGGCAATACCTTTCATTTGTGGCTGCGTCCTGGCACGGATGTGCTGAACAAGTTTGGCGGCCTGCATGGTTTCATGGGCTGGGATAAGCCTATCCTCACTGATTCTGGTGGTTTTCAGGTATTTTCGCTGGGTGCGATGCGCAAGATTACGGAAGAAGGTGTCAAGTTTTCGTCACCCATCAGTGGCGAACGCTTGTTTCTGTCACCAGAAATTTCCATGCAAATCCAGCGCGCCCTGAATTCTGACATCGTCATGCAGTTTGATGAATGTACTCCGTATGAAATCGATGGTCGTCCGGCGACGACAGAAGAAGCGGGCAAATCCATGCGCATGTCCTTGCGCTGGGCCAAACGTTCTATCGATGAATTCAATCAGGGTGAAAACCCGAATGCCTTGTTTGGCATCGTTCAGGGTGGCATGTTTGAACATCTGCGTGATGAATCACTGGCGGGTTTGAATGAACTCAATTTCCACGGCATCGCCATCGGTGGCCTGTCTGTTGGTGAGCCCAAGGAAGACATGATGCGCGTGCTGGCGCATGTCGGCCCCAAGCTGCCAGAAAACAAACCGCATTACCTGATGGGTGTCGGCACACCGGAAGACCTGGTGGCCGGTGTGGCCAATGGCATAGACATGTTCGATTGCGTCATGCCTACCCGTAATGCACGCAACGGCTGGATTTTCACCCGCTTTGGCGATATCAAAATCAAGAATGCGCGCTACAAGGAAGAAAAAGAACCACTGGATGCGACCTGCGAATGCTATGCCTGCAAGAACTTCTCGCGCGCTTACCTGCACCATTTGCACCGCACTGGCGAAATTCTGGGCGCACGTTTGAACACCATCCACAATCTGCATTACTACCTAGATTTGATGAAAAATATCCGCAAGGCGCTGGATGATGAGCGCTTCCCTGAGTTTGTTCAGCAGTTCCATGCTGACCGGGCACGCGGTGTTTGATAGGGTATCTGACTCGGTGTCTTATTTAATACGGTAAATAAGCGGGGTAGAACCAGTTTTTCGAATTATATTCTGGGCGCTTGCAGGCAAAATGGCGCTCTCGTCCAAGAGGACAAATTAATTCCAGAGGTCTGATATGAACTATCACCCCGTCATTATCGCCGGCGGCGGCATTTCCGGCTTGTATTGCGCCTGGCGTCTGGCCCAGGCTGGGCAAAAAGTGGTGGTGCTGGAAGCATCATCCGATCGCTGGGGTGGCCGCATAGAAACCGAAGATCTCGACGGTTTCATTGCCGAATGGGGGCCGATGCGCTTCGAGCCTACCTTGCAACCGCGTTTCGATAAGCTGTGCCGTGATCTGGGCGTCAAATTGACTGAATTCAGCGGCCCCGAAGGCGAAGAAGTCAATGCACCCACTTACGATTTGCCTGCGGAAGAAATGGGCCTCAATTCTCTGCAATTGCTGAAACGCGGCATCATGCTGGTGATGGGGCAAGATCCGCAAGACCAGGCGTGGATAGATCACCAGACCGAAGCCGATTACCAGCGCATGCGCAAACATGCGCAACTCAATGGCCAGCCGCTGTGGAGTATGGGCTTCTGGAATGCCTTGTCCGCCGAAGGCGTGCTCAGCCACCTGGCCTTGACCAAGTTGCGGGATACCGGCACCTTCTATCATATGATTCCAGAAAACCTGAACGCCATAGAATGGATCATCTGGTGGTTGCGTGCATTGAAAACTGTGGGCCAGCAATTGGCCAGTGTCGATGGTGGTACCGCCAAACTCACTGAAAGCCTGATGGCAAAATTGCGCAGTTCAAGCAATGTGACTTTGGCTGGCGGTCATATGCTGACCAGCTTCAAGCAGGTTGCCATGGGCCAGCCCCTGCTGGAACTGGAAGTGCGTACCAAAAGCGGCAGCATACAGTTGCAGACCGATAGACTGATCCTGGCTTTGCCCAGAATGCCACTGGTGAAACTGGCTTCCTGCCTGCCGGAACATGTGGCGTCGCAACTGGATGCTGTCAACGGTTTCCCCATGCTGAAACTGTTTTTTGTGACGGATTCACCGTGGTGGGATTATGCCCAAAGGCCGCAACAATATGCGAGCTGTCTGCCTACCCGCGAAATTCATTATTTCCGCCGCCCGCAAGGCAAGGACAAGGATGGTCACGGCATGGTCCTGCTCTACATGGACCGCCCGTCGACAGAATTCTGGAAACATTATGTGATGGAATCAGAGCGCCATGACCGGGCCGAAATCGACCAGAACGTCAAAATCGTCGATGCCTTTTCACTGTTTGTGGCACGCGATGTAAAGCGCCTGGTGGATATCAAACGTTCAGGCCTTAAACTGACTGACCAGGCCCAGCACATGTTTGAAGAAAAATCACTGGAAGAGACCCGCACCCATATCAAAAACTCCATCGTCACCTATGGTATCCGCGACTGGGCCAGGGCACCGTACGGCGCTGCCAATCATGGCTGGCAACCCGGCGTTCGCTCATGGAAAGTCATGGACGTGTTCAAAGCCTTTGATTTCGGCAGTGGTGCCAAGAATATCCACATTGTTGGTGAGGCATATTCCGATTATCAGGGCTTTGTTGAGGGGGCGCTGAACAGCTCTGAACTGGCATTGGCGACCATACGAAGTACCTGATGTAGCATCCGTGGACGCAAGTGTGGTTTTGACGCAGAAGTTATATATGTATTTGAGCGTGTAACAATGACAAGCCAAATGAAGCTTGTTACACTTTCTTCTCTCATTCATAACAGGCGTTTTAGCCACTACGGAGAAGATCTGTGAAAATAAATGCACGCTGGATTGCTTTGGTGGTGGTATTGGCGGCGGCCTATCCTGGCGCATCCTGGTACACGGGAAAACGTGTCGCGTCCAATCTGATGGCAGCGAAGGATCAAACAACGCAGACACCATTTATCAAGATCGTCAAACGGGATTATCAGCGTGGTATTTTCACTTCGGTCGAAGATACTACCGTAGAACTGAACCTTGCAAGTATGACCAAACCCAGCCCTGTGGTCCCGTCTGGTGCCGGTGATAATGCTGGTCCGGACCCGACGAATCAGGCTGCCCAGGCTACCAAAGGGCAGCAGCTACCGGCTATGCAATTGCGTTTTATCAGCCGTATCCAGCATGGGCCTTTTCCCGGCTTGCGTGGCTTCGGCGCAGCCTCTATCAAGACGGAACTGGTGCTGGACCCGGCCAGCAAGGCTGAACTGGAAAAAATATTCGGCACTGCCGCACCTTTGCAAATCAGTTCCACCCTGGCTTATGGTGGTGCGGGGCATGTGACATTATCCAGCCCGGCTTTCTCGACCATCACTGACAGGGATCGCGACAAAGTGGCCTGGCAGGGTGTGAATATGGAAGTGGATTTTGACAAGGATTATAAAAATTTCCGTGTCAGCCTGAACGCCCCTGGTTTGACAGTAGACAGTCTGGAAGGGCAGTCATTTAAAATGGGTGCCGTCAGTATCAAGGGCGATGCCAGCAAGGCTTATCCTACAGGTCCTTTGTATGTAGGTAAATCCGAGGCCACGCTGGCCAGCATCAGTTTCAGTGACAAGACAGATGCGAAAAAGAGCTTTTCCATGCAGCAATTGGGCCTGAGCACCGATGCCAGCATCAAGGATGACTTTCTGTCTGTGTTTGTGAGGTTGGGTGTCAACAAGTTCATGTTTGATCAGTTGGAATTCAGCAATTTCCATTACGACTATGGGCTGAAACACTTGCATGCTCCTTCCATTGCCCAGATTTCTACTGCCTATTCCGGCGCTACAGCCGATCCTGAAAAAATGGCTGCCCTGAAGGCGGTATGGGAACAAGTTGGGCCGACCATCATCAACGGCCAGCCGGAGCTGGTACTGGAACGTATCAGTATCGTTACCAGTGATGGCGAGGCAAAACTGACAGGTGGGATGAAACTGGTCGATGCCAATGGCACCGACATCAGCAATATCATGGCCCTGTACCCTAAGGTACAGGGTAATCTGGACATTACCCTGACAGATGTGCTGGTCAGCAAACTGGGCGGGGCCACGCAAAAAGACCCGGATATGCAGAAGGCCGCGCTGGATGCGATGAACCAGCAAATCGCCAGCTTTGTCGAACAGGGTTATATTAATCGCAACGGTAAGTTGCTCAATTCCAAGCTTGAATGGGCGCAGGGGAAATTGACAGTGAACGGCAAAGCCTTCCAGCGGCCAGGATCATAATGGCAATATAAACCATCAAGGCAACATACATAATTAAAGCAACATAAGGGTGGCATTACAATGCTGCCCTTATTTAAATTGTAGTTATAAGAATAATAAATCCAGACAGCAAGCTATTTTTCTCATTTCCCAGCCCTGAATCATCCCGTATATGCTGACAATTGAAAGCAATTGCTACTTGCAGTGCTAAAATACAGAGCTTTGCCAATTGAAAATTAAACTTTTGGCGCTATATACCACTAATTGCAACAAAATGTATCCGGTTTTGTGTCGCAAAACGGGTTAAGTATTATTAAAATGACAGGAGTCTGAACGTGTTTATTTCCAACGCTTATGCGCAATCTGCTGGTGCCGGTCTTGATGGTAACCTGATGAGTTTCCTGCCGATTATTCTGATGTTTGTGGTGCTGTATTTCCTGATGATACGTCCACAGATGAAACGTCAGAAAGAACAGCGTTCCATGATGGATGCACTGGCCAAGAATGATGAAGTGATCACATCCGGTGGTGTGTTGGGCAAAGTGACCAAGGTTACTGATGCCTATGTCACCATCGAAGTGGCTGACGACACAGAAATCGTAGTTCAGAAAGTAGCCATTACAATGTTGCTGCCCAAGGGCACGATTAAAGCGCTTTAATCAGCGAACACAGGCAACGCAGTCCCATTAACCTTTGGGCTGCGTTGTGCTTTTTAGCTTCCCATTATTTTTCCCATTATGAATCGCTATCCACTCTGGAAGTACCTACTGATTCTGATTGCGCTGGTGTTTGGTGCCTTGTATACAGCCCCGAACTTCTTTGGCGAATCACCCGCGGTACAGATCAGCAGCGCCAAAGCCACGCTCAAAATTGACTCCAGCATGATGCCTGCCGTAGAGCAGGCTCTGACCAAAGGCGGTTTGAAAAACAAAGGTCTGGCTTACGAAAACAACGGCGTGCAAGGCACGATACGGGTGCGTTTCGAAGACACGGATACCCAGTTCAAAGCCAAAGCCTTGCTGGAAAAAGAACTGAATAACGATCCGTCCGATCCGTCCTATACGCTGGCATTCAATTTGTTGCCGAATACACCTGACTGGTTGCAAAGCCTGCATGCCCTGCCTATGTATTTGGGCCTGGATTTGCGCGGTGGTGTACATTTCCTGATGCAGGTGGATACCAAAGCGGTGTTGAACAAACGTGTTCAGGGTTTGCTGTCCAGCACCCGCGCCACCTTGCGCGACAAGGATGTGCGTCATGCCGGTGTCACTCGTGAAGGCGATCAGATATTGGTCAAGTTCCGTGATGTGGCGACGCGTGACAAGGCCAAGGCAGTACTGGCCGGTAGCATGACTGATGTCGATTTGCTGGATGTGGCAAGCACAGATGCCAGCGAATTCAATCTGCATGTCAGCTTGAAGGCCAAGGCACTCAAAGACGTTGTGGCTGAAGGAATCAAGCAAAATATTACCGCCCTGTCCAAGCGTGTGAATGAACTGGGTGTGGCAGAACCGATTATTCAACAGCAAGGCGCTGACCGTATCGTTGTGCAATTGCCTGGTGTACAGGACGTGGCCCGTGCCAAGAGCATCATCAACCGTTTGGCGACGCTGGAAGTACGTCTGCTTGACGACAGTGTGATCGGCCCGGTTGATGCCAACACACCTGTGCCATTTGGCTCCGAAATGTTCAAATCCAATCGTGGTGAAAACCTGATCCTGACCAAGGATCCGGTCATCACGGGTGACGACATCACCAATGCAACGGGCAGTTTTGACCAGCATCAGCAGCCAGCCGTCAGTGTAGACCTGAATGGCGATGGTGGCCGCAAGATGTCACGTGCTACCAGCACCCGCATCGGCAAGCGCATGGCGATTGTCCTGTTTGAAAAAGGCAAGGGCGAAGTGCTGATTGCACCAACCATCAATGATGAATTGCGCAACAGCTTCATCATTACCGGCATGGGCTCTACCGCTGCTGCCGGTGACCTGGCCCTGTTGCTGCGCGCTGGTTCGCTCGCCGCACCAATGGAAATCATTGAAGAACGCACCATAGGCCCGCAACTGGGTGTGGAAAACATCAAGCAGGGTCGCAATTCCACGCTGTATGGTTTTGCCGCAATTGCGGTATTCATGATAGCGTATTACATGATGTTCGGCTTCTTCAGCGTGCTGGCCCTGTCGGTCAACCTGTTGCTGCTGGTTGCGCTGCTGTCGCGCTTGCAGGCGACGCTGACATTGCCAGGTATTGCTGCGATTGCGCTGGCGCTGGGTATGGCGATTGATGCCAACGTGCTCATCAATGAACGGATACGGGAAGAGTTAAGGGCTGGCAAAACACCGCAAAAAGCCATCGAAGAAGGCTTTGGTCATGCCTGGGCAACCATTCTGGATTCCAACGTGACAACGCTGATCGTAGGTTTGGCATTGCTGGTGTTTGGTTCCGGCGCAATTCGCGGCTTTGCTGTCGTGCATTGCCTGGGTATTGCTACTTCCATTTTCTCTTCTGTGTTTGTATCGCGCGGTGTAGTTAACCTGTGGTACGGCAAGAAAAAGAAACTGTCGTCCATTTCTATTGGCCAGATCTGGAAGCCAACAGAAGATGTTGTGAAATAAGCGCACAGCCAAACAAGAATACAGGACTACATCATGGAATTATTCCGCATTAAAAAAGACATTCCTTTCATGCGCCATGCGCTGATATTCAATGTCATCTCTGCATTGACCTTCGTGGCAGCCGTGTTTTTCCTGCTGCACAAGGGCTTGCATTTCTCGGTTGAATTTACCGGTGGTACGGTCATGGAAGTGACCTACCCGAAAGCGGCGAATGTTGACGGCATCCGGAAAATGGTCGAGCACCTGGGTTTTGACGATTCGCCAGTGCAGACTTTCGGCAAGGCGCAAGACGTGGTGATCCGTTTGCCAGAAACCAAGAAAGATGCCAAAGCACCAGTCTCTGACGTTGTGTTTGAAGCCTTGTGTAAAATGGAAAACGGTAACCTGACCAAACTGGCAGGTAGCGCTGAAAGTGGTGGTGGCTCTGGAAAAATGGTGTGCCAGGACGCTGCCCAGAACGAACCCGTGAAATTGCAAAGGGTAGAGCTGGTTGGTGCCCAGGTGGGTGACGAACTGGCACATGACGGTTTGATGGCCTTGCTGTTTGTGATACTGGGCGTGATGATTTACCTGGCCATACGCTTTGAATGGAAATTCGCAGTAGCTGCTATTGTCGCCAACTTGCATGACGTGATTATCATTCTTGGTTTCTTTGCCTTTTTCGAATGGGAATTCAATCTGTCGGTACTGGCAGCGGTACTGGCGGTACTGGGTTATTCGGTGAATGAATCGGTGGTTATTTTTGACCGTATCCGTGAAAATTTCCGCAAACAGCGCAAGATGTCTGTCACGGAAGTAATAGACAATGCGATCACCAGCACTATTTCCCGTACCATCATCACCCACGGCTGTACCCAGATGATGGTATTGTCGATGCTGCTGATTGGCGGCCCGACTTTGCATTATTTTGCAGTTGCTCTGACGATAGGTATTTGCTTTGGTATTTATTCTTCTGTGTTCGTGGCGGCTGCGATTGCGATGTGGCTGGGCGTGAAACGGGAAGATCTCATCAAGCCTATCAAGGAAAAAGATGATACCGATGGCGCTGTTGTTTAATATCCAGCAACTCTGTCGCTTCCATGTAACGGAAGGTATCTAAAATGAGAGCCAGCCTTTGTGCTGGCTTTTTCTTTGTTAGCATTTCGGGTCTGAACTTTTGATGTTGATTTGAGTCTTAGAAACAATTGCAATCCAATATGTCTTCCTCTTACTGCCTCTACGAGACAGTTGGCAAAAATGATCAGGCCGCTTTTACTTATGCGGTAGTCAATTTGGAGTGGAGACCATTTGTTCACCTGATTTTGCAATAACCTCTTGGCTTCAATGCACTGGATAAAAATAATATGAGCAAATTCAAAACCCTGATTATCGTTGTTGCTCTGGCCGCCATTGGTGGCGCAGCCTACACTTACTTCAAGCCATCTGACAAGGCGACTGGCGAAGGTGCTTCTGCAAAAGCTGGTAGCGGTAATGGCGCTGCCGGTGCAGCACAAAACCGTCCGGTCAGTGTTTCAACCATCATCGCGCTAAAGCGCGACTATGATGTCAGGATTACTGCAAATGGCGTGGTAACTGCATTGAATACAGTCGATATCCGCCCGCAAGTGAGCAGCACCATTGCCAGGGTACATATCAGGGAAGGGCAGTTTGTCAAAGCGGGTGATATCTTGTTCACGCTGGATAGCCGCGCAGATGAAGTCAATCTGGCAAAAGCGCAGGCGCAACTTGATAAGGATCTGGCAACAATGGCAGATTATCAGCGCCAGCTTGCACGCAGCCAGGATCTGGTCAGCAAGAAATTCGTCGCACAAAGTGCAGCCGATACCAGCCAGACACAGGTTGATACCCAGCAAGCTGTGATTGCGTCGGACAAGGCTGCCGTCAATGCCGCCCGTGTTGCACTCAGCTATAACCGCATTGTTGCGCCTTCGGCAGGTCGCACCGGCATCATCAGCGTTTTCCCGGGCTCATTGGTACAGCCCGCAACGGCGACACCACTGGTCACTATTACCCAGATGGACCCGGTAGCGATCAGCTTCCCGCTGCCACAACGCAATTTACCAGATGCGCTGGAAAGTATGCGGCGCAGTGACAGTTACGTCATGGCCAATTTGCCGGACACGACCATCAAGTTTAAAGGTAAGTTACAGTTCGTCGATAATGCCGTGGATGCCGCCTCCGGTACCATCAAGGTCAAGGCGGTATTTGATAACAAAGAAATGAAACTCTGGCCCGGTGCCTATGCCAATCTGGAACTGAGCGTACAGACCTTGAAAGATGTCGTCGTAGTTCCTCAGGACGCCGTCATCGTTGGCCCTCGTGGCAGCTCGGTATATATCGTTGATGCAGAGGGTAAGGCGGTGATGAAACCAGTGGTCGTCACAAACAGTTTCGGTACAGATGCTGTCGTGACAGGCATCGAAGCAGGCGCCAAAGTAGTCCTCGACGGCAAGCAGAACCTGCGTCCTGGCGCCATTGTCAAGGAACGTAATGGCGATGGAAAAGAAGGCAAGGGTAAGGGCGAGAAGAGCGAGAAGGGTGAGAAGGGTGCAGGCAAGGATGCCAGTAAGCCTGATGCTTCGGCCAGCACCTCATCTGCAGCCTCGGCAGCCCCGGTAGCATCAGCAGCGAGCGCATCATGAATCTGTCTGAGTTGTTCATACGCCGTCCGGTGATGACGGTATTGCTGAACCTGTCGATTGTGGTGGCAGGTGTACTGGCATACCGTTATATCCCGATCGCTGCCTTACCCAGCTATAACACACCCGTCATCAGCGTAAACGCCAACTTGCCGGGTGCCAGTCCTGAGACCATGGCGACCTCGGTAGCCTTGCCGCTGGAAAAACAGTTTGCCACCATACCTGGCTTGTCGATCATCAGTTCCAGCAATACCCTGGGTTCTACCTCACTGACGCTGGAATTTGACCAAAACCGCAATGTTGACGCAGCTGCAGTGGATGTGCAGGCTGCGTTGTTGCGTGCACAGCGTTCTTTGCCGGTGGACATGACATCGCCGCCATCCTATCGCAAAGTCAATCCTGCTGATGCGCCTGTGCTGTTCATTGCCCTGACATCGCCATCACTGAGCCTCGCTGAATTGACCAGCTATGCCGAGCATTTGATCTCGCCGAGTTTATCGACGCTCGAAGGTGTGGCGCAGGTGAATATTTTTGGTATCAAGCGCTATGCTGTGCGCATACGCGTCATGCCAGATGCCTTGCAGGCACGTAATCTGACCCTGGATGAATTGTCCGCATCCATACGTACTTCGAATGCGAATACGCCGGTCGGTACCTTGGACGGTGACAAGCAAACACTGACACTGCTGGCCAATAAGCAAATGCAAAGTGCCGCAGAATTTGCCAATTTGGTGGTCAGCAATAAAGGCGGGCAAGTCGTGCGTTTGCGCGAAGTGGCCACCGTTGAAGACAGTTACGAGCAAGTCAAAACCAACGCCAATTTTAATGGCGAAAGCTCGATTACCCTGGCCATACAAAGGCAGACGGACGCGAATACCGTCAAGGTGGTAGATTCGATCCGGGCTGCCTTGCCAGATTTTAAATCGCAATTGCCAGCTTCCGTCAAAATGAACCTGGTGAATGACCGCTCTATCTCCATTCGCGATGCCCTGCATGACGTTAACCTGACCTTGTTGCTGACCATCTTCCTGGTCGTTATCGTTATCTTCCTGTTCTTGCGCCGTATGGTTGCGACCATTATTCCTACGCTTTCCCTGCCGGTATCCCTGATTGGTGCCATCGCGCTGTTATGGGGCTTTGGTTATACGCTGGATAATGTCTCCTTGCTGGGTTTGACGCTGGCGGTAGGTCTGGTGGTCGATGATGCCATCGTCATGCTGGAAAACATCATGCGCCATGTGGAAAACGGTGAACCACCGTTCAAGGCAGCGCTACAGGGTTCTCGTGAGGTGGGCTTTACCATCATCTCGATTTCCACTTCGCTGGTAGCAGTGTTTATCCCCATCTTCTTCATGCCTGGCGTGATTGGTCAATTGTTCCATGAGTTTGCTGTTATCGTCAGCCTGGCTATTGTTGCCTCGGCTTTCGTTTCGCTGACTCTGGTACCTATGCTTGCCAGCCGCTTCCTGAAAAGCGAACACGAACTGAAAGAGCCGCCAAAAGCGGTGGCTGCAATGTTGCATGTATTTGAGCGCGGTTTTAACGCTTCCTTGCGCAGCTATACCAGTGGCCTGGACATGGCATTACGTCACCGCAAACTGGTTCTGCTGATTGCCCTTGCGACATTTATTGGAACTGCATATCTGTTTAACGTCATTCCCAAGGGTTTCTTCCCGCAAGAAGATATCGGTCAGATCAATGTATCGACCGAGGCGGCAGAGGAAACTTCTTTTCCCGCCATGGTGAACTTGCAGGACAGGGTCGCCAAAATCATACGTGATGACCCGAACGTGGCGACGGCGACTTCATTTAACGGTGGTAGTGGTTCGCAAAACACTGGCCGTATGTTCGTCAACCTGAAACCGCGTAATGAACGCAAGCCCATGAAAGATGTGGTCGATGGTTTGCGCAAGAAACTCAACGAGGTTCCTGGCATTGCTGTGTTCCTGCGTCCGACACAGAACTTGCAATTGGGCGGCCGCCCCAGCAAGAGCCAGTATCAATATATCCTGCAAAGTGTGGAAGCGGGATCTTTGAGTGACTGGGCCATCAAGCTGCAAGAGAAATTGCGTACTGATCCCGGTTTCAAGGATGTCACGACCGATTCACAACTGAAAGGCTTGCAGGCCAGCATCGATATCGACCGTGACCGTGCCAATGCTCTGGGCGTGAGCATGGACAGCATACGTTCTGCCCTGTACAGCGCTTTTGGCGAACGCCAGATATCGACCATGTACACCAACGTCGACAGCTATCAGGTCATCATGGAAGTTGCGCCGGATGCCAAGAAAGATGAAAGTGCAATCAATGGTATTTTTGTGCGCGGCAATACCGGCACACTCGTTCCCTTGTCCAGTATCGCAACGGTCAAACGTACCGTAGGGCCGACTGCGATTAATCACGTCGGGCAATTGCAGGCGGTGACGGTATCTTTCAATCTGGCACCCGGCACAGCCCTGGGTGAGGCGACCAATCGCATAGAAAAATACCGCGATGAAATCAAACTGCCTTCATCCATTATTACGACCTATGGTGGTGATGCGGCGGTGTTCAAGGATTCGCAATCAGGTCAGGTAATACTGATCGTGGCTGCCTTGCTGGTGATCTATGTCTTGCTGGGTGTACTGTATGAAAGTTATATCCACCCGATTACCATTCTGGCTGGCTTGCCGTCTGCGGCAGTTGGTGCCTTGCTGACCTTGCAGATGTTTGGCGAAGACCTGACCCTGATTGCGACGATAGGTATCTTGCTGTTGATCGGTATCGTCAAGAAAAATGCGATCATGATGATTGACTTTGCGCTCGATGCGCAACGGCATCACAACATGACACCGACTGAGGCGATACGCGAAGCCTGTATCCAGCGTTTCCGTCCTATCATGATGACGACTCTTGCGGCGCTGGTTGGCGCCTTGCCGATTGCTCTGGGTCTGGGTGCCGGTGCCGAATTACGTCAGCCCCTGGGTCTGGCAGTGGTGGGTGGTCTGATCTTTTCGCAGGCGATCACGCTGTTCATTACACCCGTGATTTATCTGGCGCTCGACAGGTTCAGCGGCAAAGGGCCTATCGTTGGTGATAGTCTGAAATAACCCCCTTCACATGTGCAATATCGCTTCGATATCTGCATACCTGCAACCCTTTGTCCGCATTGCACTGTGCGGGTAAAGGGCGCGCGTAAATTCCTGATTAGCTGGTAAAAAAGAGAGCAATGCTATGCAGCCGCGTGCATTTTAGCGCCTCAATGGGCAGTACTTATTGATTGTCTTCAAGCAGATGTTGTTTCAACTTGCCTAGTGCAGTTTCCAGTTGTAGGTAATCTGCTTCGGTGTAAGTGTCAAAGCGCACTTTGCCGCTTTGTACAACCTTGGGGAAAACATCGTCAAATGTGGCTTCGCCGCAAGGCGTCAGTTTGACAAACAATTGACGTCGGTCGTCGTTACCGCGTTCGCGTTGTACCAGACCTTTTTGTTCCAGTCGGTCAAGTACACCGGTCAGCGTGCCTTTGGTGATCAGGGTTTTTTCACCCAGCTCCTTGCAGGTCATGCCAGGGGTATTACCCAGAGTGGCAATGATATCGAATTGAGAATGTGTAAAGCCGAGCTTGCGCACTGTCCTTGTCGAGCTGTGCTCAAATAATTGCATGCATTCAGACAGTAATCGTATGCTGCGCAGGAAGCGTTCACCCATATAAGTAATTAAAGTGTTATAGGTTTGATCCACCTCGGCGGACCAAACCTGGGAGCAGAATTACAGCTTGTCGGCTTGCCTGTTCATCTTGCCAACTGGATTAGTCAGCTTTGATCGCTTCTACCTGGATTGCCAGTTTTACTTCAGGTGCAAAACGTGGAACACCAAAATTCATACCGAAGTCAGTACGTTTGAATTCAGCAGTTGCGTCAGCACCGCAAGCTTCTTTCTTGAACATAGGATGCTGGATGCACTTGAATTTGTTGATGGTCAGTGTCACTGGCTTGGTCACGCCCAGCAAAGTCAGTTCACCCTGGACAGAAACAGGTGTGTCGCCATCAAACTTGATGGATGTACCTTTGTAAGTGGCTGTCGGGAATTGGGCAACATTGAACATGTCTTTGGTTTTTGCATGTTCATTCATTTTTTCATGACCGAAATCGATGGAATTGGTATCGATAGTGATATCCACTGTACCGGTTTTCGCTGCACGATCCAGAACGATCTTGCCAGATGTTTTAGTGAACTTGCCACGCCATACGGAGATGCCCATATGGTCAGCTTCAAAACTTGGGTAAGTATGGTTCGGTTCGATATTGTAAGTCTGTGCAAAAGCAGGTGCTGCACTGATCAGCATAGCGGCGGCGATAAGTTGGGTGATTTTCATGTATTACTCCTGGTCTGGAAAATGAATATAAAAAATGTGACGCAATCTCTTTGGTATTGCGTCGGGGCTTACGGGGTGGTGACTACGTGAAACTTGATCTGTACTTCATCGGCAACCATGCCTGTATCTTTCCATTCGCCTTCACCGATATTGAAAGCGAGACGTTTGATAGGAAGGCTGCCGTCAAATACCTGATTATTGCCTTCTTTTTTGACGCTCAGCGGGAAGCTGACATCCAGGGTTTTGCCTTTGATGCTGAGCTTGCCGACGACATCAAGCTTGCCGGTTGCGCCTGCCTTCATGGAAGTGGAAACGAAACTGGCCTTGGAAAACTGGGCTGCGTTAAACCATTCTTTTTTCAAGACTTCCTTGTTGTATTCAGCATCGCCCAGATCAAAGCTGGCGACATCAATATCAACAGTTGCCTTGGATGCTTCAGGCTTGGCGGCGTCATAATCGATATTGGCAGTAAATTTCTTGAACTTGGCATCGACCGGCACATTCATTTGCTTGAAGACGATACTGACTGCGCTTTTGGCATTGTCGAGCTTCATGACGGCGGCCATGGCCGGAGCGATGATGGCCAGCGCAACTGCACTGGATAGCAGAATTTTTTTCATGGTAGGTGATGACATAGGTGTTCCTGATAAAAGTGAATTAGTGACCGGGACGCATGCGATTCAAGAGCCCGTCCTTGTCGATGAAATGGTGTTTCAGTGCAGCGGCTACATGCAACAAGACCAGCGCCAGCATCACATAGTTCAAAGTTTCGTGAAGCTCTTTGAGCGTCTCTTTCAGTTCTGGATTGGGACCCATCAGTACCGGCAATTGAAACAGACCCAGGTACACCACAGGGTAGCCGGAAGCCAGCGTATAAAAATAGCCGGACAGCGGCACGGCAAACATCAATACATACAGCAGGATATGAGTGGCATTGGCAGCCTGGGTTTGTAACTTGCCCATATTTGCCGGGTAGGGGGGCGCCTTGTTGAACAGACGCGTCAGCAAACGTATGGCAACCAGCGCCAGCACCGTCACACCCAGCCATTTATGGTAAGAAAAATATTGCAGTTTGGTGGGGCTGAACTTCATGTCGGTCATGATGGTGCCAAGTGCAAAAGCGGCAATAATCAATAGCGCGATGAGCCAGTGCAGAAGAATGCTGACATTGGAGTATTTGTGCGTTGCTGGCATGAGGGCTCCTCTGATGAAAGAGATAATTAGTTCTAAGTAGAACTAATATAGCAAAAAAAAGTAAAGTCTGCTGAAGTGCAGTTTATTTTCCAGTAGCAAAGAATTACAACATAGTAGTCATAGTATGAGCTTGTTGCAAAAATAAGCAGTGTTTGCCATACTTTTTTACCGATTTATTGATTTGTTTCAACACGTGTGTCTCAGAATCACCTTACAAATTGCAGCAATCTTTTTTACGGGTGATCAGACAAGTCTATTATCATAGGGCCATGTTATTAATTTCATCATGGCTATCATGAAATCTGAAACTCTTGAAAAAAAACTGGTGGAGCCTGCAAAGTCCGTACTAGGAAACGTCAGCAATGCCGTCAGTGAAACCACGGATTTGCTGGATCAAAGCGGACCGCTGCAGCCTGGTACCGGGTTGGCCAGTGGCGTGCTTGCCTTAACCCTGGCGTTTCTTTGCCTGCTTGGCGTATTGGCTTTTCACTTTCCGCAGTACCTTACCACGCCAGAGCTCAGGCAAAAGTATTCGCCCGACTTGATACGCCATATCCTGTTTGCGGCTTTGCTGTTGTCCGGTGTTATCAGCCTGCTCAATGTCTTGTTCAAGCGCCGTCGTGGTTTGAACGGGGTTGCCGGCATGCTGGTGCTGGCCAGTCTGGCGCTAGGCGGCTCGCATGTGCCGGTGGCAGATTTTCCGGATCACACGCCCTATATCGGACTGGACTGGTTCATCCTCGATCTGCTGGGTTCAACCATCATTTTTGTGGCGATAGAAAAAATCTTCCCGCTGTATAAGGGGCAGTTGATTTTCAGGCGCGAATGGCAAACCGATATGGTGCATTTCGCCGTCAATCATTTCATCGTTGGTCTGGCTTTGCTGACCGTCAATTTTGCCATTCATAAACTGTTTGGCTGGATGGCGCATGACAGCGTGCGCGCATTTGTGCAGTCGATTTATTTCTTCCCGCAATTGCTATTGTGTATTCTGGCAGCGGACATGGTGCAGTACTGGACCCACAGGGCGTATCATGAAATTCCATTTTTATGGCGTTTCCATGCTGTGCATCACTCAGCCAAAACCATGGACTGGCTGGCCGGTTCACGTCAGCACATCCTGGAACTGATCGTTACGCGGGTTGGGGTGCTTGGCGCCCTGTATGTACTGGGCTTCGACAAGACCGTGATGGACTGGTACATCATCGTGGTGGGTTTTCAGGCAGTGTTCAATCACGCCAACGTGCACTTGCCATGGGGACCAATTAAATATGTGATCGTGACACCGGATTTCCATCACTGGCATCATTCATCGGATGACGTGGCTATCGACAAGAATTATGCAGCGCATTATGCCTTCCTCGACCATATATTTGGTACGGCGATCAAGGGGCAAACAGGCTTTCCGGAAAAGTATGGCGTGCAGGGCGACTATATGCCTGACGGTTTCGTGAAACAACTGATGTTCCCGTTCCGTTCGCAGAAATAAATAATTTTAAGCAAGACCAAAAGACTCACCACAGAGACACAGAGGCACAGAGAAAAACAAAAGAGAGAAAAGCAGTGTGATGCAAGCTTGCTGTTCTCTGCTTTTCCTCTGTGTCTCAGTGTCTCTGTGCTTAATGGTCTTCTTGATTAGCGATTAGATAGGATTAGATAGCTTTCGCCAGTTTGGCAGCGATGCCGATGTAGTTTGCCGGTGTCATTGCCAGCAGCAAATCCTTGGCGTCGCGTGGGATCGCCAGACCTTCGACAAACTCTTGCAAGGCTTCTTTGGTGATGCCTTTGCCGCGTGTCAGTTCTTTCAATTGTTCGTAAGCGTTTTCAACCGCATAACGACGCATCACGGTTTGTACAGGTTCTGCCAATACTTCCCAGGTTGCATTGAGGTCGGCAGCCAGGCGTTCAGGATTGGTTTCCAGTTTGTTCAAGCCACGCAGGCAGCTGTCATAGGCCAGCAGGGTGTAGCCAAATGCCACACCGATATTGCGTAGCACGGTGGAATCCGTCAGGTCGCGCTGCCAGCGCGATACCGGCAGCTTTTCTGACAGGTGACGCAGCAGTGAATTGGCCAGGCCTAGGTTGCCTTCGGAATTTTCAAAGTCGATAGGATTGACTTTGTGTGGCATGGTGGAAGAACCGATTTCACCCGCCTTGGTTTTTTGCTTGAAGTAGCCGACCGAGATATAACCCCAGATATCGCGATTCAGATCCAGCAGGATGGTATTGACACGGGCGAAGGCATCAAACATCTCAGCCATGTAATCATGCGGTTCTATCTGTATGGTGTAAGGGTTGTAGACCAGACCCAGACGCTGTTCGATGACGTTTTTGGAAAAACTTTCCCAGTCATGATGCGGGTAGGCTGACAGGTGGGCATTGTAATTGCCGACTGCACCATTCATCTTGCCCAGAATTTCAACCTGTTCTATACGCTTGATGGCGCGTTGCAGACGCGCGACGACGTTCGCCATTTCCTTGCCCAGGGTCGTCGGGCTGGCTGCCTGACCATGGGTGCGTGACAGCATGGGCACATCTGCATTGGTGTGTGCCAGTTCAGTCAAGCGCGCGATCAGCTTGCGCAGCGACGGCAACATGACGTCATTGCGTGCGGTTTTCAGCATCATGCCGTGCGAGGTATTGTTGATATCTTCAGACGTGCAGGCAAAGTGAATGAATTCGCTGGCGGCCACCAGTTCCGGCACATCCTTGACCTGTTCCTTCAACCAGTATTCAACGGCTTTGACATCGTGATTGGTGACGGCTTCGATATCCTTGATGCGTTGTGCATCGGCTTCAGAGAATTCGGCAACCAGTTTATCCAGCAGTGCATTGGCGGCTGGAGAAAACGCCTTGATCTCATCAAAGCCAGCCTGTGCCAGGGCTTGCAGCCAGGACACTTCGACTTTGACACGATGGTGCATGAAGCCGGCTTCCGACAGGGTGGCGCGCAGGGCATCCACTTTACTTGAATAGCGACCGTCGAGCGGGGAGAGGGCAGAGAGTGAAGATAGGGACATGATGAACAAAAGTAGAAGAAAAACGGAAAGGCTTGCGCAAAAAACAACAATAATTTAACTTATGCAAACATTTGTTGTTTTGCAAAAGTTAATTTTTGTAGATTTAAAACGGTTTTTTTTGTGCCGAATACACGATTTTACCATTTGATTGTCGTTAAACCGTATAAACACGTGCTTGTTGCTACCATGCAAGTAGCCTCGTTCTGCATGGGACTTCATACGTGGATGATATAATCCGCGCTAAACCTTCTATCAGATTCCTATGAAACTAATTGGCTCCATTCCTAGTCCTTTTGTAAGAAAAGTCCGCGTCGTCATGGCGGAAAAGAAACTTGACTACACTTTCCTGTTAGAGGATGTGTGGGCGGCTGATACCACTATTCAGCAATCCAATCCCTTGGGTAAGGTGCCGTGCCTCTTGATGGAAGATGGCGGTGCCATGTTTGATTCGCGCGTCATCGTTGAATATCTCGATACGCTGACACCGGTAGGCAAGCTGATACCGGCGCATGGTCGTGAACGTGCCGAAGTCAAATGCTGGGAAGCCCTGGCCGATGGCATCCTCGATGCCGCTGTACTGATTCGCCTGGAAAAAAACCAGCGACCGCCAGAACAGCAAAGCCAGGCATGGATGGACAGGCAAATGAGCAAGGTCTTGTCTGGCCTGAAATCCATGTCCAGTGGTCTGGGCGATGCGCCGTTCTGTTCCGGCACCCATTTGACGCTGGCAGATATCAGCGTTGCCTGCGCGCTGGGCTGGCTGAGCTTCCGCTTTCCTGAGATTGACTGGCGTGGCGATTATCCGAATCTGGCCAAGTTATTCGACAAATTGTCGGAACGTGCTTCTTTCAAGGATACTTTGCCGCAATAATTTTGTGACTGCCTCAAGATAAACACCAAGGTAAACACATAAATGCAAAAAGGGATGAGGCGCAAGCTTCATCCCTTTTTGTTTCGTCCTTAGTCTTGCAACAGACCTTGCAACAGACTTATTCTTCTTCAGACATTTGTGACTGCAGGTAATTCTGGATACCGATTTTTTCTATCAGTTCCAGTTGTGTTTCCAGCCAGTCTATATGTTCTTCCGTATCTTCCAGAATGGTCTGGAACAGGTCGCGTGATACATAGTCGCCCACTGTTTCACAGACGGCGATGCCTTCCTTGACGGTTTTTTGCGCAGCGTTTTCGAGCTTCAGGTCACATTGCAGCATTTCCTGAGTTTCTTCGCCTATCATCAACTTGTGCAAGGCTTGCAGGTTTGGCAAGCCACCCAGCATCAGGATACGGTCTATCAGCTTGTCGGCATGCTTCATTTCGCCTATGGATTCGGAATATTCCTTCTTGGCTATTTTTTCAAAGCCCCAGTGCTTGTACATGCGTGCATGCAGGAAATATTGATTAATGGCGCTCAATTCATTGGTTAACTGAGCATTCAAGAGTTTGATGACTTTCGCATCGCCTTTCATGGCTTTCCTTCCGTATTTAATTTGCTTATGAACTTACCGACATCATAGTGCATACACATAAAAAAAAGAGGCAAGAACTGCAAATAATGCAGTCTGCCTCTGTCGTCGTCGCTTAAAGTCAGAATAATGCAACTTGGGATGGGGAGACCCCAGGATAGCTGATTTTGACTACGACCCTTAAATCTTGCAACATCCTTTATGTATTCAAACTGAAACTGATCGTTGCCGTGGCAATCACGGTCAATGCCTTGCCATCTTCCAGGTAGGGCTTGAAAATGGCGCGCATGATGGCAGTCTTGGCGGCTTCGTCCAGGCGATTGGAGCCGGAAGATTTTTGGATATCCACTTTCTCTGCAACACCTTTCTCGTTCACCAGTACCCGCAAGGTGACTTTACCTTCTTCGCCCATGCGGCGCGACATATGCGGGTAGTCTGCCTGTGGCGGGCGCAGGTATTCAACGGCACTGATTTGTTTTGGCGCAGCTGGTGGTGCCAGGGAATTGCCGGGTTCTGCTTTGGCAGCAACCGCAGCTACCGGCTGCGGTACCTGAGGTGAGGGCTGTACCGTGATCTGATGTTGCTCTACCGGGATATCCACTACAGGTGTAATTTGCGGCACCACTGGTATGGGGGGCGGCAAGGTAGTCAGTTTTTTGGTCGGAATAGGAGCCGGTGCTTGCTCTGGTTTGCTGACATGCGGCTGTATCATGGTCAGTATCACTTCTTTCGGCAGTATTTGTACTGCATGCGAAATCAGGCCATGCTCAAGTGCATAAAATAATCCCAGATGCGCCAGCACGATGCCGGTGAAAGAAACGATCCGTGATCTGGGAATGGGCGCTGGGCCGTTATGGTGACTGAGTGTAAGTGTAGACATGATAAATATCAGGCAGGCTGAACGCTGGGCTGAAAATGTAATTGCTGTATGAAGTTTTGCAGGCCGGATGATTTGTTGGCATTGTTGTCCATACAGTCGCGCATGACCTTGCGGGCACAGCCGGCGCATTTGCCGCAGCAGGTGCCTACATCCAGTTGCTCGCGCAATTCGGACATGGTGGTCACACCCATGGCAACCGCCTGGTGTATTTTCTTCTCAGAGACATTATTGCAAACACATACAATCATGAAACCAGCTCCATTAATTCAAATCTCTTCGGCCACCAGCCAATAGCCAGCTCAACCTGTGCATCTTGCTTTGCTGAGGAGATTTTCTCTCCACCAGACTGGCCCACTGTTCTGACAGTTGCTGACAGGTCGCCTTCAGCACCGGTGCCAGATCCGGTAAATTGGCCAGTACTTTCAGATGGCGCTCTATCACCGACGCCAACCGGGTTCTGGTCTGTTCTGCATCCGTTTGCGTACTGCTGACCGTGTAATGCGACATCAGATGCAAAACGGCTGAAACCAGTAATTCCGGCTGCCTGGACTTGTCTGCCAATGCAGACGGGTCATCATTGAGCAGCGTTTCATCCGGCATAGTTGGCTCCATCGGTCAATTACGGCTTCAGGCAGTCAGAATCAGCTTGTTCAGTTGCGTGATACGCAGGCGATAAATACGGCCTTCGTGATCAATTTCAACTTCACGTTTATGCTGCATCAGCTCAGCGCTTTTGAAACGGGGGATGATTTTTTGCTGTTGCACAGCAATCGTTACCGGACCCGGCTCAACATCTTGAATAGCATCATTAGTACTCATATTTTACCCTGCAAATCTAAACGATAACAATTCTTATTTAGATTATTGAATATTCGCCTGAGTTTGGCAAGCATTTTTTATGCAGTATTTGATGTGCAGCAGTTATCCCTGGAAAACACCAGGTTTTTTCGGACAGATTTGAGGAGGTTCAGGCAGATGTTTCCCTTTGGGAAACTTTGTGTAGTAGCTATTCGCAAATCTGGCAACGTATGCTGCCAGGTGGAACGATCAATATGAAATGCTTGTCAGGCCAGGTCTGTTAACCTATATGGCCTATGATAGGACTGTTCTTTACTATGTATGTCTCAAGCTGCCAGGTTGGCCATGGCTTCACCCATGCAGATGGATTTTGCCGCCGCCCAGTCCGGATTGAATGCCAGCTTGTTTTGAGGGAATAACATGACTACCGTGGAGCCAAGCAGGAAGCGGCCCATTTCTTCTCCCTTTTTCAGTACGATCTGTTGATCGTCATAGCGCCATTCACGCACCTCTGCACTGCGGGGTGGGTTGACCACACCATGCCAGGTGGTCACCATACTGCCGACAATGGTGGCGCCAACCAGTGTCAGCACAAACGGGCCGAAGGCAGATTCAAATACGCAGACCACGCGCTCATTGCGGGCAAACAGGCCAGGCACGCCGCGTGCCGTAGTCGGGTTGACCGAAAACAGCGCGCCTGGCACATAAATCATGCGCGTCAGACGGCCATCGCAAGGCATATGGATGCGGTGATAGTCACGCGGGCTCAGGTAAAGTGTGGCGAAATTGCCGTCATTAAACAATGCTGCCAGGCTGGCATCGCCACCGACGAGGGCCGCGGCTGAGTAGCTATGACCCTTTGCCTGGAATATCTGACCCTGGTTAATCGGTCCAAACTGACTGATGGCACCATCCACCGGACTCAGCAAATCACTGCTGGCCAGCGGGCGTGCATCGGCGCGCAGGGGGCGGGTGAAAAATTCATTGAAACTGGAATAACTGCCAATGTCCGGATTCGCTGCTTCATTCATGTTGACCTGGTATTTACCGACAAACCACTGTATCAGGCGGGTAGTCAGCTTACCTGCTTTGGCATTGGCAACTTTACCGGCAAAGATAGTCAATGCTTGTTTGGGCAACAGGTACTGGGGCAGGACAGCGAGGCGATCGGACACGTTATTCACTCTCAAAAAGGTCAAGTCAGCGATTATAACGTTGCATTTGGATAAAGCCGATTTTTCTGTGTGCATGTTTCAGAGTCGTCTTAAATATTTCCTTCGGTCAACTTTTTTGCAAATGCAGGGTGCATATGCTATCGTCAGAAGAAATATCTATAATTCTTCTCCCATGTCCGATGACAGCCAGTTAATAGTGATTGATCAGGTCAGGATAGGAATGTTCATCAAACTCGATCTGAGCTGGTTTGAACATTCGTTTCCCATGAACTCGTTCAAGATCACCAGCCAGCAACAGATCGACGAACTTCTGGGTCTGAAGCTCAGGCATGTGCGGTATCTTCCGTCCAAGTCGGATCCGCTGTCGGCCACGCCTGTCGACAGGAGCGTCGCCACCACGGCTGTGTCCACGGCAACGGTACCGGCCGCTGCACCCGCTGGCCAGGTATATGCCAGCATTATTGATGCCAAGCGTGCGCGTTTTGAGAAATTGCAAAAACAGCGGGAAGAAATTGCCCGCTGTGAAGAAAAGTTCGTCAAGGCGGCGACGGTCGTTAAAAGCATCAATAAACTGATCTTCTCGCAACCGGCGGAAACCATACAGGAAGCCAGCAAGCTGGTGGACAGCATGGCCGAAGTATTTCTTAGTGGCACAGATACTGTCATGCATCTGATACAGCAGACCGCAGGCAGTGAAGAAATGTATTTTCACACCTTGAACGTGTCAGTGCTGGCCATGATGCTGGCGCATGAAATGAAATGTTCGCCGACACAAATCAAGACCGTTGGTATTGCTTCCCTGTTCCATGACCTGGGCAAGGTGAATGTGCCTGAACATATCCTGAATAAAACCGGGCCTCTGACCAAACCCGAACAGCATTTTTTTGAACTGCATACCCAGTATGGCGTCGAGGTGGGGCAGAAGGCCGGCCTGCCTGCAACGGTGCTGGATGTGATCGCCCAGCATCATGAATTTATGGATGGCAGTGGGTATCCGCATCATTTAAAGGGCGAAGCCATACGCATGCCCAGTCGTATCGTGACAATCGCCAATGTGTATGATAATTTATGCAATCATAATGATCACAGCTTGTCGTTGACGCCGCATGAAGCACTATCGACCATGTATGCCCACCGACGTACCCAGTTTGATCAGGCGGTGATGGCGACACTGGTCAAGAGCCTGGGGGTTTATCCACCTGGCACGCTGGTGCGTTTGTCGAATGAAGCCATTGGTCTGGTGATGAATGTGAATGTGGGCAAGCCCTTGCGCCCGCGTGTGCTGATGTATGATGCAGGGATACCCAAGGAAGATGCCATCATTCTGGACCTGGCGGAAGAAAGCAAAGAACTGTCCATCAGTGCCAGTATCCGGCCCGGACTGTTGCCAAGAGCCATTTACGAATACCTGAATCCGCGCAAGCGGGTGAATTATTATTTTGATTCGCAATCGAAAAAGACCCAGAGCAATCCCCTGCCTGGTGCACGCTAACCGGAAGCCGTCTACACCAGTATGTCACAGCCCTCATCGACGTTGAGCAATGGTTTGCTGCGGCATATGATAGACCGCAGCCGTGAGGCCATACTTGTCGTCGACAAACAGCAGATGACGGTGGTGGACGCCAACCAGTCTGCCTGTCAGATGTTATCGTATGCGCGTGCGGATTTATTGGGGCAGGCACTGTCGTTTATTGAATGTTCCTTGCAGGATGTATTTTTCTGGGAGGGATTACATGCCGATGCGATGGAAGCGCAGAGCGTCGTGGCCGAGAGTGAATGGCTGAGTGCTGGTGGCATCTCTTTCCCCGTTGAAAAAAGCGTGTCGGTTTTCAGTGAGCAGGGACAGGATTATTTTGTGATCCATGCCCAGGACATTACCCACAGGCGCCAGGTCGCCGAGGGGCAGGTGCACCTGGTGGCGCAACTGCAAAGTTCGCTGGATGCCACGGCCGAGGGTATCCTGTCGGTCGATTTGCAGGGCAATATCATCAACCTCAATCAACGCTTTTCTGCCATGTGGCATTTGCCGGATGACTTGCTCGCCAGTCGTGACGAAACCCAGATATTTGCCCACCTGAAAGCGGCCTTGCTGAATGCCGACAGCTTCTTCCTCAATTTGCAAGCTGTCAGGGACGATCCCAATCTGGAAACCGAAGATTTGATGACCCTGAAAGACGGTCGTTTTTTTGTCTGCGTTTCCAAGCCCGAGTTCTTGCGTGATCGCCGCGTTGGACGGGTATACAGCCTGCGCGACATTACCCAGATGAAGGAAGCCGAGCGCAGCCTGGTTGCAGCACGGGATGCTGCACAGCAGGCCAGCAAAGAAAAATCACGTATGGTAGAAGCCTTGCTGATCAGTGAATCACGCTTGCGTCGGCTGGTTAACTCCAGTCTCATCGGTATCATGCAGGGCAACCTGAATGGCCGGCTGACCGAAGCCAATGATGTCTTGCTGCAACTGGTCGGCGTGACACGCTCAGAATTTATCGATTCAGGCATGAACTGGATGGACAAGGCCTCAAAAGAGAGCCATGCCAGCCATGACAAGGCATTGCAGGAAGTGCGCCTGCATGGACAGGCGAAACCATATGAAGGCGAAGTGCTACGCAAGGATGGTGCACGCATTCCCGTCATGGTCGGCTTGGCGCAGCTTGAAGGTTCGTTTGAAGAATGGGTCGGTTTTGTGCTGGACCTGACCGAGCAGCGCAAGGCTGATCGCATCAAATCCGAATTCATTTCCGTCGTCAGCCATGAACTGCGCACGCCTCTGACATCGATACGCGGTGCCCTGGGTTTGCTGGAAAACGGCGTTGCGGGTGATTTGTCCCCTAAAGTCATGCAACTGATTAAAGTCGCACACAAGAACTGCCAGCGTCTCGGGGTCCTGGTGAATGACATCCTGGACATGGAAAAACTGGCATCCGGCAAGATGATCATCAATATCGAACGGTTTGACCTGGTCGCCGCTACCCGGCAGGCCATTGAAGCCAATGCCGCCTATGCCCAGACCTTGCAGGTGCGTTACCGCATCATGGCTCACCCCGAACAGGCATGGGCCATGGGCGACAGCGTGCGAGTGATGCAGGTGTTTGCCAATCTGCTGTCGAACGCGGCCAAGTTTTCACCTACAGGCGATGAAGTCGAAATTCATATCTCTGAAACATCCGGGAGTTATAAAGTCGAAGTCCACGACAAAGGGCCAGGTATCCCTTCTGCCTTCAGGGAACAGATATTCAAGAAATTTGCACAGGCTGACGGCACCAATACCAGGCAGCAGGGCGGTACCGGGCTGGGCTTGAATATCACCAAAACCTTTGTCGAAAAAATGGGTGGCGAAATCGGTTTTGAGACAGAAGCCGGCAAAGGAACCGTGTTTTGGTTCACCCTGCTGGCTGGCGTCAAACGTCGTGATGACAGGGTGGGTTGAGCTTGCCACCAATGGACGCATAGCGATATCAGATATCTTTTAACTAAATGAATAGTAGTTAAAATCTATTGGATATTTAAAATTCATAGTGATATGCTTTGTTCCGTTGTGGATACATCATTCACCTTTATGTCAAATCAGGAGAAATTAATGAAAACCGTAGGTCAAAAACTCGACGCATTCAAAGTCCCAGCAGCTAAGCCAGGCTTCAATCATCACGAAGAAAATGGTGTGTCCGCATTTGAGGACATCACTGAAGCTTCGTTCCCAGGCAAATGGAAAATCATTTATTTCTACCCAAAAGACTTCACATTCGTTTGCCCAACAGAAATCGTTGAATTTGCTAAACTGACAAGCGACTTCGCTGACCGTGATGCTGTTTTGCTGGGTGGTTCCACCGATAACGAATTCTGCAAACTGGCATGGCGCCGTGAACACAAAGATCTGGACAAACTGAACCACTATGCGTTCGGCGATTCAACTGGTTCTTTGGTAGACATGCTGGGTGTACGTGATGTCAACGCCGGTGTTGCACTGCGCGCGACTTTCATTGTTGATCCTGACAATGTCATCCAGCACGTTTCTGTCAACAACCTCAACGTTGGCCGTAACCCGACAGAAATCCTGCGTATTCTGGATGGTCTGCAAACAGATGAACTGTGCCCATGCAACCGTACAGTAGGCGGCTCAACTCTGTAATAACCTATTCACGATCTTACTGCGCGGGCGTGATCGGGGCTCATGCGCTGCTCAAAATGCTCATGTACTAGTAGGGTACATTCCGCTTTTTGCGCTGCGCTTAGTTACCCTTACCCCGCTGACGCCCGCTCGCTACAGATCGTGAACAGGTTCTAAGTCAGGGTAATGCTGTAGATGTAAAATAAACCCGCTCCGGCGGGTTTTAAAACCACTTTTTGATAGGTAAATACTATGGAATTCTTGAATTTAATTAAAAGTCGTATCCCTGATTACGCCAAGGATATCCGTCTGAACATCGATGGCACGATCGCCCGTTCCAGCCTGGAAGGCAATGATGCGGTAGGCGTGGCACTGGCAGCCGCCTTTGCTGCAAAAAGTACCGTGATCATTGAAGCCATCAAATCCAGTGGCGCCATCACACCAGAAGAAATCAATGCAGCGCTGACCGCAGCGGCTTTGATGGGCATGAATAATGTCTGGTATCCATATGTGGAAATGGCAGATGATGCCGACCTGAAAACTCAGGCTGCCCAGTTGCGCATGAATGCCTATGCGACCAACGGCGGTGTCGACAAACGTCGCTTCGAGATGTATGCCTTGTCGGCTTCCATCATCGGCAAATGCCATTTCTGTGTGAAATCGCATTTTGAATTGTTGAAGAAGGAAGGCATGTCGGCGACGCAGTTGCGGGATGTGGGGCGAATTGCAGCGGTCGTCAATGCCGCAGCGCAGGTCATTTCTGCTGAGACTGTCTAACTACATTCTGCCGGCTTGCCAGTTGTGCTGCGTGCTGTTTGTTGTGCGCAGTTTGGAATATGGCTGCTCTGTAGATTGAAATTCCCTCTCCTTCAAGGAGAGGGGTAGGGTGAGGATGGGGTTCTGTCGATAAACAGTGATCTTATTTTCGTCATGCTTGCGAAGGCAGAAATCCATCGGTCTGATGCTCCACCGGGCTGGCGTTCCACCGGGCTGGCGTTCCACCGGGCTGGCGCTCCAGCGGTGTTCGTTGCACGTTTGAGTCATTATTCAAGCGATTGTTCTTCGTAGATACGAATGCGATCTCGGTCAATCAACGGTAATCATAATATCGTCATTCCTGCGAATGCAGGAATCTAGTGGCGTTTGTTGCATTGCCGTACTTTGATTAAAAGATTGCTCTCCGTGGACACAAGCCGGGACTCGGCCCGGCGGCCGAAATACTTTCTTTGCTTCGCCAAAGAACGGAATCAAAGAAAGGCGACCGCAGACTCGCCCTACGGGTGCTTACGCTGCGCTTCAGCATAATTTGTGCGTCACAAAAAATGGGAAGATCCGCAACTCGCTTCGCTCAAACATCGGATCTTCTTTATCCATTTTCTGTGACGCACAAATTACATCGTCCCAAGCGGATTAAAGTCAAAAACAACTTCAAAAGCAACCCCGAAGTCAAACCCAAAATCAAAACCAACAGCAACAGCAACGTCAATTCAACCAATATTTGTATATTGCCGAATGCGGTCAATCAACGGCTGTTTTGGGGTTGTAGTTGTTTTTGAAGTTGATGTTGTCTTTGATTTTGCTTCTGTTTTTGACTTTCGCAGTTCCGCTGTGGCGATGCCGTTTGTGCGATACAGAAAATGGAAAAAGAAGGTCCGGTGTCTGAGCGAAGCGAGTTTCGGACCTTCCCATTTTTTGTATCGCACAAACGGGGACCCCGAAGGGGCAGCGACGCCGCGGGCGCATTCTTTTGCTTACTTTTCTTTGCAAGAAAAGAAAAGTGAGTAGCTGTCGGGCTACCCCCGACCTGCAATCGCAGTTCAACGAACGTAGTGAATAAAAAAACTTCACCAAAATATTTTGGAGCAGTCGCCTAGCCTAGCGAGGCGCGGCCTGCAATCGTAACTCAACGAATTTGGCGAATAAAAACGGTTCGCCAAAATATTTAGGGGTAATGGGCCAAAGCGGATTAAAGTCGAAATCAACTGCAAAGTCAAAACATCAGCATTTCAACTACTGCTGATTACGCCACGTTTCAAACTACCGCGACTTCCTCTTAAAAATACTCACCACAATCAATACCAGCACCAGCGGTAACAAGAATGGTGAAAACACCATCAGTAACAGGCCGCCTATCAGTACAGCTATGCCTACCAGTAAAAACGATACACCGGCGATGACCAGGCCGGCCATGATCATGGCGAAGACGACAGCGATGACGGCGACGGCGATGCCGGGCAAGGACATGCCAGTGCTGGAGAAGATGTCGAAGTCTTCCAGGTCCCAGTCCATGTTCAGGTCCATAGGCGTGTCGAGCATATACCACACCAACAGCAAGAGTATGCAAAACAGCGTGAAGCGGGAGGAAGACTTTTGTTCGGACATGGCTGGGCTCTGTTAACAATCAGGTGCGAAATTATTTACCGATATTGAGAAAGGGGATTGCACCACCCGTTGTCGTGGGCAGGCGGCCATCCCATTTTTCTATCGCCCTGGCCTGATTCTCGGTTTCGCGCAGGCGCAATAATTCTGGCGTCACCTGCTGTCTTTGCAAGGCCAGTGCTTCGGCTTCAGCGCGGGCGCGGGATACTTTCTGTTTGGCTTCCACTTCTATCCTTTGCAGGTCGCGTTCGGCCTTCATCTTCAACTGGTCGGCGGTGGTTTTTGCTTCGATCGCTTCATTGAAGGTTTTGCTGAAATTAAAATTCACGATGGAAAATTCATCCACGATCAGGCCATGCCTTGCCATGCGTTCTTTGAGTGCCAGCACGATTTCATCACGTACCTGCGAGCGGCGTGAAATCAGTTCTTCAGCGGTGAACCTGGCAGTGACGGCTTTCACGGCTTCCTGTACGCTGGGGATGATGATACGCTCACCAGCCTCGTTACCCAGATCACGATATACCGAGACCACAGCATCTGGCCTTACATGATAGTTGATGGCGATCTTGGTGTGTACGGTTTGCAAGTCTTTTGATGCGGCATCACCATCGCCTTCGCCTTTCTGGATGGCGACCGATACCTTGTGCAGTTTTTGCGCTATCGGCCAGACAAAGTGTATGCCTTCGCTATATACCTCATCCGAAGGTTTGCCAAACGTGGTCAGCACGCCACGATGGCCGGCCGGGATGGTGGCAAAGGGATTCAAGAGAAACAGGATGACAATAACCAGTAATGCTAGGCCAATTTTAGGAAGATTTTGCATGATGCGTGATTCCGGTTTCGTTAAGTGAAGACATCCGCAGTATAGGTGTACTTTGAATAACTGTTTCCGGTAATCGGAGGAAGAAACTACCGCTTCTGAAAACTACAGTTTTTGAAAGTCGCGGTAAATGCCTGTCAGTGGCACATCTCCGATGCGCATGCTGGCGCGGTACATGCCTTCGGTATTGAAGGGCAGGACAATATTGCCCTGCCTGTCTATACCTATGATGCCACCATGCCCCTGCAATTGCGGCAGTTTTTCCATAATGGTTTTATGCGCGGCCTGTTCCAGGCTCAGGCCAGCGTAGTCCATTTGGGCTGCGATGTCATGCAGCGCCAGGCTGCGCATGAAGGCTTCGCCAGTGCCGGTGGCAGACAGGGCAGCAGTGCGGTTGTCTGCATAGCAGCCGGCACCCAGCATGGCCGTGTCGCCGACACGCCCTGGCAGTTTATTGGTCATGCCACCGGTAGAGGTGGCTGCTGCCAGATTGCCATGCATGTCGAGTGCGACGGCACCAACGGTACCGAATTTTTTATCCGGATCCAGTGGTGCTGCTTCCGGCGTGGTGCCTGATGTTGCGGACAGCTTGTCGCCGTCGTGGTCGAGCAGCATACCGGCTTCCTGTCGTGCGCGAAGCAATTGCACATAACGCTGCTCGGTATGAAAGTAAGTGGCATCTTCTATTTGCGCGCCATGCTGACGGACGAATTGTTCTGCACCTGGTCCTACCATCAACACATGCGGGCTGTGCTCCATGACTATGCGCGCTGCCCGCACAGGGTTGCGCAAGTTTGTCACGCAGGCGACTGCACCGGCACGGCGATGTTGGCCATCCATGATGGCAGCATCCATTTCTATCTGACCTGCACTGGTGTATACCGAGCCTTTGCCCGCGTTGAACAGGGGGCAGTCTTCCAGCAGGCTGACCGCCACCGTAACTGCATCCAGCGCGCTGCCGCCGTCGGCCAGTACGCTGGCACCGGCAACTACAATGTCATGCAGGGCAGTCAGGTAAGCCTGTTCTTGTTCTGTCGTCAGTGAACTGCGCAAGATGGTACCGGCACCACCATGGATGGCGATACCGGCAGTGGCTTTGGTTTTCATCTTGAATACCCGCGTTCAGGCCGGGCGATCCATGTCAATGATCTTGCTGGCAGCAGCAGCCTGTGATTTGCGGCTGGTGGCGTTGGGTTCCTGATACAGCCAGGGCAGCATGAACTTGGTCATCTCTGATGCCGCATGGACGGGCGCTTTGGCCTGATGGGCGACGGCACTGCAAATGGCTTCAATCAGGCACAGGGCAGCACCTTCGGAATTCGGCGAGAAATTACGTCGTGTCTGCGCATACAGTGTGACATTCGCCAGCGATGCAAGGGGCGAACTGGGGGCGTCGGTCAGTGCCAGGATAGGTACACCCTTCTCTCGCAATTGCTGCAAGATGGTGACCACGTCTTCGGCATAGCGTGGGAAGGAAATGCCGATCACCAGGTCGCGCTCTGTATACTTGAATAATTGTCGCGCTACATTCGATGGCCCGCCAGAACCCAGGGTGGATTGCACGGTGTTGCAAAACGGGTCCAGGCTATGCGCCATCAAGCCGGCCAGGAAGGCGCTGGCACCATAGCCGACGATATAAATTCTTTCCGCATTCAGGATCTGGCGTACGGCATGGTTACACAAATCAGGGGCCAGACCGCGACGGGTGGCTTCCAGATTGGCCATGTCTTCATTCAGAGAACTGGAAATGATTTCTGTGCTGGTAGCAGGGCGCTGGATTTCACTGCGCAGGTTGTCAATAGGGGCCAGCATGGCTTCGAAGCCATACACCAGTTCTGCACGAAATTGCGGATAGCCTTCAAATCCCAGCGCCCTGGCGAAACGATTCGCTGTTGCAACAGAGATACCGACTGCATTTGCCAGTTCATCGATAGACATCGTGGCAGAGCGAAAAACATTCGACAACACGTAGTCTGCTGCTTTTCTATGTGCTTTTGACAAGCTCATATAGACCTTGCCTATGCGTGCATTAACAGTACCACCTAGTGCTTGCGTATCAGGACGATTCATATCGACTGGCTTTTCTGGTGAAGTAGAAATGTAAATATAATTTCATCGATTTAAATTGTAAAGAAATGAATCGTGTCAAATCGATGATTGTCTCTCTCCGTACATATTTTGGATAAATCGCACATTTAAGGAGAATTGTCAGAATAAACAAAAGACATCAAATTTTGTTCTGAAATTAGACTTATTCACTCAAGCTAATATGTGTACCGGAGGAAAGATTGCGATCACCAGCCAGGAGAGACCCTGGCTGGCATACGATTTATATCAATTTCTGTGTGCTGAACGCTGCTTTTCCGGCTTTTTGGAGGAATTTGGCGAATGGATGGGCCAGTTTTGCCGGCTGGCCAGATAAACACAGGTAGGTATTTATCTGGCATGGGTGCAACTGCTGATCAGCTTTCTGTGTGGGCGCGTGCAGCGACGTCGATAATACCACCACCAAGGCAGACATCACCATCGTAGAGGACGGCTGACTGTCCGGGGGTGACAGCCCATTGTGCCTGCGGGAAGGCGAGGGAAAAGCGTTGTTCATCGCCATTGAATTCGCAGGCGACATCGGGCTGGCGATAACGTGTCTTTGCAGACAGGTCACCTGCCTGGGGTGCATGGCCTGCCACCCAGCTCACCTGTCCGGCTTCCAGCGATTCTGACAACAGCCATGGATGGTCATGTCCCTGCACCGCATACAGGGTGTTGGCTGTGACATCTTTTTTCGCGACATACCAGGCGTCACTGCTGCCATCGGCATTCTGATGGGATTTGATACCGCCTATGCCTATGCCTTTTCTTTGACCCAGGGTATAGAAACTCAGGCCCACGTGCTGACCTATGACTTCACCTTCCGGGGTCTGGATGTTGCCTGGCTTGTAGGATAGATAACGGTTCAAAAATTCACGGAAAGGGCGTTCACCGATGAAACAGATGCCGGTCGAATCTTTTTTCTTTGCATTGGGCAGTTGCAACTGTTCGGCAATCTTGCGCACTTCGGTCTTGTGGATTTCACCGAGTGGGAACAGGGTATTTGCCAATTGCTGCTGGTTCAGCCTGTGCAGGAAATAGCTTTGGTCCTTGCTGGCATCCATCGCTTTTAATAACTGAAACTGACCATTCATTTCGCGCACGCGCGCATAGTGGCCGGTGGCGATGTAATCGGCACCCAGCTTCATCGCATGGTCAAGAAAAGCCTTGAACTTGATTTCGGCATTGCACAGTACGTCCGGATTGGGCGTGCGGCCAGCCTGGTATTCACGCAAAAATTCCGCGAAGACACGGTCCTTGTATTCGCTGGCAAAATTGACGGCTTCGATATCGACACCGACTACGTCAGCGACGCTGACTGCGTCGATCCAGTCTTCACGGGTCGAGCAGTATTCGGAATCGTCATCGTCTTCCCAGTTTTTCATGAACAGGCCGATGACTTCATAGCCCTGTTCTTTCAGCAGCCAGGCTGATACCGAAGAATCCACACCACCAGACATACCGATTACGACTTTTTTCTTGCTCATTATTGATGTTCCAAGTTTCCAAGTGCGCTTGGATGGGTAAACAACAGGGATAGCGGCGCATGCTGCCCCTGCAAATAATCATTGATGCACTGCATGACCAAAGGGCTGCGATGCCTGTCCTGTGACGCCAGCAAGTCGGCATAACTCATCCACACGGTGCGCAGGATGCCGGTATCAAGCGGCCTGTCCTGCGCTGCACCCAGTTCCCCGCTGAAGGCAAAACGCAGGTAGGTCACGGCTTCACCCGTTGTGGGGGAAATGAAACGTGACATATACGTACCGATCAGGCCGGTAGGAGTGAAAGCGTGCGCGGTTTCTTCCAGTGTTTCGCGGATGACAGCCTGTTCCAGCGATTCGTTGGGGTCCAGATGACCGGCAGGTTGATTGATGCGGATACCGTCAGGTGTTTCTTCTTCAATCATGAAAAACTGTTGGTCGCGTTCGATAATTGCGGCTACAGTGACGGAGGGTTTCCAAATGGCAGACATAGCATTTCCCGGTAAGTCCGACATTTTACTTTGCCGTCAGATTTTGTGTGGCAATCCAGCAAATTTGAGACCGAATTAGCTAATGCGTAATTTATCTATGGCCCGATTGCAGACAGCAAAATTCCTGATTTTTTAATTTGCACCAAACTAATGCAGCTTGAAGATTTTTCTTTAAGTGACTGTTTTTAATAAAGAAATAAATAATTCCATGCTTCCTGATGCCGGGCGACATCCTGAAATTTGCGCCGTAAAAATCATAAAATCAAGAAAAACGAACGGTTGTGCTAAAAAACAATTTGCGTGTAATATCGTTGTCGAATACTAAATGTAAGATTCGGGTAAGAATTGTATAAGTTGTCATACAACTGGGTCCGACAAAATTAGTCTTGAGGCCAGAGCCTGCCCTTGGCCTCATCAGTGCAGAATCATGGGTACCGCATTATCAGTACGACCAGTACAGAACGATCAGGATGTAATGATCAGCACGGAATTTATTCACCGAATTTATTCACATCAGGGAGCAATCTATGAAAATCGGCATTCCCGCCGAGTCACGGCCGGGGGAGACGCGTGTTGCGGCAACCCCAGAAACCATAAAAAAATATGTCGCCGCCAAACACCAGGTCATCGTGCAGTCTGGTGCTGGCGTAGCTTCCAGCATTACCGACGAAGCCTACCAGGCGGCTGGTGCTGAAATCGGCACGGCAGCCGATGCATTCGGCGCTGAGCTGGTCTTGAAAGTGCGTGCACCAGATGCAGATGAACGTGCGCTGATGAAATCGGGCACAGTGCTGGTCGGCATGCTCAATCCTTTTGACGCAGACAATATTGCGGCAATGGCCACACACGGCCTGTCCGCATTTGCACTCGAGGCTGCACCGCGCATTACCCGTGCGCAGTCGCTCGATGTCTTGTCTTCGCAAGCCAATATCGCCGGTTACAAGGCCGTCATGCTGGCCGCCAATACTTATCAACGCTTCATGCCCATGCTGATGACAGCGGCGGGCACGGTCAAGGCTGCACGCGTGTTGATCATGGGTGTGGGCGTGGCCGGCTTGCAAGCGATTGCCACAGCCAAGCGCCTGGGTGCAGTGATTGAAGCATCCGATGTACGTCCTCCAGTTAAAGAGCAGGTTGAATCCCTGGGTGCGAAATTTATTGATGTGCCGTATGAAACAGATGAAGAACGCGAAATCGCCAAAGGTGTGGGCGGTTATGCCCGCCCCATGCCGGCAGCATGGATGGCGCGGCAAGCAGCTCTCGTGCATGAACGTGCCAAGCAGGCTGACATCATCATCACCACGGCATTGATCCCAGGTCGCAAGGCACCAATCCTGATCTCGGAAGAAACCGTCAAGGCCATGAAACCAGGTTCAGTCATCGTCGATATGGCGGTAGAACAGGGCGGCAATTGCCCCTTGTCTGAACTGAACAAGACCGTCACCAAATACGGCGTACACATCATCGGCGAGCCTAACCTGGCAACCCTGGTGGCAGCCGATGCATCGGCTCTGTATTCCCGCAATGTGCTGGACTTTTTGAAGCTCATCATCGACAAGGATGCTGCGCTGGCGATTAATCGTGAAGATGAAATCGTCGCCGCCACCCTGGTGTGTTCGGCTGGTGAAGTACTGAAGAAATAAGCAGCCGAGTAAAGTTTCAAGATTCAAGATTCAAGATTTAAGATTTTTTCAAGTATCAGAAAGTAGAAAGACCATGCAAAGAAATATGCTCCGCGCCAAAATTCATCGCGCAACTGTGACCCAGTGTGACCTGCACTACGAAGGATCGTGCGGTATAGATGAAGATCTGCTCGACGCTGCCAACATCATCGAAAACGAACAGATAGAGCTGTATAACGTCAACAACGGTGAACGCTTTTCCACTTATGCCATCAAGGGCAAACGTGGTAGCGGTGAAATCTCACTGAATGGCGCTGCAGCCCGCCGCGTACAACTGGGCGATTTGATGATTATCTGTACCTATGCGCCGATGACAGAAGAAGAAGCAAAAGCGTATAAACCGAATGTCGTTTTTGTGAATGGCAAGAATCAGATCACCAGTATTAAAGAGTATAAATAACGTAGCCGGGGCAGGCAGCATGCAAAATCTTGCTTGCTCCTTGCCCACCTAGCGATTTGCATGTCTCAATCCAATTAAAGAGAGGACATCATGGAAGTTAGTCATACCCTTACCAACCTCATCATCTTCGTGCTGGCAATTTATGTCGGTTACCACGTGGTGTGGACAGTAACACCGGCCCTGCACACGCCTTTGATGGCGGTGACGAATGCCATTTCTGCCATCATCATCGTTGGTGCCATGCTGGCTGCCGGCCTGACAGAAGGCGTACTGGCCCAGGTCATGGGCACCGTTGCCGTGGCACTGGCGGCAGTGAATGTCTTTGGCGGTTTTCTGGTGACCCAGAGGATGCTGGAAATGTTCAAGAAAAAAGAGCCTAAAGCACCGAAGGAGGACAAATAATGAGCATGAATCTGGTAACGATGCTCTATCTGATTGCATCCGTTTGCTTTATCCAGGCCCTCAAAGGTTTGTCCCACCCCTCCACGGCACGCCGTGGTAACAGCTTCGGCATGATAGGCATGGCGATCGCAGTTGCGACCACCATCGCCCTCATCGTCAAGCTGAAAAACGAAAGTGCCGGTGCAGGTCTGGGCTATGGTCTGGTTGCCATCGGCGTCATCGTTGGTGGCGGCATAGGCGCAACTTTGGCCAAACGCGTAGAGATGACCAAGATGCCGGAACTGGTCGCAGCGATGCACTCACTGATCGGTCTGGCAGCGGTGTGTATCGCCGTAGCAGTCGTGTCTGAACCATGGGTATTCAATATCGTCGCAAGAGACCAGCCTATTCCTTTCGGTAATCGTCTGGAATTGTTTATTGGTACTTTTGTCGGTGCGATTACGTTCTCTGGTTCTGTCATCGCCTTTGGTAAATTGTCGGGCAAGTACAAGTTCCGCCTGTTTCAGGGCGCGCCGGTGAGCTTCGGTGGGCAGCATCAGTTGAATCTTGTATTGGCGATAGCCATGCTGGGTTGCGGCATTGCCTTCTGCGTCACGCAAAGCTGGACACCTTTCATCATCATGACAGCCCTGGCTTTTGTGCTGGGTGTGCTCATCATCATCCCTATCGGTGGTGCTGACATGCCGGTGGTGGTGTCGATGCTGAACAGCTATTCTGGCTGGGCGGCTGCGGGGATCGGCTTTTCGCTGAATAACTCCATGCTGATCATTGCCGGTTCGCTGGTGGGTTCGTCCGGTGCCATCCTGTCTTACATCATGTGCAAGGCGATGAACCGTTCGTTCTTCAATGTGATCCTGGGCGGCTTCGGTGGTGAAGCAGCCACTGCTGCCAGCGGCGACCAGGCACAGCGTACCGTCAAATCCGGCTCTGCTGATGATGTAGCCTTTTTGTTGGGCAATGCCGAAACTGTCATCATCGTTCCTGGCTATGGCCTGGCAGTCGCACGTGCCCAGCATGCCCTGAAAGAACTGACAGAAAAACTGACGCACAAAGGTATTACGGTCAAGTACGCCATTCACCCTGTAGCAGGGCGTATGCCAGGCCATATGAATGTCTTGCTGGCAGAAGCTGAAGTACCTTACGACCAGGTGTTCGAGATGGAAGACATCAACAGCGAATTTGGTCAGGCGGATGTGGTGTTGGTACTGGGTGCAAATGACGTGGTCAACCCTGCGGCAAAAGACCCCAAATCACCTATCGCCGGCATGCCTATCCTGGAAGCCTACAAAGCCAAGACCGTCATCGTCAACAAGCGCTCCATGGCTTCTGGCTATGCAGGCCTGGACAATGAATTGTTCTACATGGATAAAACCATGATGGTGTTTGGTGACGCCAAGAAAGTCATTGAAGACATGGTGAAAGCAGTTGAATAATCAAGCTGACAGACTGATTGGATCGATGCGACAAAGCCCGATCTGATCTGACCTGGCTTGAAATGCAGAACTGGAAATGCCCAAAAGCGTTGATTCGCTTTTGGGCATTTTTTATGCACCACGCTGTATAGGGTTACAGTGAATTAGCCATTTTTCGATGGCTCAGTTGATACAGCAAAGGCAGAACCAGCAGCGTCAGTATGGTAGATGACAGGATACCGCCGATGACCACGGTAGCCAGTGGACGCTGTACTTCAGCACCGGTACCGGTCGCCAGCGCCATGGGGATAAAGCCCAGTGATGCCACCAGTGCCGTCATCAACACCGGGCGCAGGCGTGTCAGGGCACCTTGTTGTATTGCTGTATCCAATGCCAACCCTTCTTCACGCAGACTGCGTATATAGGCAATCATGACCAGGCCATTTAATACGGCGACGCCGGACAGCGCGATAAAGCCAACACCGGCTGAAATCGACAGGGGAATATCACGCAGCCACAATGCCAGGATGCCACCAGTCAGAGCAAACGGCACACCGGTAAAGACCAGCAAGCCATCCCTGATATTGCCGAACATGGCAAACAACAGCAGGAAGACCATGAGCAATGCTGCCGGCACGACAATTTGCAAACGCTGTGTTGCGGACTGCAATTGCTCGAACGTGCCGCCCCAGGTCGTCCAGTAAGCTGTTGGAATTTTGACTTGCTTTGCCAGTTGCTGTTGCGCCTCTGTCACAAAAGAACCGATGTCACGACCACGGACATTGGCAGTAACCACCACCCGCCGTTTGCCATCTTCGCGACTGATCTGGTTGGGGCCAGGTGTCATATCTATGCTTGCCAGATCTGCCAGCGTGACAAAGCCGGTGTGTGCGGAATGTGCAATGCCGGCAGCTCCGGCAGCACTCTTGTCGCCACCCATATCCCTGCTCATATTGCCACCCAGGCGGATCGGCAGGCGCTTGATGGCCTCAATATCGCTGCGCAGTTTTTCTGGCAAACGCACCACGATATCGAAACGCCGGTCGCCCTGAAACAGGGTGCCGGATTCCTTGCCGCCTATCGCCGCAGAAATCACTTCCTGTACCTCGCTGATGTTCAGGCCCAGTCTGGCCGCTTTTTCACGGTCTATCTGTATGCTCAGCATGGGCAGGCCAGTGGTTTGTTCTACTTTGACGTCGGCAGCACCGGGGATTTTTTCCAGCACCCCGGCAATCTCTTCCGCTGAACGGTTCATGACATCCATGTCGTCACCAAACACCTTGACCGCTACATCACTGCGCACACCAGAGATCAGTTCATTAAAACGCATTTGTATGGGCTGGGTGAATTCATAATTATTGCCCGGCACTTTTTCCACTGCTTGCTGGATGGCTGCAACCAGGTCTTCCTTGCTGCGTTGCGGGTCTGGCCAGGTGTTGCGCGGTTTTAGCATGATAAAGGTGTCGGCCACATTCGGCGGCATGGGATCGGTAGCAATCTCAGCAGTACCCAGTTTGCCGAACACTTTATCCACTTCGGGGAAAGTGCGGATGATGTGTTCCAGTTCTGTCTGCATTTGCAGGGCCTGGGTCAGGCTGGTGCCGGGTATGCGCATGGCATGCAGGGCAATATCACCTTCATTCAGGCTGGGGACAAACTCACTGCCCATGCGGCTGGCCAGCAAGCCGCTCAGGGCCAGTGCCACCAGTACAATACTCAGAACCAGCGCCTTGCTGCGCAATGCAAAAGTCAGCAATGGCTGATACGCCTGTCTGGCCCAGGTCATCAGACGGTTTTCTTTTTCGCTGACGTGGTCGCCTATGAACAGGGCAACTGCGGCAGGGATGAAACTCATCGACAACACCATTGCCGCAATCAGCGCTGCAACCACGGTAAAAGCCATGGGGTGAAACATTTTACCTTCGACACCAGTCAGTGCAAAAATCGGCAGATACACCACCATGATGATCAACTGTCCAAACAGCAGGGGCCGGCGTGATTCTTTTGCCGCAGCGAACACTTCTTGCAGGCGTTCATTGCGGTTCAGTACCCGTCCTGCCGTAGCCTGTGCGTGGGCCAGTCTGCGCACGCAGTTTTCGACGATCACCACGGCACCGTCGATAATGATGCCAAAATCCAGCGCTCCCAGGCTCATCAGGTTGGCACTGACCTTGTTGCCCACCATGCCGGTAAACGTGAACAGCATTGCCAGAGGTATCACCATGGCGGTGATAAGAGCAGCACGGATATTGCCCAGAAACAGGAATAAAATGACGATCACCAGTACCGCACCTTCCAGCAGGTTTTTCTTGACAGTGTTGATGGCCTTGTCGACCAGGGTGGTGCGGTCATATACGATGCTGGCCACAATGCCTGCGGGCAGGTTGCGATTGATGTCTTCCAGTTTTTTTGTGACTGCCTGCGACACCTTGCGGCTGTTCTCACCTATCAGCATGAATACCGTGCCAAGTACGACTTCACGACCATTTTCGGTGGCTGCACCGGTACGCAACTCCTGGCCTATGCTGACATCGGCAACATCTCGAATGCGCACCGGCACGTTTTGTTGGCTGCTGACCAGTACATTGCGGATATCTTCCATTGATGCCAGTTGCCCCGGTGCCCGCACCAGATATTGCTCGCCACGCCGCTCTATGTAACCGGCACCGGCATTACCATTGTTTTTTTCCAGTGCGGTGACCACGTCCTGCCAGTTCAGACCATGCGCCACCAGTTTTTCCGGCGCGGGCGCTACCAGAAATTCCTTGGCATAGCCGCCTATGGTATTGATTTCAGTCACGCCGCTGACATTGCGTAATTGCGGCTTGACGATCCAGTCCTGGATTTCGCGCAAGTCTGTTGCCGTGTAAGGCTGGCCGTCTGGTTTTACAGCGCCTTCCTTGCTTTCGACGGTCCACATGACGATCTCGCCCAGACCGGTAGAGATAGGCCCCATGGTCGGTTCTATGCCGGCCGGTAACTTGCCTTTGGCTTCCTGTATGCGTTCATTGACAAGCTGACGGGCAAAATAAATGTCGGTGCCATCCTTGAAAATGATGGTCACCTGCGACAGGCCATAACGTGACAGGGAACGGGTTTGCTGCAGATGCGGCAGACCTGCCATCACGGTTTCTATCGGGAAGCTGATGCGTTGCTCGGCTTCCAGCGGCGAATAACCTGGGGCAGCGGTATTTACCTGAACCTGTACATTGGTAATGTCGGGTACGGCATCGATGGGCAATTGCTGATAACTGAATACACCCAGCGCCGCCAGGGCCAGTGTCAGCATGATCACCAGCCAGCGCTGGGCGATGGAGAAGCGAATGATTTTTTCAAACATGGTCTGTTCTCCTAATGATCATGGCTGGCAGCGGCTTTACCCAGCTCAGCCTTGATCAGGAAGCTGTTTTTGATGACATAGGCTTCGTTCGCCTGCAAGCCTTTCCGCACTTCGGTGAACTTGCCATCGCTGCGCCCCAGTTCCAGTGGGCGTGCTTCAAACTGATCACCATAACTGCCAAACACCACAGGCCGTTCATTGATGATTTGTATCGCATCGTTGGCAACGGCGACCGGTACTTCCATATCACCAGACAACAAAGCCACATTCACTGTCAGACCTGGGTACCAGTTACCGGCGGTATTGGGCAAGAGCAGGCGGGCCTTGGCGCTGCGTGTCTGTTCACCCATGACGGCACCGACATAGCTGAGTTTTCCATCAGCGCTGGCGTCGAATGCATTGGCGCTGACCCTGGCGGTTTGCCCGGTCCTGACCTGGCTCAGGTCTTTTGCCGGTATACTGATTTCCACCCAGACGCTACTCAGGTCTGCAACCGTAAAAATCACTACGTCGTCCTTGAGCGACTGCCCCATCGTGATCTGTTTTTCAGTGATGGTGCCAGCAATGGGCGAACGGATTTCATAGCGGCTCAGCTGTTTGCCAGCCCCCATGCCAGCTCCCAGTGAGTTCAGTTTTTGCTGCGCGCTTTGCAGGGTGATTTCTGCTTCCTGCATAGTATTGCGGGCTTGCAGGTAATCCTGTTCGGCAGAGATTTTTTCTTCCCACAATTTCTTTTCACGCTCAAAATTATTGCGTGCCAGTGCATGGCGTTTTTGTGTCGCCAGTAAATCACTGCGCAAGTCCACCAGGGCCTGGCTGGATATCACCGCCAATACCTGACCCTTGCTGACTTTGTCACCAGCATTCACAGCTACGCTTTCCACTATGCCTGCGAGGCGCGGTACGATTTGCAGCATGCTGTCTTCATTCAGTCGCACTTCACCCAGCAGGCTGAGTTTGCCTTGCAGTTTTACCGGGCCGGCGGTTTGAATTTCGACCCCGTTCTGTTTGCGCTTCAAGGCATCCATGCTGATGCGGCCCTCTATCTGTTCATAGGTGAATTGATAGTTTTTTCCGGCATGCATCGCCTTGATGCCGACCTTGAAGGAATGTGGTTCATCAACGGCGACCGTACTTTTCAGATAGTCTTTTTCTGCTGTAAAGCTGAAGCTTTGTGTGGCCCTGCCAAGACGTTCCAGCGTCAACGTCAACTGACTGTCAGCCGGTGACAAAGCCTTGCCATCCTGGTAGGTATACAGGCGAAATTCTGGCGCTGTATTCTGTTCGAAGATGCTGACTTCAAGCGCATAGCCATCTTTTGTAAACAGCTTACCGCCATGCGGGCCTTTTTGAGGGGCAATGGCATCGCTATGATGTTCTTTGTCCGCGTGGCCCTGACCATCAGCATGGGCATCCTTGCTTTTTTCGCCATGATGCTCTTGGTCTGCATGGTTAGATTGTTCTGCGTGGCTGTCATGGCTAGCAGTATTTTTTGATTTGCCGCTATTCAGTATCAGGGCTGCTAATAACAGTCCCACGGCGATGACAATGGCAACCGGGACAACGGTTTTTTTATTGATATTCAGTTTCATACAAATTCCTGGAATGAAGAGAGGGCAGTGAACAGGTTGAATTCACGATCGCCGATATAGGTTTCAATGTCAGCAGCAGCACGCTGTGCTTCGGACAGGCTGCGCAAATACTGGGCCTTGGCTTGCAGTAGTGAACGCTGGGCATCCAGCACATCCATGAAATTGAACTTGCCGTATTCAAAGCCCTTGATGGCGATATCAAAAGCATTCTGTGCACCGGGCAGCACTTCCTTTTTCAGCAGTTCAGCCTCATCCCTGGCCAGGCTCAGGCGCTGATGTGCCTGCAGCAATTCGTTGTGCAGGCGGATTTCTGTGGCAGATAATTCATCCCTGGCCTTGTCGCTGCGACTCAGTGCTTCTTGCAGATTGCCCTGGTTACGGTCGAACAGGGCCAGCGGGATGCTGATCCCGATGATGGCCTGGTTGCGTCCGCTTTGCTGGTCACGCTTGGTACCCAGACTTAAGCTCAGGTCAGGGATTTGCCGGCTTTTTTCCAGTTCAGACATGGCCAGGCGCTTGTCCAGTTCCAGGCGCGCGCGCTGCATGAGTGGTGAGTGCGCCAGGTTTGATGCCAGCTTTTGCATGGAAGGTAATGCTGGCAGCGTATTGAATTCACCTTCTAATTGCTGGTCGTTAATCTGACTATTGCCCAGTGCCGCAGACAGGCGCTGCCTGGATGTCAGTAATTCACTGTTTGCCTGCGCCAGTTCGACCCGTACCCCTGATTTTGCAATGTCTGCCCTGGCCGCTTCCAGTGGCGGGATCTTGCCCAGACTGACCAGCCGGCTGGCGGCATTGCTGGCGCGCTGTGCAAGTTCCAGCGAACTGAGGGCCAGGCGCTGACGTTCCTGGGCAATCAGCACGGCATGAAACTGCGTAGTGACTGCTGACCGTATTTCGGCTGATTTGATGGCCAGTTCATTCAATGCAGCACTACGGTTGCGTTCGGCCACGCTGATGCGTGCGGCCCGCTTGCCACCCAGTTCCAGCGGCTGATTGATCTGCACCGTGGTGCTGCGCGTGTCTTGCCTGGCATCTTCCATCAATACAGACAGTTCCGGATTGGGCATGACACCGGCCTGACGCAAGATGCCTTCGCTGGCCTGGATTTCACGCCTGGCGGCGGCAATCTCGGGGTTTGCTGACATGGCATAAGCCAGTGCTGACCGCAGAGTGAGGACGATCGGCGGGGCAGTGGTGGTAGTGAAAGTGGTAGTGGCGGTGACAGGTAAGGCGACATTCGCCGACAAAGCCTGGCGCGTGGTAAGGGCGGCTGCGTTGTTCGCATCCGCCAGATTTTGTGCCTGCACCAGCAGCGGGCACAGTAAGGCAGCCGCTATAGGTAGCGGCAACAAGAATTTTTGCATGGCATTCTCCTGAAAAAACGAAAAGGAAGAATCCAGCAGGTCGCTGTCAGGTGTTTATATGACGCAATGCATGAAAAACAGGAAGTGATACAGACAGATGCCTGGCCGGATTAGGCGTAGGCGGGCATCCATTTGGGACGTTCAGGTTGTCCAAGAAAAGGGCTGGGGGCTTGCAGCGATGCGGCAAGCAATTGATAGCTGTCCAGCGATGGCTGGTGTAGCAGGAAACCGGACGAATGATTACCCAGAGGGCTGTGCGCACAGGATGCACAATCCGTATGAGAATTCGCTTTTTTGATTGGTGACGTATCTTTGGATTTATCTTTGGATTGATCTGCGGATTCACCAACTGATTTATTTGAATGCGCATCACCATCCGCAGCCTGATGCTGATGTGGATGGTGACCGAAGTGTTGCGCTGTCTTGTCTGTTTCATGCATGCAATAGGCACTCGCCACGGCCCAGTTCAACTGGGCTGTGAAAACGATGATGAGCATGAAGACAAACTTTTTTAACATGGTGCAGATTATAAACTGTATTCAAAAAGAAAAAATGGATTCTATGTCGTGATTAGCTCAAGTGCTTAGCTCAAGTACTTAGTTCAAGCGCTTAATCCACGCGCTTAATCCACGCGCTTAATCCACGCGCTTGGTTCACATGCTTGGTTCATACGCTTATGTCATGTGCTTATGTCACATTTTTATTTCAAACTCTTCACCAGACGCAAGCCATTAAAAATCACCAGCAGGCTCGCCCCCATATCGGCAAATACGGCCATCCATAAGGTGGCAATGCCCATGACGGCCATAATCAGAAACACCAGCTTTATACCCAGTGCCAGCGCGATATTCTGCTTGAGGATGGCAGCCGTGCGCCGGCTCAGGCGTATGAACTGCGGTATCTTGCGCAAGTCATCATCCATCAGGGCAATATCGGCGGTTTCCAGTGCCGTGTCGGTACCGGCGGCCCCCATGGCAAAGCCTATGCTGGATTTGGCCAGCGCCGGGGCATCATTGATACCATCACCCACCATGCCAACCGTGCCATGGTTTGTCAGCTCATCATTGATGGCGGCCAGTTTATCTTCGGGCAGCAGGTTGCCACGGGCATCATCAATGCCGACATCTTTTGCGATGGCTTTTGCAGTCAGTTCATTGTCACCGGTCAGCATCACGGTACGAATACCCAGCGCATGCAGTTCTGCAATCGCCTGGCGACTGCTTTCGCGTACGGTATCTGCCACACCGATGATGGCGAGTGGCCTTTGTTCGTCAGCAATGATCACGGCTGTCTTGCCTGCGGCTTCCAGCGCGTACAGCACGGCCTCGGTCGTCGGGCTGCAAATCTGCAATTCTTCTATCAGGCGATGATTGCCCAGGTAATGCCATTTGCCGGCAATCTGGCCTTTTACACCACGTCCTGTCAGGGCTTCGAAGTCACTGACTTCAAATACGGCAGTACCATTGCCTGATGTTTTCCAGTGCGTGGTCACAGCACCTGATACCGGATGATCAGAGCGGCCCGCCAGGCTGGCTGCCAGTTGCAGTACAGTGTCTTGCTCGCCAGTCAGCAACTTGATGTCGGTGACCACAGGCTTACCCTGGGTAATGGTGCCGGTTTTATCCAGCGCCAGCGACTTCAGCTTGCGGCCTTCTTCCAGATAGACGCCACCCTTGATCAGGATGCCGGCCTTTGCCGCTGCCGCCAGGCCACTGACCACCGTCACCGGGGTAGATACAACCAGCGCACACGGGCAGGCAATCACCAGCAAGACCAGGGCCTTGTACACCCAGACCATCCACGGCAAGCCCAACAGTAGTGGAGGAACAAGCATGACACCCAGTGCCAGCACAAACACGATGGGCGTATACACTTTGGCAAAGCTATCGACAAAGCGCTGCGTTGGCGCACGGCTGCCCTGTGCTTCTTCAACCGCATGGATGATGCGCGCCAGCGTGGAATCGGTTTGCGCTGCCGTCACACTGTATTCAAAAGAACCGGTTTCATTGATGGTGCCGGCAAACACCTTGTCGCCGACGATTTTGGCGACGGGTATGCTCTCACCCGTGATAGGGGCCTGGTTGACGGATGACTGGCCCTTGCTCAGTTCGCCATCCAGCGGGATGCGCTCGCCGGGTGCTACACGGACAGTTGCGCCAATGGCGATCGATTTCGCTTCCAGCTCTTGCCAGCTACCATCTGCTTGCAAGACACTGGCCTTTTCTGGTGTCATCGCCATCAGGCCACGTATGGCATTGCGGGCGCGGTCCAGCGACATCGCTTCTATGGCTTCTGACAGGCTGAACAAGACCATGACCATCGCCGCTTCTGGCCATTGACCGATGATAATCGCGCCAGTGACGGCGATGCTCATCAGGGCATTGATGTTCAGGTTGAAATTCTTCAGCGCAATCCAGCCTTTTTTATACGTGCTGGTACCACTGACAAGAATGGCGAAAACGGATAACAGAACGACTGGCGAAGCTATTTCTGTACTGCCGATGTAGGTAAATACCTCGGCCAGTATGGCCGCGACTGCACCGGCACCTAACAGCCACCATTTCCGGCTTGCATTGGCTATATTGGCTGTCGGTGCTACTGCCGCATCCTGATTGCTGCGACCGTCTTCACTTATCAGTACCGCCTGCATGCTGATGGATGTCAGGACAGCTTGAATCGGCTTCTGGCTTTCCAGCGTATGGCTGACCGTCAATTTGCGTTGCATAAGGTTGAAGTCAAGCCTGACAATGCCAGGCATGCCTGACAGCTTGTTGCGTATCAGACCCTCTTCGGTCGGGCAATCCATGTTTTCTATGGAATACACCACGGTGGAAGCGCCGGCAGGCAGGGCGGCGACATCTGAAGTTGCTATTGCTTTTTCTGCATTTTCAGCCATTTTGACATCACCATGATCGCAGCAGGCGTGTGCGTGTTGATGATCATGCTTGTTGTTATGCTTATTGGAGTCTGCATGGGTGTGGGCATGTTCATGTGAGTGCACATGCTCGTGTTCATGTTGATGCCGGTTCGTCATGCTTGCTCCGAAAAAGGGGTATAGTGAGCATTAGACACCCTGTAGCAGGTATAGAGTCAAGCACTACCGCTCAAAAGGACTTACGCAAAACCGCCCCAACTGCGTTGCAGCTCCTAGCCGTACTAAAGTACTGTCTTCGTCGCTACGCCTTGTTGGAACAATTTTGCGTAAGTCCTACTTAAAATAAGTTAGGAATACAAATGGAATTGAAAATTGGCGAATTGGCAAAACGCTCCGGATGCCTGGTAGAAACCATACGCTACTATGAAAAAGAAGGTCTATTGCCCCAGGCTAACCGTTCCCAGGGCAATTTTCGCCTGTATGGCGAAGTGCATGCAGAACGTCTGCAATTCATACGGCATTGCCGCTCGCTGGACATGACGCTGGATGAAATACGCCAGTTACTGCAGTTCCGTGATGTACCGGAAGACAATTGTTCAGAAGTAAATGCCTTGCTGGACAAACATATAGGCCACGTCGCCCACCGCATCAAGGAATTGAAGGGATTGGAGCTGCAATTAAAATCCCTGCGCAATCTGTGCAAGACCACGCAGGCCACAAAAGACTGCGGCATCTTGCAAAACCTGGGGACGGCGGAAGAACATCCTGTACGTAATCTGGGCAGCCATGGCAGTGGTTGTCATTGATGAGGTCCATCAACAGACGACAGATTTAACACATCATAGAAAGCGCATCTGATGCACAAAGGTGTTATTTACGCATTGCTGGCAGCCATTCTGTTTGGTATCAGCACACCGTTTGCCAAAACCATGGTGGCAGATATTGCCCCTGTCATGCTGGCAGGCGTTTTGTATCTGGGCAGCGGTCTGGGTCTGTTGCTGGTTTTTCTTTTGCGTGCTGTCATGTTTCGTAACAGACAGGATAAATTCGTAGCAGTCACACGGGCAGATCTGCCATGGCTTGCCGGTGCCATTCTTACCGGTGGTATTGCCGGGCCTGTGTTGTTGATGGTGGGGCTGACGCTGACACCCGCCTCTACAACTTCCCTGTTACTGAATATGGAAGGGGTATTGACTGCATTGCTGGCCTGGTTTGTTTTCAAGGAAAATTTTGACCAGCGTATTTTTTTGGGCATGCTGCTGATTGTGATCGCAGGTATGCTTTTATCCTGGGAACAGGTGCCGGTACTGGGTGTACCCTGGGGGGCACTGGCCATTCTCGCGGCCTGCCTGTGCTGGGCCATAGACAATAATCTCACGCGCAAGGTGGCTGCCAGTGATGCCTTGCAAATTGCCGGCATCAAGGGGCTGGTAGCCGGTAGTGTGAATCTGGGCATAGCCTTGTTATCCGGCCATCAGTTGCCTCAGGCGTACACTTTGCTGTCAGTTGGCCTGATCGGCTTTTGTGGCTATGGTCTTAGCCTGGTCATGTTTGTACTGGCACTGCGGCATCTGGGTGCTGCACGTACCGGTGCCTATTTTTCGTCAGCGCCGTTTGTAGGCACAGTCGTGTCGCTACTCCTGCTAAGCGAACATCCCGGCAGTATGTTCTGGCTGGCAGCAGTGTTGATGCTGGCAGGTATCTGGCTGCACCTGACTGAAAACCATGAACATGAACATGCCCATGAGCCCATGCTGCATACGCATGAACATACGCACGACCTGCATCATCAACATGAGCATGACTCTGGCTGGGACGGTACAGAACCACATGCACATCAACACCAGCATCATTCGGTAAGGCATAAACATCCGCATTATCCGGACATGCATCATCAGCATTCTCATTGACGGGCCGGGTGATATCTTTGCACGCACCAGGCATAACGAATTTGCTTGCTAAGCTGCGTAAAATTTCACCATAAATCAACAAGAATCAGTACCCTGACGATTTTCATCTGAACAGATTTCAGATCGTACTGCTTGCGGTGTTTTCCCGGTCCATCCATGAAATGCCCGGGTAAAAGAATTGGATTCTTCGAAACCTAATAGAAATGAGATTTCCGCACTCGACATGGTCGTGTTGCGCAGGTAATGGTGGGCCAGAGAATCGCGCAAAGTGTCCAACGTCTGCTGAAAAGTCGTTCCCTCGTCCTGTAGCTTGCGCTGTAACGTGCGGGTACTGACCCCGAGTTTCCGGCTCACCACTTGCATCGATACCTCACCTGCTGGCAATGACTCAAGTAAAGTACTACGTACTCGCTCAGCCATACCAGCAGTCCTATCCAGGTCGGTTAGCCGTTGACGCAAAGATGGCTCGAAGAACAACCACATTTTGTGGTTTTCTGTCAGGAAGGGGCGATCAACATCTACAGCAGCGAATACTAAAGTGGTCACAGGTGAGTTGGTGACAGCAACCCCGAAATAGGATTGATACGTCAGCAAATCTGCTTCCAGATTCGGCGAGTAGGGCAAACTCACACTCAATGGCTGTATCTTACTGCGCGTTGCCAGTCGTGCCAGTTGCACAAAAAATACCAGCTTGAATGCCAGGAATACGCTTGGCGGGGGCGTTGTATGATCCAGAAAATCGATGGTGACGGTGGCATGAGAAGTGGTACGCTGGATCTTGATCACCATCGGTGCAATCAATCTCACATACTTGGCAATCCTATCGATAGCGCAGCCAATATTGCTGCTGCATAGTGCTGCGAAAAGTTCTGGGTCGAACCAATCAGAGGACATTACCTGGGCGATTCGTAATGGAGCTGGCAAGTTTGCATCGATGGATTTGGCCTCTGCTTCAATAGCTTCCCATAGCTTGAAAAAATCAGCCGAACTCAAGCGAACGTTTAGGCGTGCAAACAAATCAGCGGGTAACTGCGCACGACGCAATACAGGGGAAGTTGCCAGTCCTGCATCTTGCATCAACAAGCGCCAACCGGGCCAGACAGCATAGTCCAACATAGGATTACGGCCACCACTCAAAGAAGATTTAATGTTTGGAATCATATCAAGCATTCTATGTTGCTGATCACGCCACCACAATAGAAAATTGCGACAGACACACGAAATCACCATGGCGCGTTCTGCCGTTAAGTTGGCGCGTTCAGCTAATGATAATCGTTTGTTTCGCAGGCAAAGTAGAGTCTGACCCGGATGTTGGAACGTGGATTTGCAAGTACTACTTCACAATCCGATTTCTGAGATACCCGAACACAGACGACATTTTATTTTGGAGAGCCATTAATATGAAACGCATCAAACTTATTTCTTCACTTTTAGCCACAGTGCTGCTGTCTTTGAGCAGCGCTGGCTATTCACAAGACTTTTCGAAAGAAAATAGTACGGTAGCTACTTCATCATCTCTTGCATTAAAAGTCAAAACACAATACGCAAATATTGGCGACCATAAAATTGCTTACCGAAAATTGGGTAAAGGTGCTCCAGTCATACTGATTAACCGCTTCAGAGGGACCCTGGACACGTGGGACCCACTGTTTCTTGACCTGTTGGGGCAAGAAAATACAGTGATCATTTTTGATCAGTCTGGCATCGGATATTCAGAGGGTGTGTTGCCTCTGACAATGCGAGATTTGGCAGCAGAAGTGACTCAGCTCGCCGATTATTTGAAGATCGATAAGTTTAATGTCATGGGGTGGTCCTTCGGCGGATGGGTTGCACAATATGTGACCTTTTATAACCCTGACAGAATTCAGAAAACCATCCTTATTGATAATAACCCCATGGGTAAAAATGAAGTGGCGATGGAACCCAGGTTTGCTGAAAGTGGCATGAAGGCAAACAAAGATTTGGGATTTGAAGATTATGTCACCTTATTTTTTGAACCTAAATCTGAAAAAAGCAGGTTGGCGGCAAAGAAATCACTTGAGAGAATTTCGAAGCGAATGGACTACTCCAAGGTTCCGGAACGTCCAGAGATATTGCAACGATATTTCGCACCCATCGCGCCCATTGTTGCGGATGCAGAAAATTTCCGTGGTGCCTATGCCACTCTTAAAACCCCAGTACTTGTGATCTCTGGTGATCACGACATTTCATTCTCGTTTGAGAACTGGTACCCGCTCATCAAAAAAGCACCGACCACGCAGTTCATTGTATTTCCAGATGCAGGACATGGCCCGCAAGACCAGTACCCTGAATTGGCGTCCAGTTACATCAAAACATTTCTGAAAAACTAATTAGCGTACCTCTTTGTAAAACCAGGGTTTATAACCGTGAATCCGTCATCGTTGAGAAACAGGGGTAACAACAATGAACCGCCAGATACTCGCAACTGAGCAAATCCATAGCCATATACGGGAACAGATTGCCGGCAATCATTTGGACATCGTGCAGGAGGTGCAAAAGGCAATTGCAACTCATCAGTTAGTGGTCGTGGGCATGGCGCAGAATGCCTTTCCGCGCTATGCCAGGAAATTACTGGATGCATCAGGCGTTCCATATCAGTATTTGCAATACGGTAGTTATTTAACCGGCTGGCGTTGCCGTACTGCGTTGAAAATGTGGACCGGCTGGCCGACTTTTCCGATGATCTTCGTCAACGGTATGTTGATAGGCGGTACCAGCGATTTGCAGGCACTGGTGAAGAGCGGCGAGCTACAGCATTTACTTGTCTAGCACTTGTCTAGCATTGAGTGGCAGCAATTTACCACATGAGAATTGGCAAGCACAGTTGAAAAAATCCAGTGAAGAGATTGCCTATGTGCATGATGTCTGGAGAAAACATATGAACAGGAAAGGAAATAACATGAAAAAGACAGTACTCATCACGGGGGCATCGTCAGACTTTGGGCTGATGCTTGCCAATAAGCTTCATCAACAGGGTTTCAATGTCATTGGCACCAGCCGTGAGCCTGAAAAATATGCCGGGAAGGTCGCATTCAAATTGCTGCGCCTGAATATCGATGACGACAATTCTGTCAAGTCGTTCACAGAAGAGTTGTTCCAGAACACTAAGCAGTTAGATGTATTGGTCAACAATGCAGGTTACATGGTCACCGGCATCGCAGAAGAAACATCTATTGAACTTGGCAGACAGCAGTTTGAAACCAACTTCTGGGGTACGGTTAAAGTGACCAATGCGCTGTTGCCATATTTCAGGGCTCAAAAACATGGGCAAATTATCACGGTCAGTTCTATCGTGGGTCTGATAGGTCCACCGAATCTTTCCTATTACGCGGCCTCAAAACATGCCGTGCAGGGTTATTTTAAATCCTTGCGTTTCGAGCTGGATCATTTCAATATTAAAGTCAGCATGGTTGAGCCAGTCTGGTTTAAAACCAATCTTGGGAATAATTCGGTTTCGGCTGGCAAGGGCAGTATCGCCGACTATGATTCGTACCGGAAAAAAGTTAATGCAGCGACTCAGAAAGGTATGGATGAAGCGGAAGCCCCCGATGCCGTTGTTAACACCATTTCAAAACTGATTAATACGAATAAACCCAGATTCAGCAATCCTGTGGGGAAAATGACAGGCATGATTTTGTTCCTGCAAAGCTATGCTCCCAAAATGTTTGAAAGTTCAATACTAAATAGCGTAAGAACAGCAAAATAAATTCCGTCGCCTATTTATTAACAATAATGCGACCATTTCTTTAACGAGGTGTAGAGATGAAATATTATTTGTGCAAATTTATTCCGCCGCGCGCAGATTTTCTGGCAACGATGTCTGACGAAGAAAAGAAATTGATGCGACAGCATGGAGATTTCTTAAATGACTTTCTGGAAAAAGGGCTGATCGTCGCTCACGGCCCCGTGATCGAAGCCAATGGTGGTTACGGGGTGTCGCTTTACCAAATTGCCGATGACCAGGATATTTCCTTGCTAACGTCGGAAGATCCCATAGTGAAGAACGGTGTTGGTCATTATGAGCACTACATCATGCTTCATTTGGCGTACCGTCACTAATACCCCTTTTTTTTAATCCAGTTGAAGGAAAGTGTCATGAAAATCCGAGGTTCAGTTGCACTCGTCGCAGGCACCAATTGGTGATGGAGGTCCATCATTTACGTCGTATGAGTAGATAAACCACCGGCACCACAAACATCGACAGCAAAGGTGCCGTAATCATGCCGCCTATCATGGGAGCGGCGATTCTTTGCATGACTTCTGAACCGCTGCCATCGCCAAACATGACCGGTACCAGGCCAGCGATAATGACTGCGACCGTCATGGCCTTAGGGCGTACGCGCAAGACGGCACCTTCGCGTATTGCTTCGAGCAGGTCTGCTTCACTGTTCTTGCCCATTTTTAATCTGTCGTCCCAGGCATGTTTCAGGTATAGCAGCATGATGACGCCGAATTCAGCCGACACACCAGCCAGAGCGATAAAACCGACGCCACTGGCGACGGACAGATTGTGGCCGAGTACCCAAAGCAACCAGAGCCCGCCAGCCAAAGCAAAGGGCAGGGTTGCCATGATCAGTATCGCTTCATCGATGCGTTTGAAGGTCATGTATAACAATACAAAGATGATCAGCAAGGTTGCTGGAACAACGATTTTCAATTTTGCAGCCGCGCGCTCCAGGTATTCAAACTGACCGGACCAGGTAATCGAATAAGCTGCTGGCAATTTTACTTCCCTGGCAACGACATCTTGCATTTCATGGACGGCTGAACTGAGGTCACGATCCCTGATGTCAACATATACCCATCCCGACAAACGTGCATTCTCGCTCTTTAACATGGGGGGGCCGTCGTTGATATGAATGTCAGCAACATCACTCAGACGGATTTGTGCGCCACGTTCGGTCAGTACAGGTAACTGGCGCAACTTCTCGACCGAATCACGCATTTCTCGCGGATAGCGAACATTGATGGGGAAGCGTTGCAAGCCCTCTATGGTTTCACCAATATTGTCGCCGCCAATGGCGGCGGAAACGATGCTCTGAACATCAGCAATGTTGAGGCCGTAACGCGCTGCGGCATCGCGGTTGATATCAATATCGATATAGCGTCCACCAGTCAGTCTTTCAGCCAGGGCTGACGACACGCCGGGCACATTTTTGATGACACGTTCAATATCGCTGGTAACTCTGTCGATTTCTTGCAGGCTGGTTCCCGCCACTTTAATACCCACAGGGCTCTTGATACCCGTCGCCAGCATGTCTATACGGTTCCTGATAGGGGGCACCCAGATATTGGATAAGCCAGGAACCTTTACAATGCGGTCCAGCTCTTCCACCAGCTTATCGGTGGTCATGCCAGGACGCCATTGGTCTTTGGGTTTGAATTGAATGGTTGTCTCGAACATTTCCAGAGGGGCAGGGTCAGTCGCAGTTTCGGCGCGACCAGCTTTGCCGAATACGCTTTTTACTTCCGGGACAGTCTTGATCAGACGATCTGTTTGCTGGAGTAATTCTGCAACTTTACCAGCACCTACCCCTGGTAATGCAGATGGCATGTATAGCAAATCACCCTCATCAAGAGGGGGCATGAACTCACCCCCCAGACGTGCCAGAGGCCAGACCGTAAGGACTGCTATCAGTGCAGCAAGTACCAGTGTCAGTTTGGGAAAACGCAATACCACATCAAGCAAGGGGCGATACGCAGCGATCAGCAGGCGATTCAGAGGGTTCTTATGTTCATCAGGAATCTTTCCACGTATAAGATAGCCCATCAATACGGGTATCAGGGTCACAGCCAAACCGGCAGCGGCTGCCATGGCATAGGTTTTGGTGAAAGCCAGGGGCGAGAATAGTCGCCCTTCCTGTGCTTCCAGCGTAAAGACTGGAATAAAAGACAGGACAATAATCAGCAAAGAGAAAAACAGGGCAGGCCCCACTTCGGCAGCGGCATCACCGATCACCCGCCAATGCGTTTCACTCTGTAGTTTTTCATCTGGGTGGGTATGCTTCCATGCTTCAATATGTTTGTGGGCATTCTCTATCATGACCACGGCTGCATCAACCATCGCACCAACGGCAATCGCAATGCCTCCCAATGACATGATATTGGCATTCACGCCCTGGTAATACATGACGATAAAGGCAACCAGGATGCCAACCGGTAAAGTGACGATGGCGACCAGGGCCGAGCGAAAATGAAATAAGAAGACCGCGCATACTATGGCCACCACAATGAATTCTTCAATCAATTTCTCTTCCAGGTTTTTTACGGCGCGGCTGATGAGTTGGGAGCGGTCATAGGTCGTGATGACTTCCACACCGGGAGGCAGGCTGGCTTTCAGTTTTTCCAGTTTGGCTTTGACTGCCTCTATGGTTTCCAGTGCATTCTTGCCAGATCGCATGATGATGACACCACCGGCCACTTCGCCTTCACCATTCAGGTCGGCAATGCCGCGTCGCATTTCAGGTCCGATCTGTATGCGTGCCACGTCACCCAGGCGCACAGATACACCGGCATCGGTCGTCATTAAAGGTATCTTGCGAAAATCATCCAGCGACTTCAGATAGCCAGAGGCACGCACCATATATTCGGCCTCACCCAGCTCCAGTACCGAGCCGCCGGTTTCCTGATTGGCCTTTTGTACCGCTTCAATGATTTTGCCGTGCGGTATGTTGTAGGCACGCATCCTGTCGGGGTCAAGCTGGACTTGATATTGGCGCACCATGCCGCCTATGCTCGCCACCTCGGACACATTGGCGACAGATTTCAATTCGTACTTCAGGAACCAGTCTTGTAACGCCCGTAATTGTGACAAGTCCATCTTGCCACTGCGGTCCACCAGCGCATATTCATATACCCAGCCGACACCGGTGGCGTCTGGGCCAAGCGAGGCTTTGGCCTGTGGTGGCAGGCGTGACTGCACCTGATTCAAATATTCCAGCACACGTGAACGTGCCCAGTACAGGTCGGTGCCATCTTCAAACAACACATACACAAAGGAATCACCAAAGAAAGAATAACCGCGTACCGTCCTGGCGCCGGGCACCGACAGCATGGTGGTGGTCAGGGGATATGTGATTTGATTTTCGACAATTTGCGGTGCCTGACCGGGATAACTGGTGCGGATAATTACCTGCACATCTGACAGATCAGGAATCGCATCCAGCGGTGTGCGGGACAGTGACCAGACACCCCAGGCCGTGACAATGAGAGTAGCCAGCAGGACCAGGAAGCGATTGGCAATCGACCAGCGTATCAGTTTGGCGATCATTTCTGTGCCTCTGCCGTTGGAGAAACAGAGACAATCTGGTAGTCACCGTCCTGTAACTGACGTATATCAAACATCACCGTGTCACCGATTTTTACGTTGCGCGGCAAACCGCTGGCGGGAAGCTTAAAGGCCATGGTCATCGCATCCCATCCCAGACTGGCGATAGGGCCGTGCGATAGCGTGATTTCATTCTTATATATTTTTTCAACTTTGCCACTGCCATGATGTATCGTGTTGTTGGCCTTGCTCATGTCTGCTGCATTCGCTGCTGGTGTAACGCCCATGCGGGTTGCGGTTCCTTTCAGGCTGGCCTCGGAATCAATCAGGAATTGACCGGAAACGACTACCTTTTGTCCAGCCTCCAGGCCCTTGCGGATTTCAGTCTGACCACTTGCCTCTGCACCAGTTTCTACGTCGACAGGTATGAATTTTCCATCACCCTGTGCCAGCATCACCACATGACGTGTTCCGGTTGCAATCACTGCTTCTGTCGGTACCAGCAAGACATCTTTGTGTAGTCCGGAATGAAAGTTCAGCGTGGCAAACATACCAGGCACCAAGGTGCCGTTGGGGTTGGCCAGTTCTATACGTGCCTTCAAGGTACGGGTGGTGCTATCAACTTGTGGCAGGATGGTGCTGACCTTGCCCTGGAAGGACACGCCAGGCAAAGACGGCGTGCGCGCTTCCACGCTATTGCCCATATGCACCAGGGCTGCCAGGTTTTCTGGTATGTCGGCATTGACCCAGATCGTGGCCAGACCGTTGATACGGAATAAAGGCGCGCCTGTTGCCACCGTCATACCTTCGCGTGCAGTCAATTCTGAAATTACTCCGCTGACCGGCGCGGTAATGGTGATACGTGGATGCACTTTGCCACCGATGGTCACCTGACGGATTTGCTCATCATTCATGCCGACCAGGCGCATACGTTGTTGCGCGGCTTCTTGCAAATCAGCGATGCCTGTAGCTTGCATGCGTCGGGCGGTCAGGTATTCTTCCTGTGCTGCCACCCAGTCTGGAACATACAATTCAACCAGGGGCTGCCCCTTCCTGACAATATCCAGAGGGGCGCGTACATAGAGTTTTTCAACGAAACCGTTGCTGCGCGCCTGTACCAGGGCGACGTCGCGTTCGTTATAGGCTACGGTACCGATAGTGCTTACTGGAGAAGTTAAATTACCTTTGCTGACCTCGGCGACGCGGATACCCAGATTCTGTTGTACCCGCGGGCTGATATTGACGCTGCCCTGATCTGCGCTTTTGGAACCATCAGCACTATCAGCACTATCAGCACTATCAGCACCATTGGCACCATCAGCATACACCGGCACCAGTTGCATATCCATGAAGGGTGATTTACCTGGCTTGTCAAACTTTTGACCTGGGACCATGGGGTCATGCCAGTACAAGATCTTTCTATTGTTGCCATCGCTTTTAGTCGTTGCCGTATTGCCTGTTTCTTTGGCCGCAGCTCGTGTTCCCTGACGGAGACCGAATTGATACAAACCATAACCGCTGATGACAAAAGCGCTGGCGACGGCAAGCACAATGATGACATTTTTGTTGTTCATGGCATATCCTTGTTCATGGTGTCGACAGGAATCAGAAAATTCAGTTGAGCCCACAAACGTGCAGCGTCAGCCTGCAATTGCAGCGTTTGCAGATGGGTGTCGAGTTCATTGCGGCTAGCTGCCAATACATCATTGAGATTGGACTTGCCGCCCCGGTAGGCAGCCATCACAGCCCGACTGCGCTCCCTTGCCAACGGGATCAGTTCACGCTCATAGCGGGTGGCGCGTTCACGATTGTTTTGCCATTCTTCAATCATGATTTTGGTTTCAGCAATATGGGCTCTCAGCATTTCGTCACGTTCAGCTTTGGACTGGTCCAGCATGGCCAGTTTGGACGACAGCTCCCGGTCTTGCCGGTTTTTTTGGTCCCACTGAAAAGGCAGGGACAGGCCTATGGATACCATATTCGAATAGGCGGGGCCGCGCTGCTGGATTGCCACTTCTACGGTCCAGTCGGATTTTTTATTGGCCGCAGCCAGCCTGGCGTCGGCCTCAGCAATTTCAGTCTGCCTGTTCAAGACGGCAATCTGTGGGTGATGTGCCAATGAAGTCTCCAGCGACATCTGGTCTAATCCGATACTGTCAACATTGGGTTTGCCTGCCAGTGCGATATCGGATGTATCACCGGTCCAGCGTGCTAGCGTGGTTTTGGCAGTTTTTAATTTCTTTTGAAATTCGCTGGCACGATCATTCGCCATGGCGAGCGCGGTGCGCGCTGCAAACACATCTGCCTGGCTGCTGCGGCCTCCGCGATAAGCGGCTTCGGTGGCTTCAATTTCCAGTTTCGCCTGTTGGACCTGTTCTGTCACCAGCGTCAACATTTGCTCGGCGAAATAACGATCCAGCCAGGCGATTGCTGTTTCACGCTGAATGGTTGCGATACCGGCGGTTTTTTCTGCCAGGGCTTTGTCGGCGCTACGGTCATAGCGTTCAGCGCGCAGTTGTCGTTTGTCTGCCCGGGTAATTTCCTGCATTATGCCAACGCGGCGCATGGTCATGAAATCACTGGTCAGGCTACCGCGGTCAGTGCCACTGACCGGCAGATTATCGATACCTACCTTCAGTACCGGATCTGGCAACTGGCCAGCGGCAACTGCCATTTCGCGCGCAGCAGTGACTGCCAGACCATGTGCATTGAGTTGCCGGGACCGCGCCACGGCCAGCTGTTGCGCCTGCCCCAGCGTCAGAGGAAAGTCCAGCGCCAAAGCTGTCAATGGAGATAAAGCGAGTATGCCCACAAGTGCAGCTACCCGGACAGGATGTGGCCGCCCACGATGTGGGGTGACGTAAGAAAATAACATGGAAACTCCAGACAGCAATAGATAACAAGACGCTCTGATAAGCGTGCCGGTCAGAAAGGGCTATCTGGAAATTTAAATACGGAAACAGCAGTTGCGTATGGCAATCGGAGGGGCTGTCGTATGGCTCAACAAACGGGAAGCAGTTGTTGTTTGCGGTACGGCTATCGTGAAATCTGCAACCTCTATCACCAATACCATGCCTGCTGGTGTGAATACCTGCACAGCAGGCATTGATGGCTTATCGAGGGATTGTTTGCTCCATTCGTCTTGGGCATGGGCATGACACAGGCCAGGTTGTTCCTTGTCCATCCCTTCGCATCCAGGCATCGACGTATTGTCCGTGAATGGGGATACCTGGGCGTTACCCTGACTACTCTCCATCACCATACCCGGACAGGCGTACGAAGCCAGGGCAAGCTGCATGAACAGCATGCTGAACAGTGCAATGAACACTGCTGCCAGGCGGGATGGACGGGATAGTTTCATGGAGAACGTAATAATTTCACTCAATGCATCATAGAGAGTCAGACTTTTTGCGTCAAGTTAAGTCAGTATTCACTTGAGCTATATCATGCCAGCAGCTTATCAACACGCTAAGTTTTTTATTATAAGCTGCTGGCAAATTTACATTCTGACCAGCGTAGATTTACCAAACAGGCTCTCGATCAGGTCCACCGCCAGTACGGCGGTCTGGTTGCGGATGTCCAGTGCCGGGTTCAGTTCGACCACGTCCAGCGATGCCATCAAGCCGGTGTCTGCTACCATTTCCATACATAACTGCGCTTCGCGATAAGTTGGGCCACCCAGGACTGCGGTACCGACGCCGGGTGCAATGCCCGGGTCCAGACAGTCGAGGTCAAAGCTCACATGCAGATGGGTATTGCTGTCGAGATTAGCCAGGGCCGAAGACATGACATTGCGCATGCCATATTCATCGATATAGCGCATATCGAATACCTGCATACCCATTTCGTGGATGAAGCGCCGTTCACCATCGTCTACACTGCGTATGCCGATCAGGCGGATGTCGGTGGCTTGTATGGCTGGCGTATGGCCAGCGTAGTTGATCAACTCTTTCGGACCATGACCCATCAGGCAGGCGACTGGCATGCCGTGGATATTGCCGGTGGGGCTGATGGTGGACAGATTACTGTCGGCATGGGCATCAAACCACAATACGCGCAGCTTTTTGCCCGCGCGGCGGCAATGGGCGGCCACCGCGCTGATGGAACCTATCGCCAGACAATGATCGCCACCCAGCATCATGGGCATGTGGCCGTCACGCAAAGCCTGGTCGACGGCGTCATACACTGCCTGGTTCCAGTATATGGCTTCTTTCAGGTGACGCAGGCCGTTGACGGGTTGTTCCCAGGGGTTGGCAGGGCCATGCAGGTTGCCATGGTCGATGACTTTCAGGCCACGTGCCGTCAGGGCTTCGTTCAGGCCCGCCACACGCAATGCGTCGGGCCCCATGCCCGCGCCTCTGACGCTTGCGCCAACATCGGTTGGTGCCCCAATCAAGGAAATGGTTTTCATTCTCTGGTTTCGTTCTTGCTGTAGTGCCTGGATCAGGCGTTTATCGGTACGGCATTAGCAGTTGTGCTGCGTGCCGGATTAGTCATTGTATTACCTGCCATTCCCATGCCAAACAAATCTTTCGGGTTCATCATTTCGGGTATCAGATCGAGCACGGGTGAATTGGCATGCATCACATATTTTTCAAGATAGCGCATGGCAGAAAAATCTTCCAGCGCAAAACCGACAGAATCAAATACCGTGACCTGTTCTGCATGCGTACGGCCAGATGCCTTGCCTGCGAGGATAGTCCACAATTCGGTTACCTGGAAATCTGCCGGCATTTGTTGTAATTCACCCTCTATCCTGGATTGCGGTTCATATTCAACCACGACATGGGCACGATGCAAAATGTCGGCGTGTAATTCGGTCTTTCCGGGGCAATCGCCACCGACGCCATTGACGTGCATGCCGGGTTCTATCATGTCCGGTGTCAGTATGATGGCATTGGTTTTATCTGCCGTGACCGTGGTCACGATATCTGCACCCTTGACTGCTTCAGCAGTGGAACTGGCGCGTATCACCCGCAATGCAGGATACATGCGCAAATTATGGATTAATTTGTCGGTTGCCGCAGGGTCGATGTCATACACACGCAACTCGGTGATGCCCAGCATGGCATGAAACGCAATTGCCTGGAACTCGCTTTGCGCACCATTGCCAATCAGCGCCATGCTGCGGCTGTCTGGTCTGGCCATATAGGTAGCTGCCAGTGCCGAAGTGGCGGCCGTACGGATGGCGGTGGTCAATGTCAGTTCAGACAGCAGGTGAGGGTAGCCGGTACTGACATCGGCCAGTACGCCAAAGGCGGTGACCGTCAGCAAGCCAGACTGGGTATTTTTGGGGTGGCCATTCACATATTTGAAGGAATATTGTGTGCCGTCGGAAATAGGCATCAATTCTATGACACCCACGTCAGAGTGATTGGCCACCCGTGCCGACTTGTCAAAAGCCTGCCAGCGTAAATAATCTTCCTTGATCATGCCGGCCAGTCGTGTGATGGCGTCTTCAAGCCGGGTTTTTTTCAAGTGGTTTTGCATTTCTTGCGTGCCGATGAAGGTCACCATGATGTTCTCCGTATGTTGTAAATACCAGACTCGGGCAAAGCTGCCTTGCTGAGGCAATTTTTGCGTAAGTCCGGGCGGACTGGCGGGAACACATTTGAGAGGCTATTGCGAAATCACCCTGGTTTTCCTGATGTTGCGAGATTTCCAAGTTGTTCCTTCCAGGAAGGACAAAGCTTGCTGAAATCCACCAGACCCATTTCGCATCAGGCTCTTATGCACCTGTTGTGCTATGTATTCTGTTATCCATTGTAGCCAGCGGCAGCAAGAATTAGATTGCTAAATAAGATGTAAATTTCATGTAAATAGAAATTTAATTTCACATTTTAAAAAATTATGTGTTTAAATTTCTTATATATTGAAATTGGTAAAATATACTGAAAATCAGGAGTTTAAAATGGACGTATATGACCGCAGTATCCTGCGTCATCTGCAACAAGATGGCCGTATGAGTAATCTGAGCCTGGCTGAGCGCATTCATCTGTCGGCACCACAGACCTTGCGGCGTGTCAGGACGTTGGAAGAAAAAGGCGTGATACGCGCCTATGTCGCCCAGGTGGCACCGGAAGCATTGGGCCTGGGCGTCATGGCTTTTGTGAACCTGTCACTGGACCGTGAACAGTTCCGCAATGTGCGCGAAGTGGAACGTCAGTTGAAAGCCTTCCCCCAAATCATAGAGTGCCATACCATTTCAGGCGACTTTGATTACATACTGAAGGTGGTTGCCAGTGACTTGAAAAATCTGTCGCAATTCCTGACGGACACGTTGATGCAGGTGCCGGGTGTGGCATCTTTAAGGTCAATGATTTGCATGGAAGAAATCAAGCCAGTCAGTGGTTTGCCGATAGATTAGGCCATGCAGGGCAGGCTGCATGACTGGCAGGCGCTGGATAGCACAAGCTTCTGTCCGGCTTCCAGAGCGATAATCTGCTCTGGGTTTTGCCGGACAGAATCTGTCAATACGTCTTAATTCACGCTCACAAAGACGGGATTGGAATAGAACCACAGGCTGGCGTAGTTGCGATCATTGATCTGATTGTGACGTGTTGGATTGTCTGTAGTCGTGATTTTTGCGTCAGCCAAAGGCTCGCCATTGTCCGTCATGTCTGCGACGTTGACGCCCAGGTTGGTGCCGCGCAGGCGCAGGTACTGGTTTTTCTGTACGACCATCTGGTACTTGATGACGTTGTAACCATCTGCATCTGTTTTCCAGTCAGCGCTGGTAAAGCGTTTCAAGACCTTGGTACTGGGATTGGTCGCCACATTGTAGGCGCTGGAATCCGGTGCCGCCTTGCTGCCAACATCACCCACGATCAGATCCACATGATCCACTTTCGGTGCCTTGTTGCCGGATACGCCGCTGCCAACCGGAAATTCATAGTTATTTTTTGCCGGGCTCTTGAAGCGTATGGTGACATCAACCGTGCTGCCGTTCGCTACCTTCAGTTCTTGCCCCATGTTTTTGACATCGCTGGCATTGTTGACATTGCTGACAGTGAATTCCATTGCATTGATAAGGTCGCCAAAGACGCTGAACATTCTCCCTGATTGCAGGCTTTTGACCAATTCATTAACGCCAGCTTTCTTGTCGTTCATCCACACATAGTTTTTTGCATATTCGCCGGGGAAGTAACCACTGCTATTGCCTGCATCATCGATCTTAAAATGCGAGTCAGAATCGGCAATATTCCAGATACGGCGCCCCTCGCCAAGCAAGGCATCCCATACCCCGCCCACCTGCGCGACGATGGCATCAACCCCACCATAGACACGGTTTGGTTTGTTGGCATCGGTATAGCTGGAGGTATAACCACCGCGATCAGGTTCCATCTGGTTGCCGACCATGCCTTCTATCGAGAACATGATGTTGGGTGCCATGTCATTCATCGTACGGAAATCGGCAATCGTGTACTTGCCGGGATTGCGCGAAGGATGGTTGATGGTGATAAAACTGGTGTCAGGATAATTTTTCTTCAACCAGGAAACGGCTTGCAAGGCATCTGCTGCGGTGCTGTTGAAACGTTGCGGATATTTCGCTTTCCACTTGCTGACATCCGCCGCGTCAAATTTGCTGTCTTCCAGAGTGGTAAACAGATATTGAAATTCCTTGGCCGCTGATGTTGATGAAATCAGTTTGCCATCTGCCACATCAAAAATGCTGACACCCAGATGATCATGCGTGGGCATATCCCATTCAAAACCAGAGAAGATGGTTTTGTCTGCATAACGACCAGAAGCCTGCAAGGCCTTGATTCTGGGGATTTCATACGATTCCATGCCATACGCAAAAGGCACGGGGTTTGCCAGCAGGGCACCGTTATTGTCATATTTTGAAGAGCGCAGGTGATTGGTGATGGCTGTCCAGTCCAGGCCATAGCTGGTGAAAGCCTTGTCCAGTACGGTATCCAGTGTTTGCGTCGTGCGGGCATCGTCGGACTGTATGGTGTGCACATGCAAGTCACCTGTGGTCCATCCAGCTTGAGAATTTACGGGTAGATTCGGGTTCTGTACTTGCGTGGGGTTGTCAGAAGAACTACCGCAGCCATGTAGCAAGAAAACAGCGGAGGGAACAGCACAGGAAAGAGCAATCAAACTCAAAAAACGGGGGCGCATGGGAAATCCTTTTTTCTGATGCAATTAATTTTCATATACCGATAATTAAATATATTTGCGGTATATGAATGCATTGTAAAAGGCGACTGTTACGACAGGATTACAATCGATTTCATTCATTTGTAAGCATCACTGAATATTGATGTGTTTTGGGATGTCAGCGCAGTTTGGATGAGCCAAGTATGAACGAATGCACAATGGCATTGCGGCTAAGCAGCTTTGTTTCGATAGGGGATTGCAGGGCGGGTTGGACTTTGTGCTGTCAGCGATGGGATTAGCGAAATTAGCTATTACGCCAGCGATGAAGTACGAGTCGTGCTGGGCGGCGTGCGCCATCCGCCACGACTCGTCAAATGTATTACTTAGTGTGCCTTGGCGAAGCGCAGGGCAAATTTCTTGAAGTTACGGTAGCTTGCACCCAGGTCTTTCAGTGAATCGATGGATTCGGTAATAGATGCACCTTGCTCGTTAAAATTGCTTTTGAATTCTTCAAATGCAGATTCCAGTACGACAGCCAGTTGGTGATTGTACAAACGGCCATAGTTCAGGTGACGTCTCTTGATGCGCAATTTCATGGTGTTTCCTTTCAGTTGAAGGGCGGATTATAGAGTAATACCCGCATCTGCTTCATTTTTGTCCTTACTGCATTGGATATGGATACCTGAAAACACTCAACGCCAGCCATACATCATTTGTTCCGCCAGCATTTTTTTTGCTGGCTTGATGAGGTCCAGTGCACCCAATCCCAGTCCAAGCAGTGCCTGGTTGAAGGAGCCATCAGGGCTGCTGGCAAAGGCGCGGGCCATGCTGTCGGTAATGCGTATCGTCAGTTTTCTGTCGGCCTGGCGTTCCGCCAGGTAGGCTTGCAAGGCAGCAGCGGGATCGGTCATGGCGGCGCTGTCCTTGGTATGCTGGGCCAGCGTGCGTGCCAACGTGCGGGCCAATACGAGGCTGTCACGCAAACCCAGGTTCAGGCCCTGGCCTGCCACCGGGTGCAGGGTCTGGGCTGCATTGCCAATGGCAACCGTGCGGGCAGTGGCCTGCGCCTGGGCATTCAGGCCCAGCGGATAGGACAGGCGTGCCGAGGTTTTGATGACATTGCCCAAACGATTGCCAAATGCTGTTTGCAGCGCTTGCCTGAATGCGGCGTCATCCAGCGCCAGCAAGTGGCTGGCCTGCTCTGGCCTGACACACCATACCAGGGCATAGCCATCTTCCTGTGGCAGCAGGGCCAGCGGGCCCTGTTCAGTAAAACGTTCAAATGCACGCCCGGCGATCTGGGCGTCGGTATTCACATGGGCGATGAGGGCGGTTTGCTGGTAATCGTGGTGTTGTGTTCTTTGCTGCTGGTCACAAAAGGTACCGCCTTCGGCCTGTATCACGATGCCGGCGCTGATATGGCTGATGGCCTGCGTATCCATGCTGTCAGCCGGGCGCAGGCTCAGGCGCACATGGTCGGGCATTTCATCAATCGCGGTAATGGTGTGTGGCCGCGTGATGGTAATGCCAGATTGTGTGATTGCCTGTTGCAGCGGGTGGATGATGTCACCATACCGCGCCACATAGCCCAGTGCCGGTAAATCATAGTCGCTGGCGCGCATCAGGCTGCGGCCAAAATGGCCACGGCGTGAGACATGGATTTCGCTGATGGCGGTCACCTTGATGGGCCAGGCTTTGGCAGATTCCAGGATTTGCCTGCTGCCATACGACAGAGCGATGGAGCGTGCATCCTGCTCGGCCTGTTCTGCGGTTTTGCCATCGAACAGGGCAATGCGATCTGCCTTGAAACCCTGTTGGTGTAGCAACAGGGCCAGTGTCTGGCCTACCGGGCCGGCACCGCAAATCGCGATATCCACATCATTGATGATTTGATCCATAGGGCTTGGTATCTTAATGCCTGCGCATTTCTGCTTCAATTTCTGCCACGGTCTTGGGCGTGTCACGACTCAGGTTCAGGTGGCCGTCTGCGGTGATCAGGATATCGTCTTCTATGCGTATGCCGGTGTTCCAGTATTCTTGCGGTACGCCTTCGGCAGGCCGAACGTAAATGCCGGGTTCTATGGTGATGACCATGCCGGTCTGCAACAGGCGGTAAGGTTTTTCATCGCCGACTTTTTCATTTTCCCGATAATTGCCGACATCATGTACATCCAGCCCCAGCCAGTGGCCGGTGCCATGCATATAGAACTGCCGGTAAGCTGAACTGCTGATGGCGTCATCAAGGCTGCCTGCCTTGTTCTTATCCAGTAGGCCGGTATCAAGCATGCCCTGGGTCAGTACGCGCACGGCGGCATGATGCCCATCCATATAACGTGAGCCAGGGCGGGCACAATCCATGGCGGCCTGTTGCGCGGCCAGCACGATTTCATACAGGCGTTGCTGTGCCGTGCTGAACTTGCCGTTTGCTGGGAAAGTACGGGTGATGTCAGATGCGTAGCTGTCGTATTCACAGCCAGCGTCGATCAGCACCAGGTCGCCATCCTGTATCTGCGCCTGGTTGCTCTGGTAGTGCAAGATGCAGGCATTGCCACCGGTGGCAACGATGGAGCCATACGCCGGTGACTGTGCACCCTGACGGCGGAATTCATGCAGCAGTTCGGCTTCCAGTTCATATTCATATTTACCGGGCTGCACACTGCGCATGGCACGTGCATGGGCCATGCCGGAAATGCTGGCGGCGCGCTGCATCAATGCGATTTCAGTGGCATCCTTGAACAGGCGCATTTCGTCGATCAGTTCTCGCACATCGACTGTGATGGCTGGTGCGCGGATACCGCTGCGGCTTTTGGCTCGTACGGCTTGCAGGCTTTGCTGCAACTGTTCATCGATATGCGGTTCCATGGCGCTGCTGTAAAACAGCTTGTGGGCATCGGCCAGCAGCTCTGGCAGTTTTTCAGCCAGACTGTCAATGGGATAGGCTGCATCGAAACCAAATTCTTTTTCTGCCGCCTGCGGGCCATAGCGAAAGCCATCCCAGATTTCACGTTCGGGATTTTTTTCACGACAAAACAGAATGGCTTGCTGCTGATCAGCAGTGGCGACGAGCACGATAATGGCTTCCGGTTCATTGAAACCGGACAGGTAATAAAAATGGCTATCGTGCCGGAAAGGGAAGGTGTTGTCGTTGTTGCGTATCAATTCACGTGCAGTGGGGATGACGGCAACACCACCGCCTTGTGCCAGCATCTGCGCCTGCAGTTGCTGGCGACGGCTGATATAGCAGGGCAGCGCAGGTATAGTAGACAGAGGTGATAAGCTCATGCTGATCCTTTGAAGTTCAGGGGCGCATTCAGCGCTTCCAGTTGATCAGGGGTACCCAGATTATGCCACTCGCCGCGATACAGTTCACCACCGATGCGGCCTGCATCAATATATTCACGCAGCAAGGGGCCCAGCTTTGCATGGACACCGGGGCGTATGGCATGGAACATCTCAGGCCGGTACACGCCGATATTGCCAAAGGTATGCCGTGGTGAGCCTTCATTTGCCAGGCCCATCAGGGTCAGCGCAAAATCACCGCCAGGGTGGAAACTGGGGTTCTTGACCATATACAGCCATGCAATATCACGCTTGTCTGCCGTATGTGGATTACCCCATGGATCATTTTCTTCCAGGGTATTCAGACATTCAGCAAAATTGAAATGCGGGATATAGATATCGCCAGACACCACGATGAAGGGATCATCACCCAGCAAGTGTAAGGCCTTGGCAATACCGCCTGCGGTTTCCAGTGGCTGCTCTTCGGCAGAGTACTGGATTTTTGCGCCGAAACGGGAACCATCACCCAGGGCATCTTCTATCATATGACCCAGATGGGCATGATTGATGACCATCTCGGTGATGCCGGCCTTTACCAGGTTCAGGATATGCCAGACGATCAGGGGCCTGCCACGCACTTTCAGCAAAGGCTTGGGGCAGCTATCAGTCAAGGGGCGCATACGTTCGCCGCGCCCGGCGGCAAGTAACATGGCTTTCATGATGACGGGCCCTTAGAAGGTATAGCCAACTTGCGGCGCGTTGTCTTGCAGTTCGTCCAGCAGGCGCAGCAGCGGGATTAGTTCCTTGTAACGGTGTGAAGTCTTGCGCACGTATTCCATCACAGTAGGGATATCGCCTATGTAATGATGTTTACCATCACGGTGTGACAGACGGGCGAAGATGCCAAGAATCTTCAGATGGCGCTGCAAGCCCATCCATTCAAAATCGCGGTAGAAACTGTCAATATCGGGTGCCACTGGCAAGCCGGCACGCTTGGCTTTTTCCCAATAGCGTATGGCCCAGTCGAGCACGATTTCCTCATCCCACTGTACATAGGCGTCGCGCAACAGCGATACCAGGTCATAGGTGATGGGGCCGTAGACGGCATCCTGAAAATCGATAATGCCGGGGTTACCCTTGTCCATCCACATCAGATTGCGTGAATGGTAATCGCGGTGCACATACACTTGCGGCTGCGCCAGTGCGCTGGCCAGCAAGTGATCAAATACCTTATCGAGCGTAGCATTTTGCGTATCCGTCAGGGTCACACCCAGATGTTTGGCGACATACCATTCTTTAAAGATATTCAATTCGCGCAGCAGGAAAGGGCGGTCATATTCAGGTAATACATCCGGCTGGCTTTGCGCCTGCAACAGGATCAGGCTGTCTATGGCATCCAGATACAGCTTGTGCGCATTGTCGCTATTCAATATCTGACCATAAGTATGCATACCCATATCGGTGACCAGCAAGAAACCCTGTGCTATGTCGTGTGCCAGTACTTCGGGCACAGTCAGGTTGATGCTTTTCAATAAATTTGCCATCTTGATAAAGGCAGCGCTATTTTCAGTCGCTGGTGGGGCATCAACAGCAATCAGGCTGTTACCGTCCTCGGTATCAATTCTGTAATATTGGCGAAAGCTGGCATCGGCGGAGGCTGCACGTATGCTGTCCAGCTTCATTGCATGTCCGTTTACACCTGCAAGCCAGGTTCGCAGCGCCTGCTTGCGTTGTTCTTTTTCGATGGAGATCGCTGCAGATGCTGCAGAATTCGCTGGGATTGCTGATGAGGACATGTATAAATATTAATAGAAGTTAGTTTGTCTGCATACTTCAAGTGGTTTTGCCAGCATTTCACCTATAATAGGCGACTGATTTCTGGCGGATTGTCTGTATGACATCGACCAGCATACTTGGCAAAACGCTTATTGACCACTGAATTCATGCGCAGGAAACCCGTATTATCTCATTCACCGCTGTTGTTTCCTACTATCCCGGCGATTCTGGTGTCGGTTCTTGTGCCTGCCTATTTTTCCCAGGCGATGGCGCAGACCCAGACTTCAGGCATCACTGCCGAGGCTCAGGTACAAAATCAGCTGGACGAAAAATCGCAGAAAGAGAAACTGCAGCTTGCTAAAGCAAAACAGGACGATAAAAACGCGCCTGTGACGATACGCGCCGAAGCCTTCAATGGCCGGCCAGAACGCTTTATCAAGTTTGAACGCGATGTCGAAGTCATCAAGGGCGGTACGAAGCTCAATTCGGACGAGGCCATGTACAGCAATCTCGACGATGAGGTAGATGCGTCCGGCAATGTGCGCATGAATCGCTATGGCGACTGCTACAGCGGCGACACCATGCGCCTGCAACTTGATTCGGGTGCAGGATTCGTCAGCAACCCGGTCTACCGGCTCTTGCGCAATAATGCCCAGGGCCATGCCAAGCGCATTGATTTTCAGGATGAAGAGCGCTCCATCATCACCAGCGGTACCTACAGCACCTGTGAAGGCCTGAACCCTGACTGGTACCTGCAATCCGACACACTGAACCTGGATACTGGTCTTGACCGTGGTGTGGCTGGCAAATCAGTGGTGTATTTTCTTGGCATGCCTATCCTGGCGACGCCTTCACTGACTTTCCCTTTGTCGGGGGCGCGCCATTCTGGCTTTCTGCCACCTATCATGGGGGCGTCATCCAAGGGTGGGCCAGAACTGACAGTGCCGTATTATTTCAATATTGCGCCCAACCGTGATTTGACGGTCTACCCCAAAATGATTGCCAGACGCGGCCTGCAACTGGGGCTGGAAGGGCGTTATCTGGGCGAAACCTATTCAGGTGAAACCAGTGTTGAAGGCTTGCTCAATGACCGCGTGACGGGTACCAACCGTTATGCGATTGCCTCGGTGCATCAGCAAAAATTGCTGCCGCAACTGGATTTTTCGTGGAATATCAATACCGCGTCGGATGATAATTATCCTACCGATTTTTCCCGCACTATTACCAAGACCGCCCAGCGCCTGTTGTTGCGTGAAGCTAATTTGACGTATTACGGCTCATTCTGGAACCTGGCACTCAGAACTTCGAACTACCAGGTCTTGCAGGATCTGGCTGCGCCAATTGACCGTCCTTACGACCGTTTGCCACAGTTGCAACTGCATGCAGAGCAACATGACGTAGGTGGTCTGGACTGGTCCATGGATTCCATTCTGACGCGCTTCTGGCATCCGACCCTGGTGCGTGGTGACCGTATGGTGATCAACCCCAGCGTGTCTTTGCCACTGGTGCAGGCAGGTGCTTTCATTATCCCGAAAATTTCCTTCCACGCGACCAATTACCATCTGGTGAATCCGGCCCCTGGGCAGGAATCTGATTTCCATCGCGCCGTACCGACTTTTTCTGTCGATAGCGGCCTGGTGTTTGAACGCAAGACCCGGATGTTTGATACCGACCTGACGCAGACGCTGGAGCCGCGCCTGTTCTATGTGAACACGCCTTACCGCGATCAGTCGAACATGCCGAATTTTGACAGCGCGGTTGCCGATTTTAACTTTGCCCAGATTTTCAGTGAAAACCGTTTCACCGGCCAGGATAGGATAGGTGATTCCAACCAGATCACGGCGGCCCTGATTTCGCGTTTTATTGAGGGTAATGGCGATGAAAGCCTGAAACTGGCCATAGGCCAGCGCTTTTATTTCAATACCCAGAAAGTCACGCTGGACAATACCGTCAGCCCAAGTCGTTCTGATCTGTTGCTGGCAGCCGTAGGCAAACTGTCATCTACCCTGAGCGGCGAGATGGCCCTGCAACTGAGTCAGACTGACCGCCAGTCAGTGCGTTCCAACTATGGTATCCGCTGGCAGCCTTCACCTAAAAAGGTGCTGAACCTGGCCTACCGTTATCAGCGCAACACGCTGGAGCAAGTGGATCTGTCGGCACAATGGCCAATGGCCGATCGCTGGTACATGGTGGGGCGCAGTAATTATTCCATCATGGATAAACGCATGGTGGATGGCTTGCTGGGCTTCGAATACAAGGCAGATTGCTGGTCCCTGCGTTTCCTGGCGCAACGTTTTGCGACGAATAGTGTCAATAACACGTCGGGCTTCTCAATTCAGCTGGAATTGAATGGCCTGGCCCGTCTGGGCTTCGGTGGCAATCCAATTGATGCCTTGAGGAAAAATATTTCGGGTTATCAGCCGATCAACGAACGGTAGATATTTTTTGCTGTAATAACAATTGTAGTAGCCGTCACCGGTGATTGAATGGCCTGCGCTGTTTATGAAACGGGTGCTAACGTGTATATTGCAACTTTTGCCCGGTGTCGATGTTCAGACACGTGACCAGGCGTAACAGGATTTTGGATCGATATGCGACATTTATTGCAAATGAAACAATGTAAATTTCTCTCAGTATTCGCGGTTTCTGTCGGCCTGCTTGCCAGCCCGGCAGCGTGGTCACAAGTTAAAATCAATCCACTGCTCACACCTGCACCTGTCGTCAAGCCCAAGCCAGCGCAGACCAACGGCAAATCGCAAGTCATCAATACCATCGTGGTGGTGGTGAATGATGAAGTGATTACCCGCCAGGAATTGAATGAACGCCTGGTGGCCGTAGAAGCAAATCTGAAAAAGCAGGGCACACCCTTACCTGACCGTGCTGATTTGCAAAAACAATTGCTTGAACGCATGATTGTCAATCGTGCGCAAATGCAGCTGGCAAAAGAAAATGGCATGCGTGTTGACGACGTGATGCTGGACCGCACCATGTTGCGTCTGGCAGAGCAAAACAAGATGTCCATGACCGAGTTCCGCAACCAGATCGAACGCGAAGGCACGTCCTACGCCAAGTTCCGTGAAGAAATGCGTGACGATATCCTGATGCAGCGTATCCGCGATCGTGAAGTTGACAGCAAGATTCAGGTATCTGAAACAGAGATCGATAACTACCTGGCTGCAGAAGCCAATTCCAAGGTTGGCAAGCAGGAATTGAATCTGGCACACATCCTGGTCAGCATTCCGGAAAACGCCTCGTCTGAACAAATTGCCCTGCGCCGCAAACGTGCTGAAGAAGTGCTGGAAAAACTGCGTGGTGGTGCAGACTTCGCCAAACTGGCAGTGACTTATTCTGACAGTTCCGAAGCGCTCAAAGGTGGCGACATAGGCTGGCGTGAACAAGACCGCTTGCCACAATTGTTTGTTGACGCCATCAGCAAAGTCAAGGTCGGCGAAGTATCCGATATCGTGCGCAGCCCGAATGGTTTTCATATTGTTAAAGTCAATGGCAAGCGTGCCATGAATGACAGCAAGGCGGCAGCCGTTGAGCAACAAACCCGTGCCCGCCATATCCTGCTGAAGGTCAGCCAGATCGTGACTGAAGCAGAAGCACGTCAAAAATTGATGGAATTCAAAAGAAAGATAGAAGCCAAAGAGGCGACTTTTGAAGACCTGGCCAAAGCCAATTCCGTCGACGGTTCTGCCTCCAAAGGCGGCGATCTGGGCTGGATTTATCCAGGCGTCACCGTACCTGAATTTGAACAGGTCATGGATAAGCTGTCCATCAACCAGATCAGTGACCCGGTCACGACACAGTTTGGTGTACACATCATCCAGGTACTGGAACGGAAAACCGATGAATTGTCGAAAGACCGTCAGCGTATCGCCGCCCGTCAGGCAGTACGTGAACGCAAGGCTGATGAAGCCTTGCAGGACTGGCTGCGCGAAATTCGTGATCGCGCATATGTGGAATATCGTCTGGACGACAAATAATGCCAAAGCCCAGTTTGCCGGTGATCGCGGTGACCGTAGGGGAACCAGCCGGCATCGGGCCTGAAATATCCATCGCCGCAGCCTGGCAGCTACGGCACGAAGTAAGACCGGTCCTGATAGGCGATGCTGCCTATCTCGCCATGCTTGCGGCGGAGATCAATCCTGACATCAATCTTATGGGTGTGTCCTTACAGGCACTGCGCAATCAGGGTTTGCCCGCCTGTGGCACAGACCGGATGACGGTGATTGATAGTCCCCTGAATGCCCATGTGATTGCCGGCCATCTGGATGCGCGCAATGGCCGTTCTGTCTTGCAAACCCTGGATGTGGCCATTGAAAGTGTGCAGCAGGGCTGGTGTGACGCCATCGTCACGGCTCCCCTGCAAAAAAGCACGATCAACGATGCCGGCGTTGCTTTTAGCGGGCATACCGAGTATTTTGCCGAAAAAACCAATACCTCGCGTGTTGTCATGATGCTGGCGAGTGAAGCCAATGCCCAGTTGTCGCAGCCTTTAAGAGTTGCTCTGGCAACCACGCATCTACCCTTGCGGCAAGTGGCTGATGCCATTCAGTTTGATGATTTGTTGCGTACGCTGGAAATTATCCATGCTGACCTGCGCGACAAGTTTGGTATCGCGGCACCCCGCATACTGGTGGCCGGGCTGAACCCGCATGCAGGTGAGAATGGTTACCTGGGCCGTGAAGAAATTGATGTCATCATGCCCGTCATCAGACAGGCACAGCAAGCTGGCATGCAAGTCAGCGGTCCGTATCCGGCCGACACCCTGTTCCAGCAAAAATACCTGGAACAGGCCGACTGCGTGCTGGCCATGTATCACGATCAGGGCTTGCCGGTATTGAAACATGCAAGTTTTGGATTAGGGGTGAATATCACCCTGGGTTTGCCGCTGATACGTACTTCGGTCGATCACGGCACCGCACTGGACCTGGCGGCACAAGGCGTCGGGCATGCTGATATCGGTAGTATGATAGTCGCCATACGTGTTGCGGCCAGCATGGCAAAAACGCATTAGCATCTTGTTCTGGCAAAAGGCCAGAGCACACATGTTCCAGCCTCAAAGAAATAATATGAAACATATCCCACGTAAACGTTTTGGTCAGAATTTTTTGACTGACGATCTGGTATTGAGCCAGATCATTCGCGCCATACACCCGCAGCCCGGCCAGACCATGGTCGAAATCGGCCCCGGTCTGGCCGCCATGACACGCCTGTTGCTGGCAGATCTGGATCACCTGCACGTGGTGGAACTGGACCGCGACCTGGTGGCGCGTCTGAAGAAAAATTTCCCCGTAGAAAAATTGACAGTGCACGAGGGCGATGCTCTTGCATTTGATTTTTCCGGCATCAGCGTGCCAACCGGCCAAAAGCTGCGCGTGGTGGGCAATTTACCGTATAACATTTCCAGCCCGTTGTTGTTTCATCTGGCTGAATTTGCGCATCTGGTGGAAGACCAGCATTTCATGCTGCAAAAAGAAGTGGTGGAGCGCATGGTCGCCGAACCAGGCAGCAAGACCTATGGCCGCCTGTCTGTGATGTTGCAGGTACGCTACCACATGGAATTGATGTTTATCGTGCCGCCAGAAGCCTTTGATCCGCCACCCCGGGTGGAATCTGCCATCGTACGCATGATACCCAAGCCGGGTGCCTTTCCCTGCGACATCAAAAAACTCGAAGAAGTCGTCACCAAGGCGTTTTCCCAAAGGCGCAAGGTAGTACGCAATTGCGTCGCCGGCATGCTGACAGAAGCTGATCTGGTCGCGTGTGGGGTTGATCCTCAGGGGCGTCCGGAGACCTTGTCGCTGGAAGCTTATGTTGCCATGGCGAACTTGCTCAGCTCGCGCTGATAACGCAATCTGGCATGCCTAAAACCCTGGTTGTTTCCAGTTCTTGCGGCGATCAATCAAATACTTGAGCGGCCTGTATGATTTCGTCAGCAGGTTGTTCATGTTCTGCAACACCGTCGCCGGATTGAAAGGCTTGACGATAAAGCCGCTGGCCCCACTCTTGATGGCTTTCATCACGGTTTCCTTCTTGTTGCTGCCGGTGACCATCAGTACCACGGTTTCCGGTGAGATTCTCTTGATGTGGTCGAGTATCACCAACCCGTCAATATCGGGCATCATGACGTCCAGGCACACTACTTCGGGGATGGTTTTCTCCATCCACTCAATAGCGGTGAGGCCATTGTTGGCTTCTCCAATGACATTGAATTGTTCACTCTCAAGGATATGACGCAGCATAGAACGGCTGATGTCATTGTCATCCACAATCAAGATACCGATATCCTGTTTACTCAGCATGATCATCCTTTTTGTCAGGTTAGGGCGTGTTGACATATCTTTTGGGTAAGCAAATGGGTTTGAAACCTTGTCTGGCTAGGCGTGCGGAGCGCTGCTTGGTAATCCAAGTGAGCGACGCACAACAACGCCAGGCGAGGTTTCGGACCCATTCCCTCAGGGTTTCACCTAGGCGGCCCCCGCCTAGGTGAAATGCTTTGCCTAAAAGATATGTCAACATGCCCTAATCTTGTTGATGTTCTTGCCCTATGTTATTTTGGTCACAGAGGTGCAGCGATGTAACATAGGTTAACACAGCCTGATGTTGATTTTAACAATAATTGGCTTCGCTGCATGCATAATTGATCAGGCTTAATTTGAGCTCAGTTTGAGCTTAGTTACGGCTCACCCTTACCAGCCCAGGAAGAACATGAATATCACCCATACGCCTGAATGGCAGGCATTGCTGGCGCATCAACAGCGACTGGAAAAAAAGCATCTGCGTGAATTGTTTGCTGCCGATGCACACAGGTTTAGCCATTTTTCGGCCGAGCTGGATGGTTTGCTGGTGGATTATTCCAAGCAGCGCATAGACCAGCCAGCCCTAGATAGCCTGATGGCGCTGGCGCGCCTGTCGAATCTGGAAAGCTGGCGTGACCGCATGTTTGCTGGTGAGAAAATTAATATCAGTGAAGACCGGGCCGTGTTGCATACCGCTTTACGCCACACCGATTTCACCCCTTTCCCGAATGCTGAGCATGATGTCATGCCGCAGGTTCGGGCCGTGCGCAAGCAGATGCGCGACATCGTTGAACGGGTGCGCAGCGGCTTGTGGCGTGGTTTCAAGGGCGATGCCATACAGAATATAGTCAACATAGGCATCGGTGGCTCTGACCTTGGACCCAAGCTGGCGACCCGTGCGCTATCTGCCATGCAGCATCCTGGGCTGACTTTTTATTATGTATCGAATCTGGACAGTGCTCATCTGGCTCCCTTGCTGGAAAAGCTTGATCCGCGCACGACCCTGTTCATCGTCGCTTCCAAAACCTTCACCACGCAGGAAACCAGCATCAATGCCCAGACTGCCCGCACCTGGCTGATGGCTGCCGCGATGGAAGAATGGGCAGTGGCCAAACATTTTATCGCCGTCACATCCAGTCCCGACAAGGCGCATGAATTTGGCATTCCTGACAGCAATATCCTGCAAATCTGGGATTGGGTCGGGGGGCGCTATTCGCTATGGTCCGCCGTTGGCCTGTCGGTCGCGCTGGCTATCGGTATGAGTGGTTTCGAGCGCATGCTTGCCGGTGCCGAAACCATGGACAAGCACTTCCGTCAGGCACCGCTGGAAAAAAATCTGCCTGTGCTGCTGGCCCTGATTTCTATCTGGAATACCAATTTCCTCGGTGCCGAAACGACAGCCATCCTGCCGTATAACGAATCGATACGCCATTTGCCCGCCTTTTTGCAGCAACTGGAAATGGAATCCAATGGCAAGACCGTCAGCCGTGATGGCGAAGCCCTGACCTGCCGTGCCAACCCCATCGTCTGGGGGGAGATCGGCGTAAATGGCCAGCATGCCTTCTTCCAGTTATTGCATCAGGGCGGCTGGCTGATCCCTTGTGATTTTGTGGTAGCCGCTTCCAGTGATTATCCTTTGCCGGGTCACCAGGCACCCCTGCTGGCAAATTGCCTGGCCCAGAGTGCAGCACTGGCATTTGGCAAGACTGAAACGCAGGCAAGGGAAGAGCTGTCGCAGGCTGGCCTTAGCGATGCACATATCGCCAAGCTCTTGCCGCACAAGGTATTTGCTGGCAACCAGCCATCCACCACCATCCTGATGCCAAGCCTGGACCCTTTCCAGTTAGGCATGTTGCTGGCCCTGTATGAACACAAGGTCTTCGTGCAGGGCGTGATCTGGGGCATCAATTCTTTTGACCAGTGGGGCGTGGAACTAGGCAAGCAACTGGCCAATAAGCTGTTACCGGCGATCTTGGGTAACCAGGAATATGATTCGAATCTTGATACATCCACCAGCGGCCTGATTGCTTATTTCCGCCGGCATGGGCACGTGTAGGTGTGCAGCTTGGTATTTGAAGACCGGCACAGGCAGATTGCAAGATAAAGTTAAAACTCCTCGAAAGCCTGTTTGTAATGTTGACGCACGGCATCTCAGTTGATATAAAGAAACATCATTATTTCAATTCAGGATGTGCCTATGTGGACCGGTATTTTGAGTATCGTTTCTGTTGTTGTGGTTGTCAGCATGGTGGGTCTGATTCGCGCGATGAACAAGGAAGCACGTCGCCCGGATTACAAGAATTGAATTGTTGACTGGTGAAGAATTAAAAAAACGCAGACCTTGGTCTGCGTTTTTCATTGGTGAAGTACACCACTGGTATCACGGTATCAACGTATCACCAGCTGCCAGTATTCGGCATCGATGCCCATGGTTCCGCCGGGGCCAGTGCTTCACCCGCCTGTAACAGTTCTATCGAGATATTGTCAGGCGAACGTACAAAGGCCATGTGGCCATCACGTGGCGGGCGGTTGATCACAACGCCATGGTCCATCAGACGCTGGCAAGCCTGGTAGATGTCATCCACATGGTAAGCCAGGTGACCGAAGTTACGGCCGCCGGTGTATTCTTCCGGGTCCCAGTTATAGGTCAGTTCCACCTGGGCGTCATGGTCGCCTGGCGCTGCCAGGTACACCAGGGTAAAACGGCCTTTTGGGTATTCTTTTTGATGCACCAGTTCCAGTCCCAGTGCATCGCGGTAAAACCGCATGGAGGCGTCGAGGTCGGTAACACGGACCATGGTGTGCAGGTATTTCATGTGTGCTTTCTGAAAATAAGGATGGCTGTGAGGCTGTCACCGCAGCTACTTTACGAGCAATGGCTGCGGTCTCAGATTCAAAATTGTAGCGTATTCTCAGAAAATTATTTGATGCACACTATCCTGACCTGCTTCATGTCGGTCAGCCCGGACAAGACTTTTTCTATGCCATCCATTTTCAGGGTCAGCATGCCATCGGCCAGTGCCGCCGTCAGCAATTCTGAAACCCGGGCATGATCCTGTATCAGCTTTTTGACGATGTCATTTGCCACCATCAGTTCATGCAGGCCCAGCCGGCCTTTATAGCCATTGGTGCAATGCTCGCAACCGACCGCCTTGTACAGTGTGAACTTGCCTTGTTTGTCGCCATACAGTGACTGCCAGGTGGTAAACACTTTTTTCTTGGCTTCCAGCGCATTCTTGGTAAAGGCTTCGGTATTGAGCAGTTCCACGCAGTATTCGTCGAGCAGGTCCTTCATTTCTTCCTTGCCCGGGTGGTAAGCCACTTTGCATTTGCCACACAGACGCTTGGTCAGCCTTTGCGCCAGGATGCCCAGCAGGGCATCGGCAAAGTTGAACGGGTCCATGCCCATGTCCAGCAGGCGCACGATGGATTCCGGTGCGCTGTTGGTATGCAGGGTTGCCAGCACCATATGGCCTGTCAGCGAGGCTTCCAGACCGATGGCGACGGTTTCCTTGTCGCGCATTTCACCCACCATGATGATGTCAGGATCAGCCCGCAGGAAGGCCCGCATGACAGTGGCGAAATCCATGCCTGCCTTGCGGTTGACCTGCACCTGGCGCAAGCCTTTCTGGGTAATTTCTACCGGGTCTTCTGCCGTCCAGATTTTGGTTTCTGGCGTATTCAGGTGGCTTAATACCGAATGCAGGGTGGTTGTCTTGCCCGAGCCGGTGGGGCCGCAGACAAAGAACAGGCCATAGGGTTTGCTGACGACCTGTTTCAGACGTTCAAGGTTGTACGGCAGGATGCCCAGTTTATCCAGCGGAATAGGTTCGCCAGCGGCCAGGATACGCATGACCACGTCTTCCATGCCACCCGAAGAAGGTATGGTCGCCACCCGCAATTCGATATCGTAGGGGCCATACTTCTTGAACTTGATCTTGCCGTCCTGTGGCTTGCGGCGTTCAGAGATGTCCAGATCACACATGATCTTGATACGTGCCAACAGCGAATTACGATAGCTGGCAGGTATTTCAATATACGGCGACAGTGAACCATCCTTGCGGAAGCGGATCAGAGTTTTTTCCTTGCCAGGGCGGGGTTCTATATGGATGTCGGATGCACCTTGCTGGTACGCATCGATGATGATCTTGTTGATCAGCTTGACCAGTTCATTCTCGACTGCAGCCGAAATTTCCACAGCGGATTGACCACCACTGTGTTCTTCGTCTTCATCTTCCATGCCCGACAGCAGGTCATCCACCGAGCCGGTATCGGCCACGCCACCAAAGAACTGGTCTATGGTCTGGCGAAATTCTTTTTTTGTCGTGACCCTGTAATTGATCTTCGAGGTGGCAAACACATGATTCACCACGTGGGTAGTGTTGATGTGCTCGGGATCAATCGCCAGCACGGTCAGGCCATTCTGGTCTTCCATGATGGGTAGCCAGGAATTTTGCTCCACATACTGGCGCTTGAGCCGCTTGACCAGATCGACCGGTACCAGGCGTTCAGGCTTGAAAGGCTCGTAAGGCACATTGAAATATTTTGCCAGCGCCTGGCCCAGACTGGAAACGGGGATATCAAACTCGTCAGTCAGCACATCTTCCAGATCTTGCAGGTTCCTGCGGGCTGAACTGACGGCCAGTTCCAGCTCTTGCGCCGAAATAATTGCCTCGGATACCAGAAAGTCAAATTTGGTACGTGGCGTGTTGGTCGGCAAAGCCTTGCTTTTTTGCGAAAAAGCAACAGCCAGGGTTTCGCACAGGGCCTGTACACCTTCTGCTGCAATATCGGTAAAGGCATCGCCAAAGCGGTGATTAATGAATTGCACCACACCCAATAAATCCTTGTTTTGCCCATCGACGATCGGTGCCACCAGCATTTGCTTGGTGCGGTAGCCGGTGCGCTGGTCGACGGCACGCTGGAATTTCAGTGTTGGAGAATGCGAGCGCAATTCGTTTTCATCATACACATCACGCAGACTGATCATGCTACGCGTGAGGGCGACATGGCCGGCAATACTTTGTTCAGAAATTGACAGACGCAGGTCCTTGAAGGAATTCAGGCCGGTCTTGATTTTGGAAATCAGCGTGGTTTTGTCTTGGGCGACCACATAAATGGTCAGGCGATCACAGTCAAAGAGGTCGCAGATATCCTGGGACACATCCAGCATGATCTGGTCAAGCGCATCCGCCCCATGAATTTTATTGGTCAGCGCCTGCAGTTTTTTAAAGAACAGCAGGCGATGGTCCACGCCTTCTTTGGGTGCATGTGCGATGTTGCCGGTAACCGCCATTCTTTTTCCTTGATTAGTCTACTTGCTCAGCTAAATTATGAGGCAGGCAGTGCTTGTCTGATCAATAATCTCACCACTGTTGTATGCAGGTGCGCTGCCTGAGTACCAGTTTGTACAAAAATGTATCATGGAAGTGCATATATGACCAGAATGCAAGAGATTTCCCCCAATGTTGGGCGCATAATTTTTGGGATTGATGCGGTTTTTTGCTGAATACGACCCCATTCCTTGTCGTTTATTGTTCTGGCATGATGGAAAAGGCCGCAAGTCCGTGGTTTGACCACCACTAAATTTCGTTGCCCACAAAGAAAGTGTTAAGCTAGGCTATCGCAGTTTGCCTGACCTGGGCTGGATTTTTCCTGGGGCGTTTTCCGTATGCACCATGGGCTTTAATTCATTGCCGAACAACGACTCACTATTTCTGTGTTTATGAAATTAAAAATTCTTGGCTGCGCAGGTGGTATCGGCGGAAAAGAGCCAAATACAACCAGTATGCTGGTGGATGATGACGTGCTGGTCGACGCCGGCACCGGTCTGGCCAGCTTGAGCATAGAGCAACTGGTTGCCATCGACCATGTATTCATCAGCCACTGCCATCTCGATCACGTGGCTGGTCTGGCCTTGTTGATGGATGCCGTGTTTGGCAAAAGAAGTACACCCGTCACCGTACACGCTACGCCGGAAGTGGTACAGGCATTGAAAACCCATATCTTCAACTGGGTGATCTGGCCTGATTTTTCCAGCTTGCCCAATGCAGAACAGCCATCCATGCGATTTGAAGAAATGCTGACTGGCAGCACGCTGACCCTGGGTGACAGAAGCATCCGTTCATATCCGGTCAATCATACACCGGGTTCGGTCGGGTATTGGATCAAGAACCGCGACGCCGGTTTCTTATTCACTGGAGATATGGCGACCACCCCCGATTTGTGGGCTGCAATGAAAAATGAAACAAGCTTGCGCAAAGTGATCGTGGATTGTTCTTTTCCGGATGCCGAAGCAGAACTGGCGCACATATCCCGGCATTTTTGTCCGGGAGCATTATTGCAGGATATCCAGGACCTGCCAGAGGCAGTGGATTTTTTGATCTACCACCTTAAGCCAGGGCAGGAAACACAGATCATGTACGAACTGGAAGCGAAGCGCCCAGGAAAATTTACCGCGTTGCGGGCGGGCGACAGTTTTCAATTTTGACGTTACTGGTCAGCCGCTAGCCGTGGGCAGTTTTTGAAACAGTTTTTGAAACAATTTTTAAAACAGTTTTTGTAGCATTTCCTAGATTTGGAGAAAGTGATTATGACTGCATTAAGCAGTGACGAGATTGCAAAGCGCCTGGAAAAACTCACAGAGTTAAGTCTGGAGCTGAGTAATAATCACGACATACCATTATTGCTTGAAAACATATTGCGGTCGGCGAAAAGTATGACCTATGCCGATGGTGGTACTCTGTATCGCACCAGCAAGGACAAGAAAAGCCTGTGCTTCAATATCTCGTTGAATGACAAACTCAACATGTATCAGGGTGGTGTTAAAGGGCAGGCGGTGGATATCCCGAATATTCCCCTGATCGATGACAATGGCATCAAAAACCTGAATGCCGTGGCAGCCTATGCAGCCAACTACAAACTGTCGGTGAATATTCAGGACGTGTACACCGTTGGCGTGTTCAATTTTTCGGGTACCCGCAATTTTGACCAGCAATTCAGTTACCACACCAAATCCTTGTTGACCGTGCCCATGCATGATCATGAAGGAGAACTCATCGGTGTGTTGCAACTGATCAATGCTACCGACCCTGAGACCGGTGAGCCATGCCCATTTACCGAAACCGACCAGCGCTTTATTGAAGCACTGGCATCCCAGGCAGCGATTGCCCTGACCACCCAGCAACTTATTTCGCAACTGGAAAATCTGTTCGTATCGCTGGTGCACCTGATCAATATCGGCATTGATGAAAAGTCTCCACATACCGGCAGGCATTGCCAGCACGTGCCCGAACTGACCATGATGCTGGCCAGTGCCGTGCACGAAACCAGGGCTGGCCCGCTGGCGCATTTTGTCATGACAGACAAGGACCGCAAGGAATTGTGGATGGCCGGCATTCTGCATGATTGCGGCAAGATTTCCACCCCAGTCCATGTGGTTGAGAAGTCGACCAAGCTGGAAACTATTTTTGACCGCATACACCTGCTTGATACTCGTTTTGAAGTCTTGAAGCGCGACGCGGAAATTCGGGTCTTGAAAAGCAAATGCTCACTCTACCAGGCTGATGTCAAAAATGAAGTCCTGGCGGCTGAACTGGACCATGATTTACAGACAGAACTGGCCAGAATAGAAGAGGCGCGGCAATTCTTAAAAAAATTGAACCTGGGTTCAGAAAGAACCAGTCAGGAAGACCTGGACAGAATCGCTGAAATCGCCAACTGGCCATGGGTCGCCCCCGATGGCACCAGAAGTACCTTTCTCAGTGTCGATGAAATGGAAAACCTGTCTGTACGCGCCGGTACCCTGAATGCGGCAGAACGGGCCATCATCAATAACCACATCATCACCACCATCAAGATGCTGGAAGCCTTGCCCTGGCCCAAGCACTTACAGAACGTGCCTGAATATGCCGGCGGGCATCATGAACGCATGGACGGCAAAGGTTACCCGCGTGGCCTGCGTGGCGAGCAGATGTCAGTACAGGCCAAGATCATGGCGATTGCCGATATCTTTGAAGCACTGACCGCCAAGGACAGGCCCTACAAAGACGGCAAGACCCTGACTGAATCCCTGCGCATACTCGGCAGCTTTGCGCTGAACGGCCATATTGACCCCGACCTGTTTGACATCTTCGTCCGCAAGAAAGTCTACCTGACCTATGCCGAAAAATTTATGGATAAGGCGCAGATAGATAATGTGGATGAGAGCGGTATACCAGGTTATAAACCCTGAGGGTTGATGACGTAGATGGTTTTTGAGGCGGAGGCGGCTTGCTAAAAAATATCAGAAAACAGGTGCCCTGGATAATCGGTCTGGTGGTGACCGTGTTGGTTGCCTTGCAGGCCAATGCTATTTTTCCGGTAAGACTGGTCAACCTGATCGATTTTTTTGCCTATGACGTCAGGATGCGTCTGGAAGTCCCGCAGCTCAATAAAGATATCATCATCGTCAACATCGACGAAAAAAGCCTGACTGAGGTTGGTCAATGGCCTTGGAAGCGCTCGGTCGTGGCGGATCTGATCAAAAGATTGACGGATGATTACCATGTGCGCGCCGTGGGTGTCGACGTTGTTTTTCCTGAGCCAGATGGCAGCTCTGGTTTCCAGATACTGGAGGGATTGGCGAAGAAAGAATTAAAAGACGACAAGGGCTTTGCCGAACAGGTAGCCAATCTGAAGCACCAACTCGATTTTGATGACCGCCTGACCAAAGCATTTGAAAGTCGCCCCGTCGTGCTGGGCTATTTTTTTTCAGATGATAAAAAAGCGATCAGCAAAGGGGCTTTGCCCAAACCTGCCTTGTTGCAAGCAGAGCTGGGTGGTCGTGATGTCGAATCGGCAGAATATTTTAGTTTTATCGCCAATATGCAGCAGCTTCAGGATGCTGCCATAGCAGGTGGCTTTTTGACCCCAACGCCAGATTCTGATGGGGTCATACGCAGCATACCTCTGCTGGCAAAATATAAATCAAATTATTATGAAGCCTTGTCGCTGGCCACTGCCAGGGTGGCACTGAATGCGACCAGGCTGAAACCAAAATTTTCCAAAGATGCCGAGAGCTTGCAGGCAGATGCCAGCAAGGATGACGAAATTGAGGCTATCGTACTGAATTCATCACCACGCAAGACGATTCCTCTGGAACCCTTGTTGAGAAGTCTGATTCAATACAAAGGCAAGGGTGGCCCGGATGGTGGACGGTTTACCTATATATCGGCAACTGACGTTTTAAAAAAACAGCTACCTGAAGCTGTTCTCGCAGATAAAATCATCTTGATTGGTACTACGGCAGTAGGGCTCAAGGATTTACGGACGGCACCTGTGGGTATTGATTATCCTGGCGTTGAGATGCATGCCAATGTGATTGCTTCGATACTGGATAATGATTTCAAGGTCAGGCCCAGTGATAGTCGCAGCATAGAATTGATACAGGTCATTTTGCTGGGCATTGTCCTGACGTTTGCACTCATACGCCTTAAGCCAGTGTCGGCAATTTTGTTCACGCTGTCATGTCTGCTGGCAGCCATCGGTTTTAATTATTGGATGTATCAAAGTTTTGATAAGGTGCTGCCGTTGGCAACGCCGTTGCTGTTGATATTTTTACTTTTCCTGTTTGTGTTTGGCTGGAATTATGTGGTTGAATCACGCCGCTTGCGGGGCGTGGTCAGACGCTTTGGCGAATATGTGGCACCTGAATTGGTAGCCGTGATGGCTGATGAGCCTGACAGCTATACCATGGAAGGTGAAAGTCGTGAGCTGACTGTCATGTTTTCGGATGTGAGGGGGTTCACCTCTATCTCTGAAACCCTGAGTGCAGTTGACTTGCGCGAATATATCAACATTTATCTGACTGCGATGTCGGAAGAAATCCGTGGTAACCGGGGCACGCTTGACAAGTACATAGGCGATGCCGTGATGGCCTTCTGGGGCGCGCCGGTGCGCCTGACTGATCACGCCAGACGATCGGTAGAAAGCGCGTTGAAAATGCAGGTGACAGCGCAGCGTTTGAGTCAGGAATTTGTCCAGCGTGGCTGGCCCGCCCTGAAAATAGGTATAGGTCTGAACACTGGTGAAGTACGCGTGGGCGACATGGGTTCTAAAATTCGTCTGGCTTATACCGTGATGGGTGATGCCGTCAATTTGTCATCCAGACTGGAAGGCGTGACCAAGCTATACGGCGTGGGTATTATCGTCGGTGAAGCGACAAAAAATGCTGCACCAGAATTTGCTTATCGTGAACTGGACAGGGTCAGAGTCAAGGGTAAGACACAACCTATTTCCATTTTTGAACCCATCATGGAATTAGCAAATCTCGATGCAGACACGACAGCAACTCTGGATCTGTGGCATCGCGCACTGAACAGTTTCCGTACCCAGCAATGGCATGAGGCAGAGGTACTGTTCAAAGACTATCTGCAAACCCATGCAGCCGATGTCGCAGCCCAGGTTTTCCTGGAACGTATAGCGTATTACCGTGACAACCCAGCACCTGCCGACTGGGATGGCGTTGCCACCTTTGCCAGCAAGTTCAGCGAATAATTGCAGGCACTTTTATTGACCGGTGTGTGATGCTGTCTTTATCCGCAGCAGGTAATAACTGAGTACGCCCAGCGCAATGCCCCAGCAGGCTGATCCCAGACCCAGCAGGCTGATATTCGAGGCGGTGACGATAAAGGTGATCAATGCAGCCTCACGTTCCGAGGTTTCCTGCATAGCATTCACCAAACCATTCTGTATCGCACCCAGTAAAGCCAGGCCGGCTACCGTGGTCACCAATGCATGCGGCAGATGCAGGAACAGCGTGGTCAGTGAACCGGCAAAGCTGCCTATCAACAAATAGAATACCCCGCAGGCGAGCCCGGCTACCCAGCGTTTTTCTGGTTGATGATGCGCCTCTGGCCCCGTGCAGATAGCCGCAGTAATCGCCGCCAGGTTAACCCCATGTGCGCCGAATGGTGCCAGCAACAGACTGGCCAGGCCGGTACCGCTGACCAGTTTACTGCTGGGGGCGTGTTCATAACCCGCAGCGCGCAGGACAGCAACGCCGGGTACCTGCTGGCCGGTCAGGCAAAGCAATGCCAGTGGCAAGCCCAGGCTGAGCAGGGCGCTGACAGAAAATTCCGGTGTAGTCCAGGCCGGCAGGGTCAGACCGGCCTGCCAGGTGACAGTCGCTGTATTGGCTGCTGAATTCGCCGCTATATTTGCTGCATCTCCCCAGCCCAGCACGCTCCAAAGCAGTACCCCGGTTAGCAGGGTTAGTACGATGGCATAGCGGGCAGAACGTTTTTTGTAAAACAGATAGGCAATGAACATCAAACCCACAAGATACGGCGCGCCATGGGCTTCACTGCGGGCGCTGGCAAACACATCGACACCAAAGCGCATCAGTATGCCGGCCAGCATGGCGGCACACAGGCTTTTCGGGATGTGCGCCATCAGTTTTTCAAAAACCCCGGTGGCACCGATGAGGAAGATAATGGCTGCTGCAAACAGATACGCAGCAATCGCCTGGTTATACGCTACGGTTGCCAGTGCTGTCACCAGCAAGGCCGCGCCGGGTGTATTCCAGGCACAGATGACCGGGATTTTATAGCGCCAGCTCATCCACGCACCAGACAGGCCCGAACCGATAGAGACTGCCCATAGCCATGAACTGGTTTGCGCAGATGTCAAGTGAGCTGCCTGTGCTGCCTGTAACATCAGCAGCATGGGACCGGCGTAAGAGATCAATACGGCAATCAGGCCAGCCAGCACGGCAGGGAACAGATCAACCGCCCTATGAGTAATACCCGGCTTGACATTGCTGGCAGGAGAGTGAAGTGGGCTGGTGGCAGGGGATGATGTGTGTGATGTAGTCATGTGCCAAGTCTAGTGCAGCAGCGACTGATATTTGCTTACAGTGCCAGACTGATTTATGCTGTACAGATTGAATAGGAGGGCATCTGTTATGCAGCACAGTTACAGGCAACTGGCACAGGCATTGGACAGCGATATCCGGGCTGGCCGTTATCAGGTGGGTGAACGCCTGCCTTCCGTGCGCGAATTCGCCAGCTTGAAGCAGCTTAGTGTGTCCACCGTCATACGTTGTTATCGGTATCTCGAAACCCAGGGGCTGGTAGAAGCGCGCAGCAAGTCTGGCATGTATGTAGCGGACTGGAAGGTTCGTGCAGCGGATCAGGCGAGGGCAGTCACATCGAAAACAAAGCTGACACCGCCGGCGGTTGAATATGACAAACTGGTGTCGCTGCAACACCGCATGACAGAACTGTATTCGCTGACAGCGCAACCCCTGCAACTGGGCCTGCATCTGGCCAGTGCCGCACCCGAATGGTACCCCTGCGACGCCTTGGCAAAAATTGCCCAGCGCCAGCTCAGGCAAAACCCGATGCTCATCGGCGTGTACCCGGGTGGCACTGGCTTACCTGCATTGAAGACCGCATTGATTCAATGGCTGAAAACCTCTGGTGTCGACCTTGAGGCGTCAGACCTGTTGATCACCAATGGCAGTACCGAAGCCCTGAGCGTAGCCCTGCGCGCGGTGGCGCAGGCAGGCGATACCGTCATTGTTGAATCGCCCGTCTATTTTGGTTTGCTGCAAATGCTGGAAAACCTGGGCATCAAGGCGATAGAAGTGCCCTGTGTGCCAGGCCAGGGCATCAGTCTGGAAGCACTGGAATATGCACTCGAACATCAGACGGGCGTGCGTGCCGTGGTGGCCATGCCCAATTTCCAGAATCCGCTAGGTTGCAGCATGTCTGAAAAAAACAAGAAGCGTCTGCTGCGCCTGATAGAACAGCATGACCTGGCATTGATAGAAGATGATGTATTCGGCGACCTTTCGCATTTGCCGCATTTGCAGCATAGGCCGCAAGCCATCAAGGCCTGGGACAGACAGGGCAGGGTAATCTATTGTGGTTCATGCAGCAAGAGCCTGGCACCGGCTTTCCGCGTAGGCTGGATTGCCGGCGGGCGTTACCAGGCCAGGATCAATTCGCTGAAACTCAGCACGTCCCTGATCACGCCCTTGTTTGAACAGGCGGTACTGGCAGAATTCATGCAATCTGGTGCCTTGCCTTCGCATTTGCGCAAATTGCGTGAACGACTGGCCGCGACCATACCACTGGCGACGGCAGCGATACACCGCTATTTTCCAGCCGGGACACAGGTCATCAGCCCTGCTGGCGGCTGGTGGTTGTGGCTGGAATTGCCGGAACATATCGATACCCTGGCACTGCTACGCCAGGCAGTCAGCGTCGGCATTGCGTTTACGCCGGGCAGCCTGTTTTCTGGCTCTGGCAAATATGCGAATTATCTGCGCCTGAATATAGGACGGCCCTGGGGACGTGAGATGGAACAGGGGATGAGGCTGCTGGGCAGGCTGGCGCAAGATGTCTCCTGATTCAGATTCGCCCGGCTGCTAGCAGAGCCTTATCCCATTCCGGCACCGGCTGGTATTCTTCCACCAGAAAATCAATCAGAGCCCTGACTTTCGGCGCTACTTTGTGGGTAGCCGGGTACAGGGCCGTAAAGTCGTTCAGTGGTAATGCCCAGTCTGTCAGTACGGGGATCAGACGGCCTTCCAGCAGATCACGCCATGCTAGAAAGCTCGTGTCATACACAATGCCCAGACCCCGCAGTGCAGCCTGGTGCAAAACCTTGCCATTATTGGATGAAAACCCCGGTGTAATGTCGATGGCAAGATGCTCACCTGCGCGTTCAAAATGCCAGGTATTACCTTGCGTCAGGTGGCTGAAATGCAGACAGCGGTGTTGCAGTAATTGTTCTGGGTGTGCTGGCATGCCATGTTGCGCCAGATACGCTGGGCTGGCGCACAAGATGCCACGACAGGGTGCCAGGCGGCGCATATGCAGGCCACGGCTGTCCGGTATGCCGCCGACCCGGATGCTGAGGTCAAAACCATGCTTGAACGGGTCGAGTAAATTGTCGTCTACATGCAGGGTAGGTTGCAGCCTGGGATGCAGCAGTGCAAAGCGGGCCAGGGCATCGGCCAGCCATTCACTGCCAAAACTGCTGGGTGCCTGTATGCGTATGCCACCCGCCAGTTCATGACCCGCCTGGCTGATCACCAGACGTGCCTGTCGTGCCTGTTCGACACTGGCGCTGCACGGTTCCAGATAAGCCTGGCCAAGTTCAGTCAGGCTGACTTCACGGGTGGAGCGGTGCAGCAGGCGTGCCCCCAGCTCTGCTTCCAGCTGCATGATGTGCTTGCTGACCATGGCGCGACTGATACCCAGATGGCGTCCGGCCGCACTGAAGCTGCGCTGGCGCGCCACCTCGACAAAGATTTCCATTGCTTTTAACTGGTCCATAGAGCGATTGTCTATATATTGGAGACAATCTGTCAACCATTGTTGGTGTTGTAAGAGACAAGTTGTATTCGTTACACTTGATGTAAGTCAAGGTGCAGCGTCAATATTGATCAGTCTGTGCCACCCAGTCCAAGCAATCCAGCCAATCCAGCCATACACCAACAGGAGTCGCCATGCTGAATGCCGAACAGATCAAGCAGTTTCATCAGGACGGCTATATCGTCGTGCCGGATTTTAAAAACCAGGCCGACATTGCTGCTCTGCGTGAACGCGCTGCCAAAATTGTCGATGAATTTGATCCTGCATCATCCAGGTCTATCTTTACAACCAAAGAACAGGAAAAGAAGGTCGATCATTATTTCCTCAATTCGGCCAACAATATCAGTTGTTTTTTTGAAGAAGAAGCCTTTGATGAACAGGGTAATCTGCGTCAGGCCAAAGCCCTGTCCATCAACAAGATAGGGCATGCCATACATGATCTTGATCCGGTATTCAGCGCATTTTCTCGCGGCCCGGCGCTGGCACAAGTGGCTGAGCAACTGGGCCTGCAGCAGCCACAGATATGGCAATCCATGTACATCTTCAAGCAACCCGGCATAGGTGGTGAAGTGCGCTGGCATCAGGATGCCACTTACTTTGAAACCGATCCGGTTAGTGTTACTACATTCTGGTTTGCCCTCGAAGATGCGACACTGGAAAACGGCTGCATGTGGGCTGAGCCAGGCGGCCATCGCACACCCATGCGTGAACGCTTTGTGCGTGAAGGTGATCAGGTCCGTGTAGAAAAACTTGATGCCATGCCCTGGCCCGACGACAGTACGGCCATACCGCTGGAAGTAAAAGCAGGCAGTCTGGTCTGCTTTCATGGCCTGTTGCCGCATTACAGCGCGCCCAATCGCTCGGCCTTTTCGCGCCATGCCTATACCCTGCATGTCACCGATGGCAGCACCCATTACTCACCACACAACTGGATACAGCGCGATGCCAGTTTCCCGGTGCGTGGCTTTGTCTGAAGCTGGGCGTGAGTGTATTGATATGAATGTAATGATATGAGTGTATTGATTTTTGCCCCCCACTGGGGCAGCGCCCATCTGAGCCGTGAGACCTTCATCGCCCGCGTGCTGGAAGCCGGTTTTGATGGTGTGGAAATGTCTCTGTCCATGGATGCAAGTGAACGCGATGCCTGGACCCACGCCATCGCTGACGCCGGCCTGCACCTGATCGCCCAGCAATGGGAAACCGTATTCCACAGCGACTTTGCACAACACAAACAGGCGCTGGCAGACTTGCTGCACAATGCCTGTGCCGCCAGGCCCCTGTTTGTGAATACGCATACCGGCAAAGATTTTTACAGCTATGCGCAAAATGCAGAATTGCTGGATCTGGCTGATGAGATCGCAGCCGGAACCGGCGTCCCCATCGTGCATGAAATCCACCGTAGCCGTTTCAGTGGCCACCCCATGCTCTTGCTGCCCTACCTGACACAACGACCGCAACTGGCCCTGAATGCCGATCTGTCGCACTGGTGCTGCGCCTGTGAATCGCTGCTCGAAGATCAGGCCCATGTGCTGGAACAGGTCTATCCGCATGTACGCCATATCCATGCCCGTGTTGGTCATAGCCAGGGGCCGCAGGTAAATGATTTCCGTGCACCAGAACATGCAGCTGCACTGCAACAGCATCTGTCGTGGTGGGATGCCATCATCCACCAGCAGCGCGCATCCGGCAAACAACAGATCACGCTGACGCCAGAATTCGGGCCATCCCCCTACACGCAGACCCTGCCGTATACGAACCAGGTGGTTTCCGATGCGTGGGAGCAGAATGTAGCAATGATGCAGTTATTGCGTGCACGCTACCAGGGCTGAAATCAGGGCTGAAATCAGGGCTGAAATCAGGGCTGAAATCAGGACTGAATCTTGTAGTGAAAGTTTTTTCATGACATCATGCGCATTGATTGCCATATAGACTACTTAGACTACTGCCACGCAGTTGGAAAGGCCTTATGCAGGATGTGCGTACAAGCTATGTATTTACCCGGATAAAACGCGAGCTATTCTTGATAGAAAAGCTGGCGTATGTTGCGCTGGCCATTAGTGTGGTGGGCACCTTTTTCTGGTTCAGGCATCTGAACATGTTGAACGTATTCACCCTGGAAAAGATGTGGGGCATGTTTTCGCTCCGGCATCCTGAGCGGTGGGGCGGGCTGGTCTTTGGCCTGGCGCTCGTGCTGGTGCAATCCATCATGCAATGGTCGTACCGCTCTGCCAGACTCGTTGTTAATGCTGAAGGGCTGCGTCTGGAACAGACTTCAACCTCACTGCTGGCCAATCTGACATTCTTTGGAAGAGAAATGCGCTGGAATGATCTGAAGAGCGTATCTTTCATTCCACGGTTTGGTGTATTGCAACTGCGCTCGCATGCGCACAAACTGCCATGGGCCATCCTAAGTAAAGATTGGCAGTTGCAAAATGCTGGTGCCACGCCGGTAACAGATAAAAATGCAGAACCCGCACTGGTACGCTTATTCCGTGAGCATGGCGTGTTCGACAGTTTTGTTGCCGACAGCAATCTGGATGCGGTAATGTTTGATCTGACGAAGCATCCCGCGACCAAAAAAGTCCTGATAGGCATGGCCGTGCTGGTGGTCTACGGTTTCGTAGACCGTTTCTTGCAAAACGAAGCATGGGCCTTCTTCAATGCCAGCTATGGCATGCCGCATGTGTTGGCAGGGGTGCTTGCCAGCCTGGTACTGGGGCTTTTCTTGTTTATGGCGAGTCGCGAACGCATTGTGCCCGTACGTATCATTTTGGGTCTGGCGGTATTGAGCGGGACAATGTTTGCTGGCGCCAGCTATGTGGGCGGCATACGCATTAACCAGTTGCTGGGTGGCCCTTTGCTGGAAGCGCACTATCACAGAAACATACCATGCGATGCATTGGTGCCCGAAGACAAAAGCTTGCCCATTATTGAATATACCAGCCTTGCCAGAGCCTACTGGTGCAGCAAGACTGTGGATGAAGTGGTGATCGTGAAAGTGCGTAAAGGCCTATTTGGCCTGTATCAGGTTGATCTCAGCGAGCACCGAAGCGCTATTCGTGAATACCGGCAAAATCATTAATTTGTTTACCGGTTTGCTCACACAAATGCCGCTCTGACTTCCATTAATATTCTACCCAGCATATTTTTACCTCGTCCGTCACTCCCTATGCCCCAATAATCGTCATCTGTAGTGTCTTCGATTAATTTTGCCGACCCGGTGCTCAGCAATAAGTCTTGCAAGTCTTTATGCTGCTTGAATTTTTCCGTTACCGCATCACGCATGACTTGTACTTTCACAGACTCCCAATCCGGGCGTATTTTTTCAGTACGTGTACGACCTAGTTTGGCTGCGATTGATGGTGTTTTGGCTTTCCTTATTTTTTCGCGATATGACACATCAGGAAATTTCTGAGCCTGAAAGTAATGCTCACTTGTCGGCCAGGTTTTTCCATTCATCGAAATTGAGTAGCGCGAAAAATTAGAAAACTCGCCATACTCGCCTTCAGCGGAATAGAACTTGATTGCTGCAACAGAATCAGAATTACTCTCCATATTATTGCCTTGTAATTTAAGACATTACCATCCACGTATGTTTCGTAGGCGCTTACGCAACTATGATATAAACGGTTTTTCTTCCCACGCGCGTTGATTGAGACAAAATCCTTTCAGCCCTGCCTCAATCACTCGTTGCTTGAATCGTTCCGTTAAATAATAAGTTGTCTTGCTGTCGGGTAGCCGAAATAGGTCATGCTCACCAAGGGCCGATTCATCAAACACCCATTCTTCCAAGGATGCGAACAACTCAGGTGTAGGTCCGTAGGTATGGCGTGGGCCAGCAGATTTTTCTCTGTCCAGACAGTCAATCACGTGCCTGGCGACGACCATATAATATTTGTCTGCCGAATCTTCTAAAATCACTGGATAAAGAATTGCATCGCGCTCCCAGATATCACTAAGTGTTTCGGCTGCATTCTGACTGATTAAATATGCACTGCCTGCAGATGGTGCATCGCCAATTTTTACTGGTTTTCGCTTTTTCTTTGCACTACCAAGATATTGAACCATGCGTGGTAGATTCCAGTTTTCCAGAGTAGGTAAAGGATCGCCTATAAGCTCGTCGGTCCACCAAATTTTTCTATCATCTGCTTCAGTGACCCCGGCGTATCCGGCGTACTTCATCGTACTCGTCCACGTGTAGATTGTCATCGAATTCATTCCCATTTCAAACGTGTATTTGAACGCATCATCGCTTTTTTCGTAGTTCAAACTTGAAGCATTACCATCTTATCGATTCAAGCTGGTATGCAAACATTTTCCACTAAGCCTCATGATTAATTATGCCTTCAACAAAAGCAGAAAAATTCTTGTAACGACCATAGGGTTCGATTAAACAATAATAAGGCGCCCAATAAATAATGGGGTAGTCAGGCCCCGGCTTGCTGATGTCAAAGCACCAAAAGAAATCTGACGTGAAATTTTCTGAAATTATTACCAGATTAGATGGAAGGGGAAGTCCTAACCCCAAACTAAGCCAATCATCGTGATGACGGGCCATATTGTTCTTCGCAATTATATGGCTGTGAAAATCAAAATCCGGTCCGAGACTCACGAAATAGCTGCTATAGCTTTTACTGTAGCGGGCTAAATCTATCAATTCCTTCGGTAATATGATCCCAAAATCTTTCTCTATTCTGGAAATGCTCTCTTCTGTAGGCGATAGATGTGGCTCCCACAAATCCAGTACAGCGTTGTCAAATCTTTGAATCATCTCATTCATGGGACCATATCCGTCAATTGTTTTTTCGTAATAATACTGCAATCAAGTAAAGGCACTGCATTCATCAGCAGACTAGCAAACGATGCGATCTGCACGAATATTCGTCCACAAATCATCGGCAGATTACAACGATCAGTTAGAATCTCTGCTACTTCATTCATAAAATTTCCCTCGTGCAATTTCGCGTGTCCCTGATCAAATTCCTGGGTTCTGTGCTGTTCCTGCTTGCGCTGGCGGCATGTGGGCGGACAGAGTCCGTACAGACGCTGGAACGGCGGGACTTGATGCGCTTGGTGTTCAAGGGCTGGGATGGTGAGCAAAATGCCGTCGTCAAGCCGCCACTGTTGAAGGCTGAATTTCCTGTGTCTGTTTCCGCTTCCTTGCAAGCGGGTTTGCGTATGGATGCCTTGCAGGTACAGCGCTTGAATGAAGACAGTGCAGTCTTGCTGGTCAAAGGGGATGCCCTGGATGCGGGCAAGCCCACACTGCTGGCTGCTTACTGGTTTCACCGCCGTGGCGAAGCCTGGTCACTGGTCAGCAGACAGGATGTGATCGAATGGCTGGACAACAATGGTCGCAATTCGGCCATCGGTAACACCAGCATCATTGAATTGTTCCCCGGTCAGTTTGCACTGGCGCTGGAACACAGCCAACTGAAACAGGGCGTAGCAAGTACCCGTTTATTATTATTTCGTATTGACGCCAATAATCTGGTGCCAATGCTGGATAAAACGAATGGACTGGACCTGGCCGTGCATGAAGAAAGCGGGCCAGAATGCGTGAATATCATACGTAATGCCAATACAGCCAGCAGCGCCCATGCCAGAGGCAGACACGTGCGTCTGCGTGTGCATGAAAACGAAGCAGAACCACCGAATTGCCATGACTACCTCGCCAAATGGGACATTGCCATGGGCAGCACTGCGCCGGGTGACATCACACTTAATTTTGCGGACAAGCATTACCGTTATCAGGAACTTGCCCACACCATGGATAACGAGGGCGAACGCACGTCAACCTATGAACTGCAGGTCAGTGAGCAAAAGGGGAAGAAGCTGTTTCACTTCGATGCTGATCAGCAAAAATACCTTGTCGTTCCTGACAAGCCCCGGCAGAAAAAATAAGTGTAGACGTGCGCAGTTATTTTTACAGACTGCAGGTGCAATATAAACGTTTTTTCAACGCTTTTTCAATGCTTTTTCAACAGTTCTTGAACGCTTCTTCTACGTTTCCTCTACATTTCTGCAACACAGGCTTAACGAGCCGTCAACACAGTTTCAACGTCTGCCGGCAGCAACCCAGCTAATCAATTCGTCCAGTGCCGATTTGGCCTTGATACTGTCTTCATGATTAATGGTGGCCACTACTATCCATTGCTGATCATTGATGTCCCTGACATAACCGGCGATGGCCACCACATCTTTGAGCGTACCGGTCTTGATGCGGGCACGTAATTCTGCGGGGCTGCCTTTCAGACGGCGGCGCATGGTGCCGTCGAGTGAGGCAACTGGCATGCTGCTGGAAAATTCTGCGTTCCAGTTGCTGCGTGCACCCACCTGCAAAATGCCCGCCATTTGCTGTGGGCTGATGCGTTCAGTGCGTGACAGGCCGGAACCGTTTTCCAGCACCAGGCCAGCATCATTGATATTCTGTTTCCCCAGCCATTGCCTGATACGGGTATTGGCGGCTTCAAGACTGTTGCTGACGGGCTTGTTGGCCGATTCTGTGCCCAGCGTCATGAACAACATGCGCGCCATGGTATTGTCAGACTGCTTGTTGATGATGCGGATAATATCTGCCAGCGTTTCCGATGTGCGCTCTACCACTAGAACTGCATTGGCTGGCACTTTGCCATCATGGACTTCACCCTGCCAACTGCCACCCATTTCTTGCCACAGTGCCCGTATTGCATAGGTGATGTAATGATTACGGTCAAGGATGTTGATGCTGTTATTGATCTTGCAGCGACGCGGGAAACCACCGTTCAGCGTTACTTCCGTCATGCCAGCCGGTGTGGTCGCATAGTCGATCGCTGGCGGCAGCCATTCTTTTTCCCAGGCGGAGCAGGGCAGATCATTGAAATGCAGGTGGCTCGTGACTTTCAGTTTATCCAGTGGTGTACCCAGACGTACGTTGATTTTTTCTGTACCGGCATCAATGCCCAGGTTCATCAGGTTATTGTTGACCAGCAGGGCATCCGGTATCACGTTGTAATACGCATCCGGATATTCATCAAAGTTTGGGGCGCCGACATCCGGACGCTCTGGTTGCAGATAGCTGCGGTCCAGAATGATATCACCACGGATTTTACGAAAACCCTGCTGGCGCAAGGCACGCAGCATGCTGCTCAGCTTTTCCAGCGTCAGGTTGGGGTCGCCGCCGCCACGCAGGTAAAGGTTGCCGGTATAGCTATCTTTCTTTACCGGCTTATCGGTCAAGATCTGGGTTTTCCAGCGAAAGGTTGGCCCCAGTTCTTCCAGCGCGATCAGTGTGGTCAGCAACTTCATGGTCGATGCAGGGTTCATCGGCCTTTCCGACAGATGTGCCAGCACGGGCTGACCGCCACTGGCAGGTATCACTATCGCACTCATGGCCTGTTGCGGTACCCCTGCCTGGCTGAATACTGCTTCCACTGACGGTGGCAGATTACCCTGGGCATTTGCCAGTGCTGGCAGTAAAGAACCCATTGAGGCAAGTAAGCTCAGCAAACTCAGCAAGATCGAGGATTTTGGTAACAGCGGGCGGGTGTAAGATAGGCGCATGGTTGCGTTTGGATAACTCAAGTCGGTGTAGCTGGCATTGTAGAGCAGGCAAGACCCTTGAAACGCCTGTGTGTTTTTTTTATCAATGAAATTTTGTCAGGGAAGCATATCTTCTGGTTATCTGTGCAGACCTGGCTACACTAAGAACCTGCTTACGATCTTACTGCGCGAGCGTGATCGGGGCTCATGTGCTGCTCAAAATGCTCATGTACTTGAGTACATTCCGCTTTTTGCGCTGCTCTTCACCCCGCTGACGCTCGCTCGCTACAGATCGTAAACAGGTTCTAAGAGATCAAATGTATAGATCGCATCGTTCTGCACGGTAAATGTTGCCTGAAACTTACTATCCGTAAATGAATGTGCCAGACTTTCATCAAATGGCATGGTTTTATGCCCCGATAGTGAATACAAATAAGACATAAGCCCTTGATTTCGTTATAATTTCGGCCTTTCCACGTCACCGGTGTACACCATGACCCTGCTTGCCAACCAGACTGAACTTTTATCGCCCGCCAAAACTGTAGAAATTGGCCGCGAGGCGATACTGCACGGTGCAGATGCCGTGTATATCGGCGGTCCTTCGTTTGGCGCACGTCACAATGCCAGCAATGAAGTCAGCGAAATCGCGGCCCTGGTCGAATTTGCCCACCGCTACCATGCACGCATCTTCGTGACCATGAACACCATTCTGCATGATTCAGAACTGGAACCGGCACGCAAGCAGATACGTCAACTGTACGACGCCGGTGTCGATGCCCTGATCGTGCAAGACATGGGTATTCTGGAACTCGACATCCCGCCTATCCAGCTGCATGCCAGTACCCAGTGTGATATCCGGGGTGTGGAAAAAGCCAGGTTTCTTGGCGATGTCGGTTTTTCGCAATTGGTGCTGGCGCGTGAACTGACGATCAAACAGATACAGGCCATCAAGGCGCAAGTCGCCACGCCGCTGGAATATTTTGTGCATGGCGCATTGTGCGTGGCCTTCTCTGGCCAATGCTATATCTCGCATGCCGACAATGGCCGCAGTGCCAACCGTGGCGATTGCTCGCAAGCCTGCCGCCTGCCTTATACATTGAGCGATGGTGAGGGCCGGGTAGTCGCATATGAAAAACATCTGCTATCCATGAAAGACAATGACCAGAGCCGCAATCTTGAAGCCTTGCTCGATGCAGGCGTACAGTCATTGAAGATAGAAGGCCGCTACAAGGACATGGGCTATGTCAAGAACATCACTGCCCATTACCGTTTGCTGCTGGACGAAATTCTAGAGCGCAGGCCAGAATTCACACGTGCTTCCAGCGGCCATAGCCAGGTAGCATTCACACCCAATGTGGACAAGAATTTCCATCGCGGCCACACCGATTATTTTGCCAATGGCCGCCTTGAAGACATAGGCGCATTCGATTCACCCAAATATGTCGGCCTGCACCTTGGTTATGTGACCCGCCTTGCAGCCAACTTCTTTGAAATTGAAGCCAATGAACCCATGTCGAATGGTGATGGCCTCAACTACATGGTCAAACGCGATGTCGCTGGCATACAGGCCAATACCGTAGAGCGTGTAGGCGCATCAGACAACGGTGAAATCTGGCGCGTTTTCCCGAATGAAAAAATGGCAGAACTGACTGGCATCAAAGTCGGCACCCTGATCAATCGCAACCGTGACCATCGCTGGGAACACGCACTCACCAAAAAATCCGCCGAGCGCCGTATCCCGGTCTGGCTGACCCTGGCAGAGCAGGCAGATGGCCTGCGTCTGAAGATCACCGATGAAGACGGCGTGACATCTGAAGTCAGCACCCAACTGGCACTAGAGCCAGCACAAAACCGCGACAAGGCCGAAGCAGGCCTGCGCGACAACCTTGCCAAGCTCGGCAATACCATGTTTGAAGCGGAGCAGGTCAATCTGGATTTGCAGCAGCCATGGTTCGTGCCATCCTCTGTCATCAACGCCCTGCGCCGCGACGCCGTTGCCGCGCACGAAGCCGCGCGACTGGCCGCATGGCAGCGCCCGCAGCGCACACCGGCCGTCGAGCCACCAGTGGCCTATCCGGAAACCACGCTCAGCTACCTCGCCAATGTGTACAACCACAAGGCCCGTAGCTTCTATGAAAAACACGCCGTACAACTGATCGCCGCTGCCTATGAATCCCATGAAGAAGCGGGCGAAGTATCGCTGATGATCACCAAGCACTGCCTGCGCTTCTCGTTCAACCTCTGCCCCAAACAGGCCAAGGGTGTGCAAGGTGTACAAGGCCAGGTCAAGGCCGAACCCATGACCCTGGTCACAGGCGAAGAAAAATACACGCTGAAATTCGACTGCAAGCCCTGCGAGATGCACATCATTGGTGCGATGAAAAAACATATTTTGCAGGCACCACCGCCTTCATCTGTACCGTATAGCCCGGTGACTTTTCATAAGACCAGGCCGCAGACGGTGTGATGTTTTTGGTAGGTGGAAATTGAAGGCTCAAAAGGTGGAAACGCTTTTTGGGCTTTTATATTTTGAAGCTTGACTTGCATTGGTCCCATTTTGGGACTATGCTGCAAATATGAGAGTAATTGCGAAAAAACACTTGATTGCTTATTGGGAAAAACACCCTGATGCCAAGGTGGCCTTACAGGCATGGCACGACGAAGCAATCAAGGTGCAATGGAAGTCGCCTCAAGATATCAAGGCACATTACGCCAGTGCCAGTTTTGTCGGCAATAACCGTGTCGTGTTTAATATAAAAGGCAATCATCATCGGTTGATCGTTGCTGTGGCTTATCGGTTTGGTGCCCTGTATATCAAATTTATAGGTACACATGCCGAATATGATCGCGTTGACGCAAATACGATAGAGATGGAGTAAAAAAATGCATATCAAACCAATTCGTACTGAAGCCGATTATGAACAGGCACTGCACCTCACTTCCGGCTACTTTGATCATCCACCAGAGCCTGATACCGAAGACGGTGATCGTTTTGAAGTATTGCTGATGTTGATTGAAGCCTATGAGGAAAAGCACTACCCAATCGGACCACCTGATCCGATTGATGCTATCCAATTTCGCATGGAGCAGGCTGGTTTGACTGCAAAAGATCTCGAACCTATGATAGGGCGCTCAAATCGGGTCTATGAAATTCTGAACCGCAAACGCCCACTTACCTTGGCAATGATCAGACGCTTGCATGCGGGGCTAGGTATTCCCGCTGAAAGCTTGATTGCAGAATCGCGCTAGATATGTGCTATCACTCAGTCGGACTCCATGCATTTGCCCATTCCTTCGCTTGTTCAACCTCAGCACGGGTCATCTTTTTTTCCAAACTTTCCATGGCTGAAATAGCGTTGTAATGCTTTTCCTTGCTATTGGCCAGATAAAAGAATTTATATGCTTCTACTAAATGCGCCTCGGGTGGCTGTTTCATTTGCGTGACTACGCCGGTCCAAAACTGGGCATTTGAATTACCATGACTGGCTGCAATCGCAAACAGCCTTTCAGCTTCATCACGATCTTTATATTTTTTCTCGGTAAAATAAATCAAACCAGCCTTGACCCTGGCCTCATCCTTGCCTTCTGGCCATTTCACATCAAAGTCAATCACCGCTTTGTAGAGATCCAGGGCCCTTTGCGTATCTTTGGGGGCACCTTTACCCTCACCAAGCAATTTGGCCAGCTCCAGTTTGCAGACAACAAGCGCCGTGCATTTTTCAAACCAGTAGACAGCCTTTTTCAAGTCTGGTTTGGAACCATCTCTTGCACCCGTGGTGTACCACGAAGCCAGATACATCTGCGCCAGAGGATCATTTTTTTCAGCCAATTCTGTCATTATTTTCTTGGCCAGTTTGTTGTTTCCGTGTTCCATCGCTACCTGGGCATCGCGCATTTCTGCCGCCATCAAATGGGAAGAAAAGACGAGAAAGCATAGTGCAAGCAATTTTTTGAGCATTTCAACCCCGGAGAAAGAATGATTTTCAGAGGTGGAAATAATACAGTTGTTTCTGCGATATGCCTTGGTTTTTTACGAGGTGACGACTACCTTGTTCGCCCTCTGCCACGCCCAACCAGTGTACAGATGTATCGCCACAGCCAGACATCCATTGATGATCAATGCTGTACGAACGCCTGTCAGGTGCACCGATATGCCAGTGAGCAGGCTGCCTGCGGACAGGCCGCCGCGCATGGCCAGCATGTAGAGGCTGACTGTCTGGCCGCGCAGTTGTGGACTGGCATTGGCCTGTAACAGTGAATTGGCTGCGGTGTTACTGGCTGTCATGCATAATCCGGCAAAGACCAGCAAGACAGGCAGGCCCCAATTCCATGTATTCAATCCGGCGAGCACCAGCGTTAAACCATACAGTGCTGCCAGCTTTGAACTGAAGTTGCGTAAATCAATATGCCTGCTGATCAAGAGCAAACTGAATGCGCCCAACATGCCACCGACGCCAAATGAAGCCATGCCTATACTGAAATGGCTGGCATCGCCATGCAACGATTCTTTGACCAGAACCGGCGTGAAGGTGATCAGGGGGCTACATAAAAAACTGGTGGTCAGTACCGTGATCAGGGCACCGCGTAAATTGGGGTCTGCGACGATATCGCGTGCACCCGAAAACAGACCCTGGCTATTTGTCGCAGTACTGGCATCTGCCGTAGCTTTTCCGCGTGGAAGTATCCACAAGGCTACTGCAATGAATGGAAGATACGATACGGCACTGATGGCAAAGCATCCGGCTGCGCCCATGCTCACCAGCAGGACGCCAGCGATAGACGGCCCCAGAATGCGCGACAGGTTGAACTGTATCGAATTCAGTGCCAGTCCCTGAGCGATTTGTGAACGTTCGACCAGACTCGGTACGATGGACTGGAAGGATGGCATGGACAGCGCATCCGTCACACCCACCACCAGCGACAGACAGATGATGATCCAGGGATGCACCGTGCCAGTCAGCAGCAACACGACCAGCAGGGTCGGGCACAGCATCTGTATCGACTGGAAGATGCTGATGATGCGACGCCGGTCTGCGCGATCAGCCAGTACACCACCAAACAGGGTCAGAAAAAATGCCGGAGCACCCAGTGCAAAAGCATCCAGGCCTATCATGAATGAGGAAGCGCCAAGACTCAGCAGGAGCCATGGCTGCGCCACTTGTTGTGCCCATGTGCCTATATTGGACAATAAGCTGGCAAACCAGAAAGTGCCAAAGCGCCGCGTTTTTAACAGGGCAAAGGATGTCGAAAAATGAGTTGCTTCTGAGTGCGTTGTTTCCATGTCTTCATAGCTAAGTGTACTCCTGCTGCTTTAACAGGATAGCGCTATGCTATCGCAGAAGACATGGTTAGGGGGCGGTCGTTACATTCTGAAATTTGACGTGTTATTTATTTCGTCACAATCGCAAACGTCCCCGGTGCCTTGTCTATCAGCCCGAAGAAGCGCACCAGATCTATCTTGCTACCGTCGACTTTCAAATCATCGCTGAACAGCGTGTCTTTGACACCTGCTGTGCCTGCCATCATCTTGATGAAGATGGGTTTGGTCAGCGTCAGGGTGGCATTTGCATCTTTGGCCGGTTCTGCCTTCTTGTGATGCAGGACGGCGTTTTCTATCCATAGCACGTAAGACTCTTTACTGTCGGTCAGCACTAGGTTGATTTTGAAATCCTTGCCTTCGGCATCCGGGCCATTCAGGCCGGCGGCCATGGCTTCCAGAAAACGTTCTATCGGGGTGTGGGCCAGCATGTCTATCATGGCGGCACGGTTCACGCCTTTGGCGGGTGGGCCATTGCGCAATTCATTGGCGGCGGTGAGGTAGCTGTTACGCCAGGTGGATGCTTCGGCCATGTAACCCATTTGTTCATAGGTACGGGCCAGCAATTCTTTGGCGCTTTTGTTATTGCTATCGGCAAAGACGACATGGTTCAGCAGTTCTGCTGTCCAGCGGTAGTCACCCTTGTCAAAGGCAGCCTGGGCTGCGGCAATGGCTTTGTCTGCACCGCCTGCCAGTTCGACATAATGCCTGGCCGATTCTTGCGGTGGCAAGCGGTTCAGGTTGGCCGGGTTGCCGTCATAGGCACCGATATAAAACTGGTACACGGCTTTGACGTTATGACGCAGGTCGCCATAGTAGCCGCGTGCGCCGAAATAGCTTTCCAGTGATTTGGGCAGTTTGATCTTGTCGGCGATTTCATAGGGCGTGTAACCGGCATTGATCAGGCGCACCGTCTGGTCATGGGTGTATTGGTAGACATCGCGCTGTTTGGTAATGAATTCTGCAATGCGCTCCTTGCCCCAGACTGGCCAGTTGTGCTGGCCAAAATAGACATTGGCATCGGCACTTTGTACCAGTGCCTGCTCCAGGTAACTTGCCCAGCGCTGTGCATCACGGGCTTTGGCACCACGCACAGGTAATAGATTGTGCATGGTCTGCGCCAGGATTTCTGCACCGGCATAGGCTTTTTTATCGGGGATGCTGAAGGTCAGTTCTGATGGTGCTTCTGCACCGGGTACGTTATGAAAAACAAAGTTGATGCCATCCAGTGTCAGTTCCTGCGTTGCTTTGGTGATGAGCTGATTCGGTTCCAGCACACCGACACTGCCATAGGCCACGCTTTTACCCAGACCGGTATCGACCAGGCCTTTGGCTGATCGCTCAAGATCTTTGCCGAACTGATAGCCAGAGCGTCTGGCCATGGCGGTGCCGACCAGGATGTTTTCACTGGTAGCTTCTTCCATGAAACCATCGGGGGCGATGACGGGTATTTTTTTGCTGTTCACTTCATCCGGCGAAACGACACCGAGTGCACCACCAAAATGGTCGGCATGGCTATGGGTAAAGATGACGGCTACCACAGGTTTGTCACCCAGGTGCTTGCGGGCAAAGGCGATAGCGTTGGCGGCGCTTTCTTTGGACGTCAGCGGGTCAACGATGATCCAACCGGTCTTGCCTTCGATAATGCTCATGTTGGCGATGTCAAAGCCGCGCAATTGATAAATGCCGTCAGTCACCTTGAACAGGCCGGTTTGTGCATTCAGTTTGGCATGGCGCCACAGGCTGGGGTTAACGGTGGCCGGGGCCGGGCCTTCTATGAATTTCCAGGCGTCGAAGTCGATCAGTACATCTCCGCCGGGGCCGAGGATTTTCCCTTCTGGTTTGGTGATCAGACCGCGTTTGGCATCTTCAAAATCTTGCTGATCATCCAGCGCCAGGGTTTTGCCCATGTCGGTATTGGCTTTGATGGTGGTGGCAGTGGCGTCGCCCATTGCGGTATTGCTGTTCTTTTGCCCGCAGCCGCCGACAATCAGACTGCCAGCCAACAAGGCAGCAAGTGGTGTCAACTGGATTGTCTTCAGATGCAGCATCATGGGTCTCCATTATTTATTGTATGGAAGAGCGTAGGGCAGCGGGTCGCAGTTGTCCAATGCATTCTTAAGCTAAAGTCAATGCATAGACTGCATAGCGATATTTTAGTGGCTGGAGTTGCCATTTCATGTTTAAGGCAGCTTCCCGTTGAATGGTGAAAGTGTCGTTGGGGCTGGGTTTCTGACGCCAGTTTATTTGTAATTGAGTAGTTGAACAGGCGCTAAAGTCCAAAACTCGCTAGAATCTTGTTTTTACTTTATTTGCTGGAGCAAGCCTTGCATCGCAGTTACCACGACAGTGCCATTCTCGCCCGCATACCAGGCATACGATATGGTTTTGGGAATGCCAGGGAATTTGTGCCAGCCAGCCTCAGTGGGCACTGGGATACCGTACCCAACAAACTGCAGGTTCACGGTACCCGCGTAGTGGAAGTGACAGAAAAATTTCAGCTATGTGGCGATGCGGATGCTTTTTTTACCCGTGTCCCCGGCATACCAGTGACCATCATCACCGCTGATTGCGTACCTGTTTTGATGGCCAGACGTGATGGCAAGATGATCGCGGTCGCCCATGCAGGCTGGCGCGGTATCGTCGGTGGTGTGGTGCAGACCTTATGGCAAGAGCTGGCAGCGCAAGGCGAACAGCCGCAAGACTGGGTGGCTGCTATCGGCGCGCATATAGGCCCATGTTGCTTTGAAGTGAGTGAAGAACTGGCCGCTGATTTTGTCAGACAATTTCCAGATCTGGATGCCAGTGCCATTAATCCGCGTTTTCGCCATGTCGATCTGAACATATTGACCAGGCGCGCCTTGCAGCAGATAGGTATTACCGATATCGACCATGTTGTACCTTGCACCATGTGCAGCAAGACTGCCGAAGACAAATATGTCTACCGCAGCTATCGGCGCGGCGACCGCAATTCTTTTCAGCATTCAGGGCTGGTGATTTTGCCTGATTGAGCCTGCATTAGGCTGATCTAGCCTGACTTTTCTCCTGGCATTGACTGTCAGTGCTTGTCTTGCGCATGTTGGTTCAGATAACCAAGAAAATTAGCGGCGATGGGCGACAATCGCTTGCCTTGCAGGTAGACAATATACCAGTTCGACATGATAGGAAAATCTTCGACATCCAGCACTGTCAGGTTTTGGTCGATTAAATGCTCACCTAGCGCATGGCGGGACAGAATGGTCAGCCCCATGTCGGCTGCAACCGCTTGCTTGATCGCCTCGTTGCTGCCCAGTTCCAGCCTGACCATAGGCGAGATGTTGTTTGCTGCAAAATAATGTTCACATGCCAGCCTGGTGCCGGAACCGCGCTCACGCAAAATAAATCGCTCTTGCAACAACTGTGCAAATTGCAGCTTGGGTTTTTCTGCGAGATGATGCCGCAGCGGTGCAAGCACCACTAAAGGATTTGGCAAGAACACTTGCTTGACGACTTCGATATCATTCGGCGGCATGGACATGATGTAGATGTCATCCATATTGTTCCGCAGTCGCTCGACAACGCCGTCACGGTTTTGCACTTCCAGCGCAATATCAATTTCCGGGAATTCACGGCAAAAATCGCCCAGCATACGGGGTATAAAATATTTGGCCGTGCTGACCACGGCCACTCGCAGGCTGCCCTCGGTGTAGCCTTTCATGGCAGCGATCAGTTGTTCAAAGCTGCCCCATTCATGCGCCAGCGTTCTGGCTGTGCTGGCCAATTCTTCCCCTGCTTTGGTCAAATACAGTTTTTTGCCTATCACTTCATACAAGGGCATACCGATAGATGCAGTCATTTCTTTCAATTGCATCGACACAGTAGGCTGTGTCACGTGGCATGCACGTGCAACGGCACTGATGCTGCGCAGTTCGGCCAGGCGTATGAAAATCTGCAATTGTTTAAAAGTAATATTCATAGGTTTTTATCTATGATTGATGCTGATAAAATTGATTTTACCTTATGATGGCTTGGCTTTACCATGCCTGCCAACGATATTCACAAGGTAGATATGCAAAGCTTACTTGACCCCGCCATACTTTTTTTCATCTTCGGCATCATGGCTGGACTGATCAAATCCAATCTTGAAATTCCACCGCAAATCGCCGGATTTCTCTCACTTTATCTGTTGATGGCACTAGGACTGAAGGGCGGTTTTGCGCTCGCGCACTCTGGTTTGAACCTGCAACTGGTTACCAGCCTGGGCTGCGCGGTAGCGCTGGCGGTGATTGTTCCGGCATTGTCTTACCTGATCTTGAAACGAATTTTGCCAGCACTTGATGCCGTTGCCGTTGCGGCAACTTACGGTTCAGTCAGTGCCGTTACGTTTATCACTACCGTGCAGTACCTGGAAACACATAGTTTGCATTATGGTGGTCACATGGCCGCAGCAATGGCGCTGATGGAATCGCCAGCGATTTTGTTTGCGGTAATTGTGGCAAACACCTTGCGCAAGCGCCATGCACAGTCAAATGCCGGGGGTAATACACCTTCACCGGGCAAGATACTGCACGAATCCCTGACGGACGGTGCACAGCTATTGCTGCTTGGGGCGATGCTGGTTGGCATACTTTCCGGTGAGTCAGGCAAGGCAGCAATGCAGACTTTTTCTGGTGACCTGTTCAAGGGTATGCTTGCCTTTTTCCTCCTGGATATGGGTTTGAAGGCTGCGCGCAACCTGGCACAGGTGCGGGGAAAGTCTCCCTTGCTGATTGCCTATTCCCTGCTGGCCCCGCTAATCCACGCCGGTATTGCGCTGGGTCTGGCAGTCGTCTTCCGTCTGCCTGCCGGGGATGCCGCGCTATTGATGGTGCTTGCCGCCAGCGCATCTTATATTGCAGTACCGGCTGTTCTGCGCTTTGCCATTCCGGAAGCATCGCCGGCACTGTATCTGGGCATGTCACTGGGTCTGACATTTCCATTTAATATCCTGCTTGGTATTCCCTTGTATGTTGGCATTGCTCACCGCGTGCTGATTTAAAAAGGCCGCACCTGATTTTGCGGAAAGGCATACAATCCTGTTGTCTGATGGTACCTGATGCTACTTGACGGTACCTGCCTATACCTGTTTGTACCTGTTCAACTTTCGCGGACTCAGCATGAGCAAACATACCCTGAATATCAACGGCCAGATGCAGGCCGTAGACGTAGCGCCAGATACTCCCTTGCTGTGGGCGCTGCGTGACAGCCTGAACCTGGTTGGTACCAAATATGGCTGTGGTGTAGGTCAATGCGGTGCCTGTACCGTGCAAATCAACGGCGTGCCGACACGGTCATGCATGCTGCCGGTGTCTACACTGGGTAAGCAAAAAGTTACGACCATAGAAGGGCTGGACGCCAAGGCCATGCATCCGCTGCAAACGGCCTGGCAGGAGCTGGACGTGCCGCAATGTGGTTACTGCCAGGCTGGCCAGATCATGACTGCTGCGGCCCTGCTGAAAGATAATCCACACCCGACGGATGCCGATATCGATGCCGCCATGGGCGGCAACCTGTGTCGCTGTGCAGCCTATATACGCATACGTGCTGGCATACATAGGGCGGCAGAAATCGCCACTGTCAAGAAGAAGGGGGCGAAATGAATAAAATGAATAACATAAACAAGCAGGCAAAAACTTCGACGCAGGCGACAGTGCAGGCTGAAGCCGTTTCGCCAGCACGCCGCGACTTCTTGCGTATGTCCGCTTTCACTGGTGGTGGTCTGGTTCTGGCCTGTATGGGGGCGGGTGGCAATGCTTTGGCACAGATCAGCAAACCTGTTGCCAGCATTGCCGCAGGAACAGCGGATTTTGTCCCGCATGCATTGATACGCATAGGCAGTGATGGTACGGTGACTTTGGTGTCCAAGCAACCAGAGATAGGTCAGGGGATCAAAACTTCTCTCCCCATGGTCATTGCCGAAGAGCTGGAAGTGAACTGGAAAGACGTGCGCATAGTCCAGGGTGACCTCAATCCGGCTTATGGCAGCCAGGGCGCTGGTGGTTCGACATCGACACCAACCAACTACAATGAATTTCACAGGCTGGGGGCGACGGCGCGCACCATGCTTATCAGTGCCGCAGCACAGACATGGAACGTACCTGCGTCTGAATGTCATGCAGCGGATAGCGCCGTACACCATACCGTCAGCAAGCGAAAATTGACGTATGCAGCGTTGGCAGCTACGGCTGCCAGTTTGCCCGTGCCTGACGCCAAAGATGTCAAACTCAAAGACCCGGCACAATTCAAATTACTGGGAACACGTATAGGCGGCGTCGATAATCCGTCCGTCGTTACCGGTAAACCATTGTTTGGCATTGATGTGAAATTGCCGGGCATGTTGTATGCCGTTTATGAAAAATGTCCGGTATTCGGTGGCAAGGTCATTAGTGCCAATCTCGACCATATCAAGGCCCAGCCTGGCGTCAAAGATGCCTTTGTCATCGAAGGCACAGATAATCTGCGTGGACTGATGCCGGGCGTGGCTATCGTTGCGGAAAGCACCTGGGCAGCCTTTAGCGCGCGCAAGCTTTTGAACGTCAAATGGGACGACAGCAAAGGTGCAGATGAAAGCTGGGAAGGGTTTGCTGCACAGGCGAAAAAACTCTCTACCCAGCCAGGCACTACCACTTTACGCAAGGATGGTGATGTTGCCGCTGCCATGAGCAAGGCCGCCAAGACCGTAGAAGCTGCGTATACCTATCCCTTTATTTCACATGCCAGCATGGAGCCACAGAATTGCACGGCTGCTTATAATGCCAAGGATAGTAGTCTGGAAATCTGGGCACCGACGCAATTACCGGAGTCTGGCCAGAACCTGGTGGCCGAAGTCCTGGCCATGCCCAAGGAAAAAATAAAACTGCATATCACCCGCAGTGGTGGTGGCTTTGGTCGCCGTCTTAGTTCTGACTTTATTGTCGAAGCGGCGGCGATTGCCAGGCGCGTCAATGCGCCGGTCAAGCTGACCTGGTCGCGTGAAGATGATATGCGCCATGACCATTTTCGTGCCGGCGGCTTCCATTTCCTGCGCGGTGCAGTGGATGACAAAGGCAAACTCAGTGCATGGCATAACCACTTCGTCAGCTTTGGCAACAAGGTCATACGGGATGGAAAACCTGTTGTACAGGCGGGTAGCGGTGCAGGCTTATCTGGCGATGAATTTCCTGGCCGCTGGCTGGAAAACTGTCTGCTGGAACAGACGCTGATGGAATGTAATATTCCCATGGGCCCGTGGCGTGCTCCTGGCAGCAATGTATTTGCCTGGGTATTCCATAGTTTCATTGACGAACTGGCGCATGCCGCAGGACGTGATCCCATGGAGTTTCGCCTCGACATACTGGGTGACAAAGAGATCGTGCCGGGTACCGGTGAACGTGGCCAGCCTTACCATGTGGGACGCATGAAGCGGGTCTTGCAGGAAGTGGCAGTCAAGGCCGGTTGGGGTAAAAAGAAATTCGCCCGTGGTCAGGGCCAGGGTATTGCTTTCCATTTCAGCCACCGGGGCTATATTGCCCAGGTGGCTGAAGTGACCGTCAGCAAGCAGGGTGAACTTAAGGTGGACCGGGTTGTTGTGGTGACCGACATAGGCTCACAGATCGTCAACCTCAGTGGCGCAGAAAATCAGGTGCAGGGATCTGTCCTTGATGGCATCAGCACCCTGATGTTCCCTGAACTGGATATTCAGCGCGGCCGTGTCGTGCAAGGCAACTTTCATGAATATCCATTGCTGCGCATGAAGGATAGTGCAACGAAGGTAGATGTACATTTCCTGAAAACGGATTTCCCCGTCACCGGTCTGGGTGAACCCGCTTTCCCGCCGGTGGCACCGGCTATTTGCAATGCCATCTTTGCGGCAACTGGCAAGCGTATCAGGCAGTTGCCTTTGTCACGCACGGATCTGCGCTGGAGTTGATGGGTGCGGGTTGGATTGCGCGTATTTTGTCGTAGCTTGGGCAGGTGAAACCTGGCCCAAGCTACTCCTGACTCAACATTCCATTCCGTAGCGCGGCTTCAAGCGTTTTGAAATCCGCTTCATCAACAAGGTCAGCGGATAGCAAAAACAGAAAAAGTACAGACAGGCATACATACAAATACATCGGTAACATCAGGCCGGTATTTTTTACAAAAAAAAGCACATCGCTCGTCAGCGCTGTGTGCCTGATCTTCACCGATCTATGCAGTAATCCATCAGCAAAGACGTTGCATCGATGTATGTCGGTTTTCCAGTCGCTACACCAATTTTCCTATCTTCAGCACATTCATCCCTTGCCCGCAATCGCCTGCTTGCCACGGCTATCATGTGCTGCTTGTCAAACTGGTGTAATAAAAAGCTCCAAGCTTCTGCTTGCTTATCCAGCCCCTGTACCAGGCTAACGCCTGATGCCGCATCGACACTGAAAATTAATCTTCTTGCGTCAGCAGAAAGTCCGTCGCCAGTCGCCTTCAGGTAGGCTTCTTTCAATACCCAGAATTCATAAAACTTCTGCGTCCTGCTTTTATTATCCTGGCGATTGATTTCATCCATTTCACGGTCACTACAGACCACGCGCATCAAGTCGTCGAGATCGACATCGCGGTGTAATAATTCGACGTCGACACCAAGATCGACCATGGCAGCTGTTGCCACCACTATCAACTCACCCGCGTGGGAAATACTGATGGCGGGTGGTGCCATGGAACTTTGCGCAAAGGCAATATGTGGTTTGCCGGATGCGTCTACGCGGATGGAGATAGTCTCGACTGGCATTCCCGTGCGTTGGGCAACAGCCAGTTTGGCCAAGGCACGCCCACCCAGATAACGGTCCTTGTCATCCTGTTGTTGATAGCGCTGGCAGCGTAGCTGTTCTGCACTGCTCAGCAAGTTTTGCAGGTTGGTCCTGTATTTGCGCAAATCGGTCAGGCTGGCTACCCAGATTTTGGGTTCATCAGTTATTGAAGACGATGGCGTATTTTCAGGCATGGTGCGTTTTTCTGTCTTTTGCGGCATTATATTTTTTTGCCCGGCATGCAAATCAATTACTTGGGGCAAGTGGCACAATTTTAATCTAGTCTGACAGCAAACAATCGTAGCAAACAATCGTAGTAAATAATAAAAGGAAACAGACTTTGAAAATTATCGCCTACCCGTTTGCCGGAGGCAGCACTCATAGCTATGCCGGACTGGCGCGTGACCATGCCCACGAATGGATTACGCTGGATCCGCCCGGTCATGGCAACAACATGCACCTGCCATTGATGCGCAGCATTCCTGAAATAGTATCTGCCTTGCTAGAACCCACTTTGCGTGCAAGCGCTGGCCAAGCCTATGTGCTGTTTGGACACAGCATGGGGGCTTATATTGCTTTGGCCATGCTGGATCGCTTGGTGGAACTGGGTGCCAGTCTGCCGCAAAGACTGGTGTTGTCCGGTGCAGCAGCACCGCATAGCCGCCTGTTGCAACGTCATGCAGAATTGCCGCAGAAGGAATTTCTGAAGTGGGTCGCCAATATGGGCGGCATCTCCGCAGAAGTACTGGCCGAACCGCAACTGATGGAATTGTTTGAACCCATACTGCGTGCCGATGTAGGCGCAGCTGAAGCCTATGCCGATGGCCACCAGCGTCAGCACCATGTACCCGTGCGAATTTTACTGGGGCAGGATGACCGGATCGCGCTGGCCGACGGCATGGCCTGGGCCGACTGTTTTTTGAACGCCCCCGAAGTGCATACGTTTGCTGGTGGGCATTTCTTTTTGTTTGATGATGTGGCAAAAATACAGGCTTTGATCGCTTAAGTGAGCATGTGTTTATTCATAAGCAGGCGTAAAATTATTTCTACGCAAGTCTACGCAAGTGATGAGGAAATTGTCATAATGTGCACGGTTTTTATTATTAAAAAAATGAGTGCATTATGAGAAAAATCAAGTTAATCAGTTTGAGCGTATTGTCTGCAATGGTGTTGGCAGCCTGCGGTGGCGGTTCTGGTGGCAGCGCAACCGCAACAGTGGCACCTGTTGACACCAGTAGCGGCCCTTTGAGCAAGTATGCAGGCGTTTGGAATCAGGGTTGCCAGAACCACGAAATCGAGACGACTACCATCACCGCCACCAGTGGTGGCTCTGCACTGTCCATGGCGCAAAAAATTGAATACTATGAAAACCTCAATTGCACGGGTGCTATCGTCGCGACGGGCACCTATACTTCGCCAATTCTGGTGGCGCAGCATGTCAGGACAGAAGCCAATGCTACCGTCAAAATGCTGACTGGCGAAACCGTCGCTTCCTCAGTTGATGTCGTCAATGCTACTGCGAATGGTGCTGTGATCAACTTTGTTGGCAGTGCCGTGTCATCTTCCGTAGTCAATGGGAAAACTACCTGGAAATTTGTTTTCAAGGACACGACAATTACCCAGACGATAGAAGTCTCATCCGGCAGCGCCCAGGGCGCATTCATGCTGCGCAATGGCGAATTGTTCTTCGCCCAGGCGATTGGCAATTCAAGCACGGCCTTCGCGGTGGATAGCAGGTTTGTGCGTAGTTAAGTTGAATTGATTTGCACTGATGCTGCGGATCTGAGTTGAAAGCAATAGGCCACCGTCAGGTGGTCTATTGCTTTTCTATGGTCAATTTTTTTCAGACCTCAGATAAAAAATAAGTAGAACTCATTTCATCAATAGGGGTGAGATGCGTTTGCCTCATAACGTGGGCTGGCAACGGTAAAACTATGGACGAGGCAGTCAATAGCGGGTCTATTGACAACGAGTCGAATTGTTCACACCTTGCAGTCCAGTACGCGTTATGAGGCAAACCCTTCGGGAGCTGGCCGCATTTACACTTCGCGGGCGCATTGCTACGTTGCGCCGCTTGCCAAGGCACCAGCCTTGGCTACGCGACGCGCCTTGCACTGCATCCCGAATCGCCTTGCTCGCACTCATCCCTATTGATGAAATGAGTTCTAGTAATGATCAGTGGCATGAGCCCCCCAGGCAATCGGTGGGGCAAGCATACACGGTAAGGTCGACCAGCAGATCGTCGGCGACATCACTGGCCCCAACACCGTCAACATGTCCGGAAAAAACAAAAATACAAAAGCTACCCAATTTATTGGGTAGCTTTTGTATTTTGGTGGGGCGGCGGGAACATAAAAGCCCGTAAATAAAGGTTCTTGCGGTAGTGCTGTTAAATTTATTGCGATAGTTACTGCATTTCAGCATTGGTAAAGATTTGAATTTAAAACAACGTTTTGCTGATGAATTGCAGAAAAAAATCTATTTCTTTAGCCAAAAATGGATCATCTTTGGTGACTTGAAACGCTACCTTGCGTAGCGAACGTGAGCGTCTCACCTTCAAAGCTTACATTCAATCCATTATCGTAAAGTGCCTTTAAATAAGTCACTTGCTAATGCTACCCCCACACACTTAACTTGCCACACCCACCATGTTGAAATTGCTGCAAACACGATCACGTCCGCTCTTTTTTGCAGCATAGAGTGCATTGTCTGCGGCTTCAATCAGCTCTACTGGCTTGTTCAAATCCCTGACGGGAATAATGGCTTCCACGCCAGCGCTGACGGTGACGATGCCGGCTTCGTTACCTGCATGTGAAATGCCCAGATTATGGATGGCAGCGCGGATTCTTTCTGCGATCAAAAGGGCGCCTTCGACATCAGTGGTGGGAAGAATAACCGCCAGTTCTTCGCCACCATAACGTGCCGTCAGATCACCGGCGCGATTCTGGCAAGATTTGACAGCCTGACTGATCTTGCGCAGACATTCATCGCCTGCCGCGTGGCCGTAAAGATCGTTGTATTGTTTAAAGTGATCAACATCAATCATGATCAGTGCCAGCGAGCTGGCATTACGGATGGCACGGCTGAATTCTTCTTCAAGGGTAATGTCGAAATTGCGCCGGTTGGCCAGTTCGGTCAATGCATCTTGCAGCGACAGCCGTTCCAGCGTTTTATTCAGAACGATCATGGCGTCACGTGCCCTGATGACTTCCGCTTCAGCGTTGAGACGTAATTTCATCTGGCCAATCAGATAAAAGCCAATCGAAGCCAATGCAATAACCAGAAGCCCGACGCCAGCAGAATGCAAATACGTATCTGTCAACCAGTCGGCGAGGATTTCATCTTCCGATACGGCGGCAGAGACAAACAGTGGATATTTGTCCAGACGCCGAAAGCTGTTGAGGCGCTTTACACCATCCTGTGCTGATTTGACATTGAATGTCCCGGAGGGACGGGCTGCACTTTCTTTAAAAACAGTCGTTGACTGCATATTTTTGCCGATGGAATCTGGCAACAGTGGCCGGCGAGTCAGCATGGTTCCATTATTGGATACCAGAACGATAGCGCCTGCCTCACCAATATTGAAGCTGTCATAAAATTTATTAAAATAATCAATCTCTATCGTTGCCAAGGCAACGCCGGCAAAACTACCATCAGCATGATTGATTCTGCGCGACAAAGTCATAACCCAGATGCCGCTGGAGCGACTGCGTATTGGCGATCCTATATAGGCGTTTTTATCCTGATGCGTGCGGTGGTAGATGAAGTAATCCCTGTCTGCATTATTGATATTGGCAGGTGTGGACGCCAGCGAGTTCACTAGCCAGTTACCGTTTTCGTCATAAACAAACAGGCCCTTTAGTTGAGGTAACTCGGCGGTTTTGCGCATCAGCAAATTATGTAGTCTTTCCAGTGCGGCAGGTTCAGTACCATCCGTCTGTATTTGATCTTCAATTCCCAAAAGCGCAGTATCGGCAGCTTTGATGGTGTCGTCTGCATGCTGTGCTATTGCACGTGCCATGTTGGTTGTTGACACACTCATCTCGCGCAATTGATTTTGCCTGGCCGTCCAGCTACGCCATCCATCTATGAAAATCAGTGATACGCACACAAAAACTACAAATCCCATTGCCAGCCACGTCAAAGACAACTTCCTGGGTGTTGACGCTGGCGCATTATTCAGTGTTGTTGGATGATTCATAAATGGTCAATAAAGGGGCGATATATTTTTGCTGTAGCGACCTCAGTTATTACATCAGACTAAGCAATGAAGGTCTTCAGTATCACGCTGGCACTGCTAGAAATATATACATCGGCCTAGTGAGTTGAAGTGTATTTATTAATTGCTTCTTTGGCATAAATTAAGGTAAAAACAAGTATCAATGTTTTATAGGCAAGCTACTTCGCCTAATGTGAATGATTGTCCATGGCTCGATGAACATTTTCACATACGACAGGCTGTAAAAATCTTATATCACGCGTCAATGTGCGCGTCATCAATAAATGATTGCTAGCTTGCAATATTTTGCAGTTATGTGTTGAGATGGGTACGTGGCGGCATTCACGTTTGCGTCCACCTATATAGACATGTTTCTGTCCGCTGAGATTTGTATTGTCATTACCGTATCGACATAATCTATGTGCATTCTGCTTACGTCCGAATTTATCTTCGCACCCCGGACTTTCTATTCTGGTGGAGTCGGCGGGAATCGGCCATCCTGGCCAGCCATATCGCTTGCAAGCGATATGTCGCTCGTGTGCTCGCCGCATGCGGCTCAAAACCCCCACTCTCCACTTCGCAGCTTGCAAGCTGCTCAGATTCGTGAGGCAGCTAACAGCACGCAGGCGCTGTTACCTGTCCGTACTCATCCCCGCGTCCCGCGGGTTCAATTCCCGCAGAGCGTCAAAATACAAAAGCCACCCGATGATGTGAACTGAACCCAAAAAGTTGGACACCAACTTTTTGGGTTTTTTCATGACTAAATACGACGAGCAGTTCAAGTTAAAAGTAGTGCAGGATTATCTTGCTCATAAAGCAGGGTATAAAGTGATTGCAC